>DASUFY010000113.1:0-41384 GCA_036274315.1 Planctomycetota bacterium | reverse complement strand
AACGGTGGCTGGCGGCAGTGCGCGCGCGGCACGACGATCGGCATGCGGCGGCTGCTGCGCACGAAACCGATCACGGGCGATGGGTTCCGCTACTGGATCGAACAGAGCCGCGGTGCGCCCAAGGTCGCCCGCTTCTCGTTCTACCGGCGGCCGCTGCTGCTGCAGCCGCCGGCCGTGCACCGCAACCGGCACGGCCTGGTCACGATCACGGCCGATGCGGGCGAGATCCGCTACACGCTCGACGGCTCGCCGGTGGGCACCACGTCCGCGCTCTACGGGGCGCCCATCGATCTGCCGAACGGCGGCACCGTGCGCGCCGCGGTGTTCGCTGGCGGGCAGGGCCGCGCGCTGGCGCTCGGCACGGCGCTCGAGACCGCGGTGCGGTTCGGCATGGCGACGCGCGATTGGAAGGTGCTCGACTGCTCGAGCCAACAGGGCGGCCAGGAGGCGGCCGAGAAGGCGTTCGACGGCGATCCGCGCACGCACTGGCACACGCGGTGGTCGCCCGACGGCCCGGGACCGCCGCACCATCTCGCCATCGACCTCGGCCGCACCGTGACCGTGAACGGCTTCGTCTACCAGCCGCGCACGGACGGCAGCAACGGCACGATCGCCGACTACGAGTTCCACGGCAGCACCGACGGGAAGACCTGGCAGCTGCTGGCGAAGGGCACGTTCCCCGGCATCGAACAGAACCCCGTGCCGCAGGTCGTCGAGTTCGCCGCGGTGCCCGGGCTGCGCTACGTCGAGCTCGTCGCGATGCGCGAGGTGCGCGGACGGGCGTGGGCGTCGTGCGCCGAGCTGTCGGTGCTCGTGCAGTGACGGCACGCGCGCCGAGACCGCTCTACGGCTTGCGACCGAGCACGACGACCGACTGCGCGTAGTCGACGCCGAGCGCACGATGCAGCGCGTGCAGCAACCGCGCGTGCAGCAGACGCTGCTTCCAGCCCGCGATGTAGACGCGCGCCAGATCGATCACCTCGAAGCCCGACCACGCGACGAGCCCCGCGATGTCCATGTAGTGCAGCGCCGCGATGTGCGTCCATTCGTGCTGCACACCGGGCGCGAAGACGTTGGGCACGCTCGCGAGCACGTGGCCCCCGCTGCGGCAGGCGCGAAAGCAGTTCGCCATCAGCTCGACCGCCACCTTGGGCGGCACGTGTTCGACGACCTCGATCAGCGTCACGAGATCGAACTGACGATCGACCTCGTCGAACGAGTGGTAGTCGTGCCGGTTGGTGCGATCGATGTCGAGGCTGCGGTAGTCGATGCCGGGCCACAGCGCGCGCGCCTTCGCCTCGTGCAGGCGATCCGTGGCGCCGACGTCCAACACCGAGGCCATCGTGAGCTTGCGCCGCACCAGCGGTGCGTAGTGGTCGGAGGCGCGCCACAGGTCGAACACCGACGGCCAGCGCATCTGGAACGGGGCGCGGCAGCGAGCGAACTCCAGCCACGAGATCCCGGCAGCGGTCGTCTCGCCGGAGCGATCCAGCTTGTGCGAACCCGTGGGGCCGAGCGCGGTCATGGCGACGCAGGTTACCCGAGGTCGGGGCCGCGCGACACGGCATGCCGGCCCGGCCGACGCCGGACCGCAAGCGCGGCAACGCGCCATCACGAACCGGCGGCCAGACCCGCGCTGGTCGCGAGCCGGCCATCGTGCTACTGATGCGGGCACCATGCACCCGCCCACCGCCTTCGCGTTCGCCGCCGTGCTCACGACCCTGTCGGCCTGGGCCGGCGCGCTGCCGGCCCAGGAGCCCGATCGCGAGCGCGGAGAGGCCGAGCTGATCGCGCGCGCCGACGCGATCCACGCGCGCGTGCTCACGCTCGACACGCACAAGGACATCAGCCCCCAGCTCGCGCCCGAGTCGCTGCCCGAGGATCCGGCGACGCGCGAGGAGTTCCGGCGCCGCTTCGATCCGAGCGTGCGCGGTTCGCAGCAGGTCGACTTCCCGAAGATGCGCGAGGGCGGCTACGACTGCGCGTTCTTCATCGTCTACGTCGGTCAGGGCCAGCTGACCGAAGGTGGCTACAAACGGGCGCTGGCCGAGGCGAACGCCAAGTTCGACGCCATCCACCGCATGGTGCGGCTGCACGGGGACACCATCGGTCTGGCCGTGACGCCCGACGAGGTCGAACGCCTGCACGCCGAAGGCAAGCTCGTCGCCTGCATCGGCATCGAGAACGGCTACCCGATGGGCGAGGACCTGTCGCTGATCGCGCAGTTCCATGCGCGCGGCGCGCGCTACATGAGCATCGCCCACAACCGGCACTCGCAGCTCGGCGATTCGCACACGCCGGCCGAACCGCTGTACGGCGGCCTCAGCGAACTGGGCCGCAAGGCCATCGCCGAGCTGAACCGCGTCGGCATCATGGTCGACGTCTCGCACAGCAGTCGCGACACGATGCTGCAGGCGGTCGCCCTGAGCCGGGCTCCGGTCATCGCGTCGCACTCGGGCGCGCGCGCCGTGAACGACCACACGCGCAACCTCGACGACGAGCAGCTGCGCGCGCTCGCAGCGAAGGGTGGTGTCGTGCAGTGCGTGGCGCTCGCCGAGTTCGTCAAGACCGACACCGAGCGCGCCAAGGCCATCGACGCGTGGCGCGCCGAGTGCGGCATCGGCCGCCGCGACGACGCCGGCGCGCCGGATCTTTCGCCCGAGGAACGCGAGCAGCGCCTGGCCAGGTACCGCGACGGCTTGCCCAACATCGACGCCAGGTACCCGAAGGCCAACGTGCACGACTTCGTCGACCACATCGATCACGTCGTGAGGGTCGCCGGCATCGATCACGTCGGCATCGGCTCGGACTTCGACGGCGGCGGCGGCATCGACGGCTGGAACGACGCCAGCGAGACGCGCAACGTCACGCGCGAACTCGTGCGGCGCGGCTACACCGAGGCGCAGATCGCCAAGATCTGGTCGGGCAACCTGCTGCGGGTCTGGCGCGAAGTCGAGAAGGTGGCCGCCGCCTCGCCGCGTTGAGTGCATCGCCGGCGGGGCCGTTCACTCCTGCGTCTCGTCGACCACGGGCGCGAGCCCGTCGATCTCGACGAAGTTCGGTGCGAGGACCTCGCGCTCGTCGCCGTGCACGTCGACCCAGACCTCCTCGACGGCGAGGCATTCGCCCGCGCGCCACTGTGTGCGCAGGAAGTACGACAGCTCGTCGCCGTTGTCGGCCTGCCGCACGCGCGGCACGTAGGCGGCGTTGAGGAACAACGTGCCGTCGCGCCGCACGAAGCGGATGCGCTCGGCGCCGCGCGGGTGCGCCAGGCGGTGGTGCATGTGTCCGGCGATGACCGCGCGCACGCGCAGGCCGAGGCCTTCGATGCGTTGGATCGCGAGCGCGAGGTCGCGGTCGCCCCAGTCGCCGCCGGGCTTGCCGAAGTCCTTGCCGAAGATGTCGCCCGATGCGGCGCCGAGGCCGAGCGGACCGTTGTGCGCGAGGATCACGATGTCGCGGTGCTGCGCGTTCCGCGCCGCGTCGAAGATCGCGGCTGCCGATTGCCGCATCGTGTGGATGCCGTAGATCTCGTCGTACAGCTCCGGGCTGCGCAGGCTCTGCCCCCCCCACGAGAAGGGCCGGGCGCCGACGATCGAGACACCGGCCTTGGGCACCTCGCGAACCGCGTAGGCGATGTGGTCTTCGCCGAACATCGACAGGATCTCGCGCAACCTCGGCGTGCTCGTCCGGCGGCCGAAGCTCTGCCAGGCGTCGTGGTTGCCGAGGATGACCGCTTTGGCGACCGGCAGCGCCGCGACGTGGCGGGCGATCTCGACGTCCTCGTCACCGAGGTCGCCGACGAACAGGGCGAGATCCGGGTGCGTGCGCTCGAGGAACGTCGAGTCGCCGTTGCGCCACCAACGGTGCACATCGCCGACGACGGTCAGGTTGGCTCTCGATTCGGATGGACGGGAAGGCAAGGGGCAGCAAGGTAGCGACGATCGCCATCCGAGTATCGCCCGAATCGCGCCAAAACCGAGCCCCGCGAGCGCCCGTCTCGGCGGCGCCGCGCACGCCTTCGCGCGGCGGCTCAGGCCTCCAACAAGCCGTGCCGCACGAGCTTCTCGCGGTAGGTCGTGCGCGGCACGCCGAACAGCTCCGCGGCGCGCGTCAGGTTGCCGTTCGCTTCGGCCAGCGTGCGTTGCAGGGCCTCCTTCTCCTGCGCTTCGAGTCGTTCCTTCCACGTCGTCGCCGCCTCGGCGTCGGGGTCGCTCGCCGAGGCCGCGGCCGAAGGTGCACCGCGCGGCTTCGCCTCGAGCCGGCGGTCGAGATCGAGATGCGCCTCGCCGATCGTCGAGCCGCCGGCGCGCAGCGCCGCACCCTTGATGACGTGCCGCAGCTCGCGGATGTTGCCGCGCCACTGCTCGATCGTGAGTCGTGCCTCGGCATCGGGCGCCAGCCCGGGCACCTCGTCGTAGCCGAGCTCTTCAGCGGCCTCGGCCAGGAAGCGCGAACAGAGGCCGCGCAGGTCCTCGCGCCGCTCACGCAGCGGCGGCAGCACGATCTCCAATTCGCGCAGACGGTAGTACAGGTCCTCGCGGAAGCGCCCTTCCTGGACCATGCGCTCGAGATCCTGGTGCGTCGCCGCGAGGATGCGCACGTCGACGCGGATCTGCCGCCGGCCGCCGATCGGCATCACGACGCGGTCCTGCAGCACACGCAGGATCTTGGCCTGCAGCTCGAGCGCCATGTCGCCGATCTCGTCGAGGAAGATCGTGCCGCCGTGCGCCTCCTCGAAGTGGCCCCGGCGCGCCTGCATGGCGCCCGTGAACGAACCCTTCTCGTGGCCGAACAACATGCTCTCCATGAGCTGCTCGGGGATCGCGGCGCAGTTGACCGGCACGAACGGTCCCTTGCTGCGTCGCGACATCTCGTGCAGCGCCTTCGCCACGACCTCCTTGCCCGTACCGGTCTCGCCGCGCAGCAGCACGGTGTAGTCCGCCGGCGCGTAGAGCTTCACGCGCTGCACGAACTCGGCGCAGGCCGGACTCCTGGTCTCGAGCGCCCAGTGCGGCGCCGCCGTCGTCACTGCGTCGCGGTCGAGCAGGCTGTGCACGAGCACACGATTGCCCAGCGACGTCGCGAGGATGCGGCTGCAGAAGGCGACCCGCTGCAGGTCCTCGGCCGACAGCACGGCGCCATCGCGCGTGCAGTCGGCGTACATGACGCCGAGGCTCTTGCCCAACGCGGAGATCGGCAACGCCACCGCCGCCGAGATGCCTTCGCTGCGCACGCTGTGGAACGTGCGCGCCACGGGGTCGGACGCGGCCACCGGCACGTGCACGACGCGCCCCGACTCGCGCACCTGCTCGACGAGCGAACGACTGACGCGAAACGGCCGGCGGTCCTCGGGACGGCTCATGAAGAACGACTGCGAGCCGTCCTCGACGTCGAGCACGACGTGCACGCGGTCGGCACCGCTGGCGCGCAGGATCGCCGTCATCGCGGCCGTCACCATCTGCTCCTGGCTCTTGAGGCCTTCGAGATGGTCGGCCATCTCCATGAAGGTCCGGTACCACGCCCCGACCGGCGTGCCCGGCGAGGGCGTCAACGCCGCAGGGTCGAGCGCCTGCACCGTCTCGCCGGTCGCTTCGGTGCGGTAGCGCAGCTTGACGAGCGCGGGCCCGAGGTTCAGCACGTCGCCGTCGAGGAAGTTCTCGAAGCGGGACCCGATGTTGCCGGTCGCGCAGCGGATCGGGAACGGCAGGCCCGGTTCGGCCCGGACGCGCAGCCGCCCGCGTTCGTCGCGCGCGACCTCGAGCACGCGCCCGAACACGCCCGAGAGATCGAGCACGACCTCGCAGCCCGAGCGCAACCCGCCGATCCAGAACGAATCGGCCTCGACTTCGAGGTCGCGGGAACCGGACCGATCGGTGATCTCGAGGCTGACGGGCATCGTCGGATTATCGCCAGCACCGGTTCGATGGGCAGCCCCACCGTCGGATTTCCGCCGCCAGGACCAGCGTCCACGCATCCCGTCTGCTACCATGCACTACGGACGCCCATCACCACCGGGGTGCGCCCAGCAAGCCTTCACCTCCCCGCCACCGGACGCTGCGCCCCCGGCCGCCGCGTGCCAAGCCACCCACGACCTCGATGCCGCCTTCCGCCACCACCGCGGGCGCCGACCGATTGCTGAACTGCTCGCCAGCCCGCATCGTGTTCACGAGCACGGACCCGGCGAGCGGCCGACTGTTCGTCGGCAAGATCTTCGTGTCGGGATCGATGACCGACGCCGAACGCGAGGTCGCGATGGGCCGGCTCGCGGCGGGTCCCGGTGTCGTGCACTACGACGACGTCGCGCTCGACGTCGCGAGCAACCGCCCGCGCGTGACGATGCGCTTCGAACACGGCACGAACCTCGACGCGCTGGTCGCCGAGCGCGGCGCCTTGCCCGGCTCGCTCGCGTGCCAGCTGCTCGCGCCCGTGGCCGCGACGCTGGCGCGCTTGCACGCGACGACGGCGACCGGCGCACCGCACGGCATCTGCCACGGCGACGTGAAGCCCAAGAACCTGCTGCGCACGGGCACGACGACGCTGCTGCTCGACTTCGAACACGCCCGCCCGCTCGCCGCGCCCGGCGCGGCGACGGCGGCCGAACCGATGTTCACGGGTGGCAGCCGGGCGTTCGCTCCGCCCGAAGCACTCGACGGCGCCGCGCCCGATGCCGCGTTCGACGTGTACGGCGTCGGCGCCACCCTGCAGTGGCTCGCGACGCTCGGCGGCCTGGCTCGGTTGCCGCAACACCCGGAGTTCGAAGCGCTCGTCGCCGCCTGTCTGGCGCCCCAGGCCGCGCAGCGGCCGAGCGCGGCCGCCCTGGCCAGCCGCCTCGAGGAACTGGCGGCGAAGCTCGACCAGGATCCGGCGGAGGCCGTGCTCGACGATTGGGCCACCGCGAGCCTGAGCGCGGCCACGCCCGGCGACGACCGCGCCTGGCACCGCCGCCGCCGGCTCGTGCACCGCCTGCCGCGCCTGCTCGCGATCCCGTCGTCGCTGCCCACCGACCCCGCGGCGATCCTGCGCGAACTCGCCACCGCGGCGCGCGTGCTGCGCCTGTTCCCGCGCCACGCCCCGACGCTGCGCTGGCGCCGCGACCTGGCCGCGGCCACGGGCCGGCTGCTGGCCGGCGCGGCCCAGCACGTCACGACGCTCGCCAGGTCCGAAGACTTCGATGCGGCCACGGAGTGGCTGCTTGCGCTCGAGCAGCTCGCCAGGGTCGCACTCGCGCTGCCCGGCGGTTGCGCCATCCCACTCGAGGACTCGCCGGCCAGCGTGGCGCTGCTGCACCGAGATCCGATCGCGTTCGTGCGGCTCCTGGCGCGGCAGCTCGAGACGGCGCGCGAGGAACTCGCGACCGAGACCGCGGCGATCACGGCGGCCGAACGGCGCCTCGACCTGCGCGCGGCCGAACGCGCCATCGAACAGATGGCCGTGCACTACGGCGGCTCCTCGCCGACCGTCGCACGCCGCCGCGACCAGCTGCACCGCCTCGGTTTCTACGTCGATCGCGTCGCGCGCGCCGAAGCCAACGTCGAGCGCATGGGCCCGCTGTGGGACGCGGTCGCGCTGCAGCCGCTCACGACCTTCGTCGACGCCGCCTCCGCCAGCAAACACCACGCACGCGGCGAGCAGGCAGGCGGCGCGGTCGGCCTGCGCAGCCTGCAGATCACGCTCGTGAACCTCAACGAGGAGTTCCCCCACCTCGCGCAGGTCGGGCCGGCGCTCGACACCTTGAGCCACGCGCTCGGTCACCTCACGGACCAGGCCTGGGACCTGCTGGCCGAGGCGCAACAGCGGCTGCGGGTCGTGCCGGTGCCGGTGCGGCCGCTGCAGCTCGCGCTCGGGCGGCTCGACACGTTCCGCGTGCTCGAAGCGCTCGTCGATCGCGACGGTCGGCCGCGCAGCCAGCTCCAGGACGGCATCGAGGCGCTGCGACTCAGCCTCGAGCAGGCGCGCGCGACGCGCGACCGCCTCGCCGAAGGTGCCGAGAACGCGCTCGCGCGCGGCCACTGGACGACGGGCCTGTTCGACATGGAGCGCGCCGTGGCGGGGCTCAACCCCGTCGACGAGCACGAGAAGGCCCAGGCCGCGCGCCTGCAGCAGCGCCTCGACGAGGTGCGCCGCCGCAAGCAGGAGGTCGAAGGTGCCGTGCGCCGCAACGTCGAACTCACGACGCGCTATGGCACGCTGCAGGACGACCCGACGAGCACGTTCGCAGGCCGCCTGCAGGTGCTCGGCGAACGCCGCGACTGCCTGCACTTCCTGACCATGCACGTGCCGGCCGAACGCGGTGTGCTCTACAGCCAGGACCTGCGCGACGTGGAGACGCAGATCGCCCTCGAGCAGGCGAGCTTCGCCGAACACCAGCTCGACGGCACCGTCGACCCGATCGAGCGGCTGCGGCTCGCGCGCGCAACCGTCGATCGCCTGTCCAACTCGATGGCTGCGGCCGATCAGGGCATCGATGCGCCCGGACGCGTGGTGCGCCTGCTCGAACACTGGCACACGGTGGCGGCGCACTGCCAGCGTGCGATCGACCAGCAGCACGCCGAACGACAGGCGCAGCAGCGGCAGCGGCGCCGGTTCTGGGCGATGGCGGTCGGCGCGTTGCTCGTCTCGTCGACGGCGATCGGCCTGGCCCTGCGCCCGTGGTTCGCCGGGCAACCGGCCAACGCCGCCGACCGCACCGCGGGCGCTGACCTCGCGCAAGCCGGGGCGACCTTGCCGGTCGCCTTGCGCGACGCGGCCGCGAGCCTGTGTGCGGCCGCCGTCGCCGCGCGCACCAGCGAGGGTGCGTTCGATCACCGCGCCTGGCACGCGAGCTTCCGCCGGGAGCTGTTGCACTTCGTCGATCGCTACCGGACCTGCGGCTCACCGCCCGAGGCGACGGCGTTCGCGGCCGCCTGCTGGCGCGCCGGTCTCGATGCCGCCGACGAACGGCTCGACGACGAAGCGCGCGCGGACCTGCGTCGCCTGACAGAGGCACTCGTCGGTGAAGTGCCCGAGCCGGGCCTGCAACCGGCGCCGCGCGAACGGTAGGCGCGCGTTCCGGCAGGCTCAGGGCAGCAGGCCGTGCCGATCGCCGGCGACCGGCGCGTGCGGCACACGCTGCCAGTCGAAGTCGGCCAAGAGGTCCGACGGCCGGCACCGCTGCCCGACCGGCCGCAGTGCGCAGCTCGCCGCGAGGAAGCCGACGATCGCGTCGGCGGCCACTCCCTGCTCGCGCAGGAAGCGCAGCGACGTGTCGCCGTGCCGCTTGGCGAGGCGCAGGCCGTCGGCGCCGACGACGAGCGGCACGTGCACGAAGCGCGGCGGCACGAGGCCGAGCGCCCGGTACAACAACAGCTGGCGCGGCGTGCTCGGCAGCAGGTCCTCGGCTCGCACGACCTCGGTGACACCCTGCGCCGCGTCGTCGACGACGACCGCGAGCTGGTAGGCAGGTTCGCCGTCGCGCTTCTGCACGACGAAGTCGCCCGCGACGCGCCCTGGCCGGGCGCCGGCGAAGCCGTCGACGAACGGCACCGCGTCGACGTCGACGCGGAAGCGCAGCGCCGGCTCGCGCCCGGTCGCCGCGCGCGCGCTCGCGAGGTCCGGGAACCGGCCGCGGCACGTGCCCGGATAGACGGGACCGTCGTCGCCGCTCTCGTGCGGTGCCGACGCGGCCTCTTCGACCTCGCGCCGTGTGCAGACGCAGGGGTAGGCCAGGCCGCGCGCGACGAGCCGGGCCGCCGCCTCGGCGTACAGCGGCAGGCGTTCGCTCTGCAGCACGGGCTCGCCGTCCCAGTCGAGACCGAGCCAACGCAGGTCCTCGATCACCTGGGCCGCCGCACCGGACTTCACACGCGGGCCATCGATGTCCTCGATGCGCAGCGGTAGAGTGCCGCCGCGCGACCGGATCGAAAGCCATGCCAGCAGGAAGGTGCGGGCGTTGCCCAGATGCAGGGCCCCGGTCGGGCTCGGCGCCAACCTGCCCACCGCCACCGTTCCGAATGCACGTTCCATCGCAGCAGGGCCTCGTTCTACGCATCGACGCCAAGGTGTGCCACGTCGAGGTCGCCGGTGAGCGGCGCCAGCTGCCGCTCGCGGGCAAGCTGTTCGAGTCCAGGACGCACGAGAAGCGGCCGCTCGCGGTCGGCGACCGGGTCGTGCTCGACGAGACCGGGGCAGCGATCGACGCCGTGCTGCCGCGCACCACGCAGCTGCACCGGCGCGCCGCGAGCGAAGGCGAAGAGCGGGCCCAGGTGCTCGCCGCCAACATCACGCACGTGCTCGCCGTCGCGAGCGTGGCGTCGCCGCCGTTCCAACCGGAGCTCGTCGACGGGGTGTTGGCCGCCGCGGCGCGCGAGCAGATCGCCGCGACCCTCGTGCTGACGAAGATCGACCTCGACGCCGCCGCCGCGGCGCACTGGGCCGCCGTGTATGCGCCGTCGGGCGTGCGTGTACTGCAGACGTCGACGGCCGACGGGCACGAGACCCCGGCCACGCTGCGTGAGGTCGCGACCCTGCTGCACGAGAACCGCTCGGTCGTGATCGGGCTCTCGGGCGCGGGCAAGTCGACGCTGCTCAACCACGTGCTGCCCGGCCTGCGGCTGCGCACGGGCGCGCTCAACCACATCTCGCAGGGCCGGCACACGACGACGCACACCGAACTGCTGCCGCTGCCGGGCGGCGGCCACGTGCTCGACACGCCCGGCGTACGCAACTTCCACCTGTTCAGCGTCGGGTCGCAGGAACTGCAGTTCCTGTTCGCCGAGATCGCGGCCCGGCTGCCGCAGTGCGAGTACCGCAGCTGCCTGCACAACGGCGAGGCGAGCTGCGCGGTGCAGGACGCGGTCGCGCGCGGCGAGATCGCGGCGAGCCGGTTCCGTTCGTATTCGACGATGCTGCAGGACGCGCTCGGCGCCGAACGCGGGTGGACGCCGAAGACGCCCGTGCGCGGCGGGGCGCGGCGGCGGCCGCGGCGCTGAGTGCGTCGCGGACCCGGGCGCGCGCGGCAGGTGTCACAGCGCGCGCCGCACGATCCTCACGAGGGCAAACCCGATGAGGAACCCGACGATGAACCCCACCTGCGTGGCCGCCGCGACGGCGCTGCTGCCCTTCCTTGCCACGTCCCTGGCCGCCCAGTCGGCCGGCGGCGTGGACCTCCACCACCTGCGCACGCCGCTGCACCGAGCCCCGGCCGACCTGAACCCGTCACCGGGACTCTGGGCCGCCGGCGCCGACTACAAGGCGCGCTTCGACGGCGGCCTCGTGTTCGTGCCGTACCTCGGCGAGGCGGCGAGCGAGAACGCCGTGTTCCGGTGGCGCACGGCCGGACTCGGCGAGCACGAACTGCCGCCTGGCGCCGCGCCCGAACCGCGCCAGCTCGGCGGCTTCCGCTGCGAGTACGACCTCGGCCCGTTGACCGAGGCCTACGACGTGCGCGCCGACGGCCTCGAGCAGACGTTCGTGCTGGCGAGCGAACCGTCGGGCGCTCTCGACGTCGACCTGCACGGCGCGATCGGCGGCAACCTGCACGGGGTCGCGCGGCCACCGGCGCACGCGCCGATCGACTTCGCCGACGGGTTCGGTCGTGTGGTCGTGCGCTACGGTGCGGCGCTCGCGATCGACGCACTCGGCGCGCGCACGCCGCTGCTCACGTCGTGCACCGGCGACGTCGTGACGATCCACCTGCCGCGCGAGCTGCTGCGCCGTGCGGCCTACCCGCTCGTCGTCGACCCGCTGCTGTCGGCGGTGGTGCTCACGGCCGGCACCACGGCCACGAGCCTCACGGGCGGCTACCGCGGTATCGCCATCGAGCGCGACGACCACGCGCCCAACCACAACGTCGTGGTGGCGTTCACGCGCGTCGCGTCGCTGCTCGACACCGACGTGATGGCGTTCGTCTGCGACGACGACTTCGGCGACGTGATCTCCGTCTTCGCCGATCTCGACGCCAACACCGCCAGTGACGACGCCGACGTCGCCTTCGTCGGCGGCGCCAACACGTGGGTGCTCGTGCTCGCGCGCAGCGTCTCCGCCTACACCGGCTGCCGGTACCACCTGCATCCGGGCGGCAGCACGACGATGGGCAACACGCTGACCGCGTTCACCACGCCGGGTTCGTCCCGCGAGACCAGGCCGCGCGTCGGCGGCAGCAGGCGCCAGGCCGGCGGCACGAACGCGGTGCTCGTGCGCCAGCGCGATCCGGCCAGCATCGCCGGCAACACGGCATCGTCGACGGTCTGGGCCAGCGTGCTCGACCTCGTGCTCGGCACCGAGACAGTGCCGGTGCAGGTCGCGGGCGGCACGTTCCTCGACGCCGAGAACCCGGCGGTCAGCAAGGACTCGGGCGGGGGCTCGTGGGCGATCGCGTGGCAGACCTGGTCGAGGCTCTTCGCGAGCGAGTGGCAGGTCAAGGCGCGGCGCATCAGCCAGCAGGGTGCGCTGTCGGCGGGCAATCTCTCGACGGATCGCGACACGGCGGGCAAGCACCAGATCTCGCCGCGCGTCGACGGCTCCGCGGGTCGCTACCTGCTCGTGTTCGGCGAAGCCGACAGCACGACCTTCCCCGGCAAGATCACGGGCGACGTGTTCGAGGTGTCGCGCGCGATGCGCTTCGACTGGAACGAGGGTGGTGCCAGCGCCAGCAACGTGCAGCCTTCGCACGGCGTGCTCGGCAGCCTCTACCGCGAGATGATGCTCGGCGGCGTCAGCTACGACACCGACACGCGCTCGCACTGGGCCATCGGCGAGACGAACATCACGAGCGGCGTCACGCACCTGAACGTGGTCGGCCACCACGGCGTGCTCGTCTACCAGCACCAGCTGCAGGCACCGGAACCGAACACGAGCAGCAACTGGCACGCGGTGTGCTTCGACGACGACCACCAGCGCTTCCTGTCGGCGTTCGCACGCGAGGGCCTCGGCAACGGCGGCACCGGCTACAGCCACAAGGTCGTGGGCCGCGCGTACGAGTATCCGGCCACGGGCGCGAACGTGCTCGGTCCGGGTTGCAGCGCCGCGTCGATCGGCGGACCGAACCGCTTCCAGCGAGGCCACGAGTTCACGGGGGTGTCGATGTACAACGCGCCGGCCAACATGCCCGCCCTGTTGGTCGCGAGCTGGCAGACGACCAACATCCTCATGGACGTGTTCGGCATGACGGGCTGCCTGCTCCAGATCGACCCCGGCATCGGCGCCTTCGTCTCGCTCGGCGCCGTGACCGACGGCACCGGTTTCGCGACCATCCCGATCCCGCTGCCCGAGTCGGTCGCGGCGCAGGACATCTGGTTCCAGTGGCTGCACCTGGCGCCGGGTGCCAACCCCGCGCAGATCCAGATGACGGGCGGCATGCGCGTCGAGATCCGCTGACGAACGGCCGGAACGGGTCCCGTGTGTCACATGCTGCCGCGCGGGGTCCTGACGAAGCAAACGAACATGCGCCCCATCCACGAGATCCCCACCGTCGCGCTCGTCGCCGTGTTGTGCTCCGCCACGGCCGCCGCGCAGACGCTGCTTCCCCGCCCCCACCTCCCCGTGCACGAGGAACAGATCGGTGAACACACCGAGCTCTGGGCCTGCGGCAACGACTACAAGGTGCGCCTCGACGACGGCATCACGTTCATCCCGCGGCTCGGCCGCGGCGCCGCCCAGAACGCCGAGTTCCACTGGCGCACGAGCGGTCTGTCCGACCGCCTCGGCAACACGCTGCCCGCGTCGGCGCAGGCGGCACCACAACCGCGCGGCTTCTGCACCGAGATCGCGCACGGCTGGGCGCGCGAGTGCTACGACGTCCTCGACGAGGGACTCGAGCAGAGCTTCGTCTTCGCCGAACGCCCTCCTCTCGCCGGCGACCTCGAATTGCGCGGCGCCGTCGCCGGCAACCTGGTCGGCGAGCGCACCGCACCGCGCCACGCATCGCTGCGCTTCTCGGACGCCGCCGGCAACGCCGTCGTCGCATACGGCGCCGCGTTCGCCATCGACCGGACGGGTGTACGCCGGCCGCTGCAGACATGCTTCGCCGGCGGCGAGATCCGCATCCAGCTGCCCGCAGAGCTGCTCGCCACGGCCTGCTACCCGCTGGTCGTCGACCCGTTGCTGACGCCGCAGCTGCTCGCCGCATCGAGTCCCAGCCTGCGTTGGCAGTCGCAGGCGCTGGCCGTCACGCCGAGCCCGACCGCGCACCCGACCGGCCAGGCCATGCTGCTGTTCACGTCGGCGAGCGACAGCGATGTCTACCTCGAGGTCTACGGCGACGATCTGACGGCGGGCGGCGTCGGCCTGTTCGGCGTGTTCTCGAACTCGACTTCGGAGGAACACGCGGACCTGACCGCGAGCGACGCCGGCACGCGTTGGCTGCTGGTCTTCGATCGCGCAGGCGCGTCGGCCCCGCTCTTCCATTGCGTGCACGACGTCGCCAACCAGGCCTCCAACTTCGCCTACTACCCGCTCGCCGCACCCGCGGGCAGCCACGAGACCCTGCCGCGCCTCGGCGGCAGCTTCAGCGGCAGCTCCAAGAACGTGCTCGTCGTGCGCGAGCAGCACGGTTCGGGTTCTTCGGTCGGCCGCGTCGTCGCGAGCCTGCTCGACGTACGAACGCTGCACGAGACCACGCCGTTCCAGCTCAGCAGTTCGCTGCTGTTCACGGCTGCCGGTCAGCCGGCCGTCAGCAAGGACGCCGCCGGCGTGTACTGGCTGTGCGCCTGGCAGAGCAGTTCGACGTTGGCGCCGGGGTTCCGCGTGCAGGCCCGGCGCGTCGACGTCTTCGGCAACGTCTCGGCTGCGTCGTTCGCGAGCGATCGCACGGCGCTGCCCGTGCACGAGATCGCGCCGCGCATCGACGGCGCGTTCGGGCACTACACGCTGACCTGGGGCGAAGTCGATCGCATCACCTATCCGAGCCTCATCGCCGGCGACGAGAGCATGTCGCTGCGCGCGATGCGCGTCGACTGGCCGCTCTTCGCCGCGGCGCCCACGACGCTGCCGTCGCAGGAACTCGTCAGTCGCAGCACGCGCACGTTGCGCGCATGCGACACCGCCTTCGACACGCGCACGCGCTCGCACTGGTTCCTCGGCTTCCAGGACCTCGCGACCCAGGACCTGCGCATCGCCGTGACCGGCATGACCGGCCGCTCGCTGCGCCAGGAGGTGGTGCACGCCGCCAGCGCGACGGCTCACGGCACGGGCCTCGCCCTCTCGTTCGTGCCCGCCGATTGGCTCGCGCGCGCGATCTACTCGGTCACGTCACCGACCAGCGAGTCGCTCTTCATGTCGGGGGCCGCTCACCCCGACAACCCCGTGACGCTCTATGGCGCACCGAGTTGCTCGGCCGCCACCAACGCGGTCACCGGACGGTTCCTGCGCGGCAACCAGTTCGCCGCGATCGAGCTCGACGGCGCTGCGCCGAACCAGCTCGCGGTGCTGTTCCTCGGTGCGGCCCCCACTGCGGTGCCCCTGGCCGGCCTCGGCCTGCCCGGCTGTTCGGCCGTCGTCGACATCGGCGGCGGCTTGATCGCAGCGCCCATGGGCATCACCTCGGCGGCGGGACGCCTCGAGCAGCAGATCCCGTTGCCCGAAACACTGCCGACGTTCGACCTCTTCGCGCAGTGGCTCTACCTCTCGCCGCCTGCCAATGCCTTCGGCGCACTGACGACCTACGGCCTGCAGCTGCGCGTTCGCTGAGCCCGCGCTACGGATCGAGGCGGCGCGCCACGCGCATCCCGACCCACATCGACAGGGCATCGGGCAGGTTGCCGTCGCGGCAGCCGCTCGTGCACCGCGAGGCCCGCTGCGTGAAGCTGCCGCCGCGGATCACGCGGCCCTCGACCTTGTCGTCGTCGACGGGGCGCCGGCCGTCACCTTCCCGACAGGGTTCGGTGTAACGAACGAACTGGTCGAGCACGTGCTCGGACACGTTGCCGCACACGTCGTGCAACCCGAACCGGTTGGCGCCGAACCGACCGATCGGCGACAGCGTGACGTAGCCGTCGTCGACCTCGTCCGTGTGCGGCTTGTCGTTGTCGAACTCGGCGCCGTAGGTGCGGTCGCCGATGTTCGCGAAGCCTTGCAGGCACGCGGGCTCGTTGCCGAACGGCCAGGTCCCCGTCGAACCGGCGCGGCACGCGTACTCCCAACGGGCCTCGGTCGGCAGTTCGAGGTCCCACTGCCACGCGGCGCGCCGGGCCTGATGCCAGCTGATCCGCGTGACCGGCAGAACGGGGCAGTCGGGCCGTTCGCCCTCGGGATCGGCCGGATCGAACGAGGGATCGCTGCCGCAGAGTCGCCGCCACTGCGAGCGCGTGACCTCGAACTTGGCCATGAAGAACGGCGCCAGCGTCACGTCGCAGATCGGCGTGGAGTCGAGCCCCGCATCGGGATCGTGGTTGGGCTCGTTCGGATCCGCGTCCTGGGTGCCCATGCGGAACGTGCCGCCCGGCAGCAACACGAGCACGATGCCGTCGGCAGCGGCCGGCTGCAGCCGGCCGTTGCCATCGCGCTGGGGCACGGCCCCGCTCGCGAGGTGCACGAACTCCTGCAGGTGCGTGTCGGGATCCTCGCCGATCGGCACGAGACCGAGCTGCGGTCGCAGCACGAGGCCTGTGAAGCGCGCATCGCCGGCGACGGCCGCCGCCGCCCGCCGCCAGGCCGGTTCGACCGCGTCGATCGTCGCCTGCCGCAACGAACCGGCCGTCTGCACGCGGCCCGCGAGGCTCTGGCGCAGACCGCCTTGCGCGTCCGCCTGCCGCAGCGCCGTGATCAGCAGCTCGAGGCGGTTGGCGAGGAACGCCGTGCGCTGGTCGCCGGCACCTGCGTCGAGGCGCGCGCGCAGCCGGCCCAGCGTGTCCTGGTGCGCAGGCAATCGTGCGATCAGGGTCTCGAGCTTCGCCTTGCAACCGACGAGCTGCTCGAGACGGTCGGGCACGGCCGGCCACAGCCGTTCGCCGTCCCGCGTCAGCTCTTCGAGCGCCAGCGCATCGGCGAGGCGATCGAAGTTCGCGAGGTGGGCCGCGGCCGCCGCGGCGCGCTCGTCGGCGAGTGAATGCAGGCGCAGGCTCGCGACGAGCCCGATCGCCAGCGACAGCAACACCGCCGCCGAGGCGGCGGCCAACAGCCGGTGCCGGCGCAGGAACTTGCGCGTCACGTAGAGCCAGCTCGGCGGTCCGGCGCTGACCGGTTCGTGGCGCAGGAAGCGACGCAGGTCGTCGCCGAACTCGGCGGCCGACCGGTAACGCCGATCGCGGTCGCGAGCCAGCGCGCGCAGCACGATCCAATCGAGGTCGCCGCGCACGCGCCGGGCCAGCCCCGCGTCGGGGATGCGCGAACTGGGTCGAGGCGGTTCGACGGACGCGAGCTCGGCCTGACCGCTCGGCGGCGTCGAACGCCACCGTGCGCGCGGCACCGGCAGGTCGCCGACCAGCAGCTCGAACAGCACCATGCCGAGGGCGTGCACGTCGACGCGTACGTCGAGGTCGAGGCTGCCGCGCAGCTGCTCGGGACTCATGTACTCGGGCGTGCCGACGGCCTGTCCCTCGACCGTCAGGTCGTTCGCCTCCTGGTCGAACACGCGGGCCAGGCCGAAGTCGATGATGCGCGGCCGCGCGTTGCCGTCGAGTTCGGAGACGAGCAGGTTGGCCGGCTTGAGGTCGCGATGCAGGATGCCGCGCTGGTGCGCGTGATGCACGGCGTCGACGATGTCGAGCAAGAGGCCGATGCGGGCTTCGAGGCCGAGGCCGCGGCGGTTGCAGTGGTCGAGCAGCGGCAGGCCGTCGACGAACTCGAGCGCGAGGAACGGCCGGCCATCGGCACAGCGCCCCGCGTCCAGCACCTTGGCGATGCCGGGGTGGTCGAGCTGCTCGAGCGCTCGGCGCTCGACGGCGAAGCGCTGCAGCACGCGCTCGGTGTCCATGCCCAACCGGACCTGCTTGATGGCGACGAACCGCTGCAGCGGTTCTTGTTGCACGCCGAGCCAGACCGTGCCGAAGCCGCCCTGGCCGAGCTTGCGTTCGATCCGGTAGGGACCGATCGCGTCCGGTTGCACGTCGGACAGCGCCGGTGGCTCCAGCACACCGAGCAGGGCGTCGCCGCCGGCGAGGTGGCGCGCCTCGCTCTCGATGCGCGCGCGCAGCGCGGGATGCGCAGCGATCAAGGCTTCGAGCCCGGCCCGGCGCTCGACGGCGTCGGCCCCGCCGAGGAAGAGCTCGTGGATGCGATCCTCGACGTCTTCGGGCAGGGGTTCGGCCATGGCGGTCGCAGCGAATCCTCGCCGTGCGCACGCCGCGAGGCAACGGGGCCGGGCGCAACCTGCGCAACCGTGCGCGACGCGAAAAGGGCAGCACCGACCGGCGGCGGCTGACTATGCTGCGCGTCGCCATGTCCCCGCACGACAGTCGCGAGCTCGTGGGCGCCGCCTCGGTGGGCGAACGGCCGGCGATCGAGGAGCTGATCCGGCGTTTCCTGCCGCGCCTCGAACTGTTCGTGCGCCTGCAGATGGGCACGGCGCTGCGCACGCGCGAGACGTCGGCCGACCTCGTGCAGTCGGTCTGCGTCGACCTGCTGAGCCACCTCGAGGGCTTCCAGTACGAGAGCGAAGAGAAGTTCGTCAGCTGGCTGTTCGCCGCGGCGCTGAACAAGGTCCGGGAGAAGGTCCGGTTCCACGGTCGCGAACGGCGCGGCGGCGAGCGCGAGGCGGCCGGCATGGAGGTCGAGCAGATCGATGCGGCGGCGGGACCGGGCATGGTCACGCCGAGCCGCATCGCGATGGCACGCGAGGAGCTCGAACGCCTCGAGCAGGCGTTCCTGCAGCTGCCGCCCGACTACCGCGAAGTCGTCGTGCTGTCGCGCATCGTCGGGCTGCCGCACGCGGCGATCGCCGCGCAGCTCGGACGCACCGAGGCGGCGACGCGCAAGCTGCTCGGTCGCGCGGTCGCGCGCCTCGGCGAGCTCACGGCCTCGGGCGGCTAGGCGCGGCGTCAGGCGACGCGCGCGACCTCACGTCCACACGGCGCACTTGTACCACCACGCGAGCAGCATCAGCACCATGGCGCCGAACACGATGCGCCAGAACGGCAAGCGCACGATCACGTCGACGAACGAGCGCCCGCGCAACAGGCACAGCAGCGCGTGCACGCCGAGCGCGGTACCAAACAGCGCGATCATGGCCCCGAACGGCTGCACGACGAACGCCTGTACGAAGTGCCCGTGGATCAGGTGGCACGCGGCCGTGGTGCACCCGCACGTCGGACACGGCATGCCATACGCAGGCGGCCAGCCGCACGGCGCCCAGCCCAGCTGTTCGTGCGTGCCGTGCCCGCGCCCATCGGGATCGAGACGCAGCAGCGTCACGACCCAGAGCGCCGCGAAGCCGGCGACCAGCACGGCGACCACGCGGTCCACCCAGACCGCGACCGGCCCCTGTTCGACGGGGATCCAGAGTGGTGTGCGGGCAGGCGTCGCGCGCCGTTCGGCCATGTGCACATCGAACTACCCGAAGTCGCGGACGTTCGCCATGTCGAGGCGTGCGCGCGGCGAGGTGTCGCTTTGCATTCGCGGTGCGGACCTGGCCCGAACGACCGACGAGACGTCATCGTCCGAACCGACCAGGGCGCGCCGGCCCGCACGATCACACGCTCTTCATTCGATGACGACCCGGTAGATGCGCAAGGTCGTGTTCGCATCGGGCCGCAAGCGCAGGGTCAGCCGGCGACGGCGGCTGGTCTCCATGCTGGCCGTCTTCACCGGGATCACGTGTTCGCCGAGCCCACCCAGGTCGGACCACGACGCGCGCCAGGTACCGTCGACGAGCAACTCCAGCCCGGCTTCGCCACTGTGGGGGAGCGCACCGCGCTGCCCCTTCTGCTCCTCGATGCGCACGGTCACTTCGCGCAGCGCCGACACGGAATCGACGAAGTCGAAGTGGAACTCGCTGCGTCCGGGGCTGCCGAGCCAACCGAACCACTGGGGCGGCTGCGTCTCGTCGGCGACCAACCGCACGAGGTTGCCCGCGACCGAGACGGCCGTAGGCCAGCGTCGAAGGGACTCCTGGCAGTGATGCGGATGGCTCCGGCGTTTCGCCCTGCCCCACTGCGCGACCTGCGCGACCTGCGCGGCTTGACGCTCCGCCGAGCCCGCAAGAGCATTGCCATGATCCGGACGTCCGGTCCGGAATGCACCTGCCGCAAGGTCCTGCCCTCGCCGCCCCCGGCGTGTTCGTGCGCCTGCACCCAACCCTCGAACGGAGTCCGCCGATGCATCCCGCTCTCGCCCTTGCGACCACGACGGTCGCCACTCTCGTCGGATCGCTCCGCGCCCAGCTCCCGGCGCCATGTTACGAACCGGACCTCGGCGTGCTGCTCGGCAGCGCCGACGACACGGTGTTCCCGGCCGTCACGCTGACGGCGCCGTTCTTCGCGTTCGGCACGCTGTACCAACAGGTCGAGGTCAGCTCGAACGGCTTCGTCTGGCTCGGCGCGAACAGCAACACCGACTCGGGCTGTTGCTCGGGAACGGGCGCCGCGCTCGCGGCAGGCCCGGCCCGCATCTGCGCATTGTGGACCGACCTGGTCACGGATGGCGTCGCCGGGTCCGGCGTGTACCACAACTCGCTGCCGGGACGCGAAGTGTTCACGTGGGCGAATGCGTTCGAATCGTACGACCCGACGATCCGGTTCACGGTGCAGTTGCAACTCGTCGGCACCGGGTTCACGGTCTGGTTCCATCCTGGCACGACGATCGCGCAAGTGCCGCACACCGGCGTCTGCGGCGCGTCGCCCGGTGGTGTCGCCGATCCCGGGTCCACCGACTTCTCGGCGTCGATGCCCTACAACAGCAACACCCTGGGCACGCTCTACGAAGAGTGGGCGTTCGGCGCCTTCGACCTGCCGCAGCGCACGTTCGAGTTCGTGGCCAACGGCGCCGGCGGTTGGCTCCTGCAGGACCGCCCGTCGTGTCCCTTCATCGCCGGTTCGTGGATCCCCTATGGGGCCGGCTGTCCGCCGCAGAGCGGCATCAGCGGCGCGAGCTTCTACGAGACGTTCACGGGCGCGACCCTCGACCTCACCAACCTCGAGTTCGAGCTGACGCCGAATGGCTCGGGCTATGCCGTGCAGTCGACGACGAACGCCTTCTTCAACGGCTACGCCAACGTCGTGCCGATGCAGGACGACCAGGTCGTCGACCAGACCCTGCCGTTCCCTTTCGTGAATCCGGGCGGCATCTGCATGACGGCGGGTTTCTGCTCGAACGGCTTCGTCTGGCTCGACAACTTCAACAACGCCGCACCCGCCTCGCCCTATGTGCCAGCGTTCCTGTCGGACGGTCCCCGCATCGCCGCGCTGTGGACCGATCTCGACCTGACCGCGTTCGGCACCGCCTACTTCGACGCGACCCCGACGACCGCGTACTTCACGTGGGTCAATGCAGCCGACTTCACCAATCCGAGCTTGCGCAGCACGTTCCAGATCCAGTTGCTCAGTGACGGGCGCATCCGGCTGTGCTACCAGAACCTCAGCGTCGGTGCGAACCGTCCCGTGCTCGCGGGTTACGGCCTCGGCGGCGCGACGTACGACCCGGGCTCGATCGACTTCACGGCGAGCGTGCCGTTCGAGAGTGGCACCGGCGTGCTGCCCGTCACGCTCGACTGGTCCGGCGTGCCGCCCGTGCTCGGCAGGCCGTTCCCGCTCGAAGCTGGCTCGCTGCGGCCCACCGCGATCCTGGGCGTGCTGGCAGTGGGTCTCACGCAGTTCAACCCGGGGTTGCCGCTCGCGTCGGCGGGCATGCCGGGCTGCTTCCTGCACACGAGCCTCGACGTCACGTTGACCTTCGCGGTGACGGCGCCGACGACGCAGATCAACCTGATCACGTTTCCGCCCGATGCAGCGTTCGTCGGCGCGCAACTGTACGTGCAGGCCGGGATCGTCGATCCGGGCATCACGCCGCTCGGGCTGTTGGCATCGAACGGCGGCGCGATGACGCTCGGCTTCTACTGAGCCTCGCACCCAGCCCGCGACATGTCTTCACGGCGGGCCCACCGCCGCGAGCGAACGAACTACCCGAAGTCGTAGACGTACGCCATGCGATCCTTGCGCACGATCGCGTAGTCGAGCCCCTTGAGCAGCGCCATCTCGGGATGCGAGAGGTCCAGCCCGCGCACGACCGGCTTCTGCATGATGAAGTACTTGCGCCCCGTCACCGGCTGCGATTCGTAGGCACCGGTCTCGATCTGCCCCGCGAGCTCGAACTGCGCCGGGCCGTTGTAGAACGCGCGGATGCGCGTCGTCTTGATCGAACCGCCGGCGAGGCGCCGCAGCATCTCGTCGCCGGCCACCTCGACTAGCTCGTGCGCGAGGATCACTTCGGCGACGTTGACCATCACGGTCGGCGTGCGGATCACCTCGCCGTTGCGCAGCGACACGAGCGTCGCGTCCTGCACGGGCAGGAACGTGCGCGTGTAGTCCTCGAGCAGGTTGGTCAGGCGCTTCTGCTTGTTGGGCAGGCGTCCCTTGATCAGGAACACGTCCGTGAGGAACAGGTCCTCGACGAAGACGGGAGAGGCGACGGAGGCGTTGTCGGGATCTTCGTTCATCGTGGCGTTCTGCGCGTGGCCTCGGCCAGCACGATCTGCCGGACCTGCCCGGCGAGGTAGAACGAACCGACGACGAGCCGCGGTCCGGGACCGGCCCGCAGGGCCGCCAGTCCGGACGCGGGGTCCGCCGCCACTTCGCTGCGCGCGCCCGCCGCCTCTAGGAAGGCGGCGATCGCGTGCGGATCCTCGCAGGGAATGCCCGAGAGTTCGGTGACAACGAACCTATCGGCAACGGGCAGCAGAGCACTCAAGCCTTCGCGCCAGCGTTTGCCCGTCGCGGAACCGTACAACACGCGTGCACGTCGCCCAGCAAAGCGGCGCCGCAGTTCGGTGGCGACCGCGGCGAGCGACTGTTCCGTGTGCGCGCCGTCGAGCACGAGCGCTTCGCCGTCGGGCTCCTCGCGGACCTCGAAGCGGCACGCGAGCTGCGGCCGCGGCGCGGGATCGAGCGCGAGCCCGGCGTCCGGCAGCACGTGCACGAACGCCGCCGCCGCGAGCGCCAGGGCCGGCACCTCGAACGCCCTGGCGTCGGGCAGGAAGAACGCACGTTCGCGGCCGTCCGGCAGGCGCAGCTGCCCGCGCAGGCCGGCCGGGTGCCAGCGCACGTCGCGCACGCCGAAGTGCTCGCCGAGCACGAACAGCCGCGCGCCGTTGGCCTGCGCGTGCGCACGCACGACCGCGAGCGCCTCGCCCTCGGTGCCCGTGAAGCCGACTCCACCCTCTCGAATCACGGGCGCCTTCTCCGACGCGATCGCCGCGACCGTCGAGCCCAGCACGTCCGTGTGTTCGAGTTCGATCGTGGTGACGATGCTCGCATCGACGGGCAGCGCCGTCGTCGCGTCGTAGCGACCGCCGAGGCCGACCTCGTAGATCGCGAGCGCGACCCTCTGCGCCGCGAACCACTCGGCTGCCGCGAGCGTCATCGCCTCGAAGAACGTCGGCGGCCGGTCGCCGCCGGGCACCGCGAGCAGCCGCCGCAGGCGGTCTTCGAGTTCGCCGACCGTGATCTGCTCGTTGCCGCAGCGCATGCGTTCGAGCAGCGTGACCAGGTGCGGCGACGAGTAGAACCCGGCTGTGAGTCCGGCCGCCGTCGCCAGCGCCTCGAGCATCGCGCTGGTCGTGCCCTTGCCCTTGCTGCCCCCCACCTGGATCGCGGGCCGCGGCGGCGGCGGCGCGTCCGGACGCGCGAGCAGCCGCCGCATCGTGCCGAGGTCCCAGAGCCGGCGATCGGGCCGGGTGCGCTCGTAGTTGACGAGCTGCGCAAGCAGCGGGGCGAGGCGTTCGGCGGCGGGGTCCACGCGGTTTTTCGACCGCCCCCTGGGCGATCACATCGTTGGACGCAACACTACCGGCGGCCCCCTGACACAGGAATCGCATGCGCACCCATCTGCTGTCCACCCTGCTCACCCTCGCTGCCGCGACGTCGCTGCTGGCACAGAATCCACCGCGCGGCGACCGACAGCGAGGCGGCCGCCGGGAACAGGCGCCCGTCGAACTGAAGAACTTCACGTTCAAGGAGGAATCGTTCCACAGCGAGGCCGTGGGCCAGGACATGCCGTTCGGCATCTACCTGCCCAAGGGCTACGACGACGACGCCAACAAGGACAAGAAGTGGCCGCTCGTCATCTGGCTGCACGGCATGTTCGAGGACCACATGCGCTTCCACAACCGCGGCGGCGCGGCCGTGCTCGACCAGACGGTCGGCGACGGCAAGCTGCCGCCGTGTGTGTTCGTCACGGCCAACGGCGGCCGCACGTCGATGTACGTGAACCGCAAGGACGAACGCTGGGAGGATCTCATCACCGTGGACCTGCTGGACCACGTGACCAAGAACTACCGCGTCAGCGAGCAGCGCAACCAGCGCGCGATCATGGGCGTGAGCCTCGGCGGCATGGCCGCGCTGCGCATCGCGTTCACCAAGCCCGAGCTGTTCGGAGCCGTCGGTGTGCACAGCTCGGCGATCTTCGCCGAGGACCCCGATCAGCTGCCGCAGAACATGAAGGGCATGGCCAGCCGCCTCGGCCTCGACGAGGTGTTCGGCAACCCGATCCAGAAGGAACCGTGGCAGAAGGCCAACCCGCTGTGCATCGCGTCGGCGCTGGATCAGAAGAGCCTCGACGGCCTGCGCATCTACTTCGATGCGGGCACCGACGACCGCTATGGCTTCGCAGCCGGCAACAAGCTGCTCGACGAGGCCCTGACGAAGAAGGGCATCGCACACACCTGGCGGCTCATCGAGGGCGGCGGCCATTCGTGGGGCGCCCACTTCCAGGACGACACGCTGCCGTACTCGTTCGCCGTGGTCGGCAGCCTGTTCATGGGCAAGGACGGCGATGGCAAGGGCGCCAACGACGCCAAGAAGGCGGCGCCGGACAAGCACTGATCGCCGGCCCGCGCGACCCGCGCGCGGCACAGACTGGGAAAATCCCCGCGTCGAGCCGGGTCTGCGACTGCATCCGGACCGATGCAGTCGACTAGGAGGGGGCAGTCCCCGGGCGATGGTGTGCACCGCACCCGCCGCCGGGCCCACGTCCATGTTCAGCCTCGAACACAGAGTGCGCGTCTTCGTGTTTCAGGTGCTCGACCGCCACGTCGAGTTCCTGCTGCTGCGGCACAAGCCGCGCGACGAATGGCCGTTGGGACCGGTCGTCGGACCCGTGACCCCCGGTGAGAAGCTCGAGGATGCGATCCGACGCGAGGTGCGCGCCGAGACGGGCCTGCGGCGCCCCATCCACCTCATGGAACTGCTGCAACCCCAGAAGGAGCTGTTCGGCGACATCGGCGTCGTCGAGTGGCCCTACGCATGGCAGGCCGGCACGCCGACCGAACCCGTGGCGAGCCTGAAACCGGGCCCGATGATCGGCGAACTCCAGTGGCTCGGCTTCGAGGCTGCGTTCCAGTGCCTGGAGCTGCCGAGCGATCGGGAAGCCCTGGTGCGCTTGCAGTTGACGCTGCAATAATCCGCATCCTTTTTACCACCGAACCCGTATATGCGGGCCCCGCGGCGCACCCTCTCGCTGCCCCAGCCAACCCCATGAGCGACGATACCAAGACCAAGGCGGAGGCCCCCGAGGCCCTCGCGGACGGCCGCATTCCGAGTTCGAGCATGCGCAGCTACGCGCTGCTGACGCCGGACCTCAAGAACCTCTACATGGGCTTCTACAAGGCGACCTACGGCAAGTCGAAGATCGACCTCAAGACCAAGGAGTTCATCGCCATCGCCGCGTCGCTCGTGGCGGGCTGCAAGGGCTGCCTCGAGGGGCACCTCAAGAAGGCCAAACGCGAGGGGGCCACGAGCGACGAGATCGCCGAGGTCATCGCCATCACGCTCGGTGTGAACGCCGCGGCGATCGTCGACCGTTCCGACATCGCCAACTTCCACCTCGGCGGCCTGTTCGACCGGCCCGAGGGCTGACGCGCCGGTCCGCGGCGGGGTTCGCCGCGCCGCCCGCGGGGCGCCAATTGCGAGTCGAGCAAACCGGCTGGCCGCCGCGTCCGTTATCGTGGGTGTGCTGATGCTCGCCACCTCCCGCTCCCGGATCCTGCCGCCGATCCCGCCGGTCCTGCGCTTCGCGTTCCTCGGGGTCCTGCTGGCGGCGCTCGTCTTCTTCACCATGGTGTGGCAGCCATCGCCGCCGGGCGACGCGACCATCTCGCCCGCGGAGCCCGTGGTGGCGGTGCCCGAGATCGACCGCACGATCCTCGCCGGCGCACTCGACGGCACGCGCGTGCAGCGCCTGTTGCTCGACGTCGAGCCGCTGCGCCATCTGCTCGCCGTGGCCATCGACGTCGGCCCCAGCGTCGCCGCCGCGCTCGGCATGCCGCCGGCGCCGGTGCCGCTCGAACGACTGCAGGCCGATCCCGACGCGTGGCGCGGTCGCTGGCTCTGGTACGAGGGTGTGCTCGAGGACCTCGCGGGGCCGCACGAGGGCCACCCGATCGACGGCTACTCGATCTACGAAGCGACGGTGCGGCTCGCCGATGGCAAGCGCGCGATGGCCGCGTTCTCGATTCCGCCCGGCGACGAGATCCGACGCGGCTCGTGGGTTCGCATCGAGGGCTTCTTCATGAAGCTGCGCGACACGACCTACCCAGTCGACATCACCGGCGCGCCGATGCTCGTCGGTCGCACCATCCAACGCGACTACGAGGACTGGGGGCCCGTGCGGGAACTCGACCCGAAGATCCTCGCCGCGGTCGAGGACACCAGCTTCTCGCCGGGCGAGATGGTCTGGCACACGGTCGAGGAAGACCAGACCGAAGCACTGTGGCACCTCGGTGCCTACGTCAGGGACACGGCGAACGACCGCACGCTCGCCGACTGGCGCCGGATCGGCACGTTGAACGTGCACGACACCTACGAGAAGTTCGTCGGCAACCAGATCGCGCGCGGCACACCGATGCGCGTGTTCGGCACCCTGATCCGGCGTTCGACGGTCGCCGCGCCACCCAACCCGGCGGGCATCCGGTTCTGGACCGTCGCGTGGATCCAGGTGCGCGATTTCGGTGCGCGCCTGATCCCGATCTGGGTGCCCAAGCGCGTCGACGACCTGCCGATGCGCGCGGACCTCGAGGTGCGCGGGTTCTACTACCGCTGGCTCGCCTACGAGAGCATCGACAGCGGCCGCCACCGCGTGCCGCTGTTCGTCGCGGCCGACCTGGACACGTTCCATCTCGAGGTGGACCGGACGATGCGACAACTCGGTATCGGACTCGCCGCTGCCGCTTCGCTGCTCATCGTGCTGATCTGGTGGGCGCAACGCCGTGCGGCCCGGCAGACGCTGCAACATGCGCACGACATGGACGAGCGCCGCCGCCGCCGCCGCGAGCGCGCCGCCATCACGCTGGCTCGCCGCGAGACCTGACCGACCGTCACGGCGAACCCGCCGGCCGCGGGCAGGCTGCCATGGAGCCGGGCGCGGGACCCTGACGGATCCCGAAATCGCCGTTGCAAGGGAACCCGCACGTGGTGCGCCCGCGTCAGGTCCGCAGGAGGCCCCCCCATGGCTACCCGTTTCGAACTGCTCCTCGAGCCCAGCGGCAAGTTCCACTTCCTGCTGCGATCCCCCGACGGCGGCGTGCTGCTGCGAAGTCTGGCTGGCGACAGCAAGATCATGTCGCAGAACGAACTGCTGCATGCGCGCAACGCGCTGCGCGACGACTCGCGCCTGGTACCTCACGAAGCCGAGGACGGATCGCACTTCCTCGTCGTCAAGGACCGCGACGGTTCGGTGCTCGCCCGGAGCCCCAGCGTGGGGTCGGCAGCCGAACTCGAAGCGATGACCGATCAGATCCGGGCGGCAGGCCAGGGTGCGCCGGTCATCGATCTGACGAAGCGTCGCGCCCAGGGCGCCTGAGACGCGCAACGAGCTGGCGGGCGCGGCCGAGCCCAAAGGCCATGCGCACGCCGTGCCAGCAATAGTCACGTCCGTCGCACAGCTCGAGCGCGGCGCGGCCGAAGACGCCCGATCGCGCCAGCGTTGCCCGGTCGGCCGGTCCGAACGGCCAGGGCTCGCTCGGCAACAACACGGCGTCGGGTTCCTGCGCCCGGAGGAACTCCTCGCTGACCTCGGGGTACCTGGCGGCGAAGCCGGCGCACACGTTGTCGGCTCCCGCGATGCGCAGCACGTCGTGCAGGAACGTGTCGTGATTGACACCCATCCAGGGCCTGGGCCAGATCGCATAGAACACGCGCAGCGGCGCGCGTTCGGCTTCGGCCACCGAGGCCGCGGCGAGTTCGGCCTCGATGCGCAGCAGAATGGGCAACGCGGCCTCGAGCAGGTCGAGTCGCTCGGCCAGGGTTCGCAGGTCAGAGGCTGCCTCGACGACGGTGCGCGGCGTCTGCACGAGCACCGGCACGCGGCGGCCCAACCACTCGATGTGTTCGGCGCGGTTTTCCTCGGCGTTCGCCAACACGAGGTCCGGGGCCAGCCGCACGATCGTTTCGCACGACGGGTTCTTCGTTCCTCCCACGCGCACGACGCCGGCCAGCTGCGGAGCCGGCTCGATGCAGTATCGCGTGCAGCCGACGAGACTCGAGGCCGCGCCGAGTACACAGACCGACTCGGTCGTACTCGGCACGAGGCTGACGAGGCGCTTCGGAGCAGGATGCACGCACGACCCCCGCGCTCGCTACCGACGCAGGAACCGGGCAAACAGGCGCGACAGGTCGATTCCGCGCCATCGGCCTGCGGCGGGCGCACCCTGGCAATGCACCGCTTCGCCCGGGTGGTCCCGATGTTCGGCGCCAATCGGGCAGAAGCTGCGACTGCCGCACGAGGCATCGCCATGGGCGGGGCATGGCCCGGAAACGGGTTTGGCGTCGCCTGCCGCGACGGGCCCGTTCGACACGCATGGTCTCGCGCAGGTACAGCAGGGATGGAAGCGGTCCGTGATCGAGGCATCGGGGATGAGCCCGAACGGTTGCCCATCGAACAGCAACGCCGCGTGCAGGCTGACCCACGGGCCGAACTCGGGATGCAGCAAGAACCCGGACACCGGCGACACGATGCCGAACCCCGCCGCCTCGGCGAGCCGGGCCAGACTCAACCGCCTGCCGCATCCGGACTCGACCACGCGGATCGGCGCCTCCGCCGCGCGCAGCACCGCGGCCACGCCTCGCACACCCCGGCGCGCAAACTGCCGCTGCGCCGCGTCGCTGCAGGTCGGATTGCCGCACCTGCTCGCATACTGCTGCCAGAAGGCCCTGCCGCCGCAGCCGAGCACGATCACCGTGCCACACTGCGGTGACAGGGACCTGACTCGCTGCTCCTTCGGCTGGCATGCATCGAACCTGGCCGCATCGACGAGGCCAAACAGGTTCAAGCCTTGTCCCGCAGCATGCTGCCGCGCGAGAGCGAGCAGGGACGAAGTCATTGGGAGAAATGGGGCCGCGGCGATCCACCACGGGCCGCAACAGGTTTTGGGGCCCCACCCGCTTGCTGGCAAGCCCCGGCCTCGGATCTGCTCGATCCGGGCCCGACGGCGGATCGAGGTCGGGCGCCGCCCGTCGTCACGAGCAGGGCACGAACCGGGACGAGGTGCGAAGTCGTTACAGCACCCCGCTATCGGAGAGTCGCGCCAACCGCGGTAATGGCGCCCTTGCGGCCGTCGGCCACGACCGTTCGGTGCGCGCCGCGAGGCCCTCATGCAGAAACAGTCCATCGCCCTGCTGCTCGGTTGCCTGTTCCTGCTCGTGGCCGGCGCCCTCGTCGTCCCGCACCTGCTCGTCGACCCCGAGACCCCGTTGGTCCACTGGACGCAGGCCGACGAACTGGACGTGCCGACGATCGCCGCGGACGCCGAGGGGGTCACGGCCGAGGCGGACGGCGCGATGGAACGCATCTCGCTCGGACCCGATGCGGCCGCCCCGGCGGACGCGCGCGTCGAGGTCGTGCTGCGAGGGCGCGTGGTCGACAAGTTCCTGGTGCCGGTCAAAGCCGCCAGCGTGTGGCTCGACTTCGGTCGCGGCGGCGGGCGCGGCGGCCAGGCCAACCGGCAGCGGCGCGTGCCTGAGCCGGTGCTCACCGATGCGGAGGGCAGGTTCGCGTTCCAGGGCGCGACGTTCCGCAACCTCAGCGTGTCGTTGCACGTGCTGCATCGGGACCACGCCCCCGGCATCTTCCAGAAGGACATCGGCGAAGTCGGCGCGGAGGTCGACCTCGGCGACCTCGTGCTGAACCGCGGCGGCGAGCTGCGCGGCCGCGTGACCGATCTCGAGGGCAACGGCATCGCGGGCGCCGAGCTGCGCCTGCAACCCGAGAACCGCAACCCGTTGCGGTTCGTGCGCGACCGTGAGCAGATGCTGCCCGACTTCACGACCGACAACAACGGCTACTTCCGGCGGCCCAACGTCGCGGCCGGGGACTGGAGCGTCAGCGCCACGGCGAGCCGACACACCGAAGGACGTTCGGCGACGTTCGCCGCCGAAGAGGAACAGGTCGTCGACATCGAGGACATCCGGCTCGGCCCCGGCTTCGAGGTGACCGGCTACGTGCGCACGGTGGCCGGCCAGCCGATCGCCGCGGCCAGCGTCGCGCTGCGTCCGGAGAGCCGCGGTCGCGGTCGCGACTACCGAACGACCACCGACGCACAGGGCAGGTTCCTGCTCGAACACCTGCCCGGTGCATCGATGCACCTCGACGTCAGCGCCGAGGGTCATCTCGACCTCGAACAGGCAGGCATCGACCCGACCAGTGCACAGGTCGTCTACGTCACGATGCAGGACGGCCTGCGCATCAGCGGCACGGTGCGCGAGGCCGATGGCACGCCGGTCACGCTGTTCGCGGTCCGGGCCATTCGGCTGCGCGGCCTGCCTCCGCCGGGTCAGCCGTCGCTCGATCTCAACGACCTCATGGCAAAGATGCGCGACCCGAACCTCGACGAGGCATCGCGCGCGCAGTTGCGTGCTGCCATGCAGAACGTCGAGGGGCTGTTGCGCGGCCGCGGCGGCCCCGGACGCGGCGGCCCCGACGCAGGTGGCGGCCGCCCCGGCCGGCCGCGCGATCTCGGTCGACCCGAGCGCCACCCGGGCGGCGCGTTCCTGGCCAGCGGCCTGCAGGAAGGCGTCTACGAAGTCCACGTGCAGTCGCCGGACCACGCGCGCTACCGATCGGCCGAAGTGGAGCTTCGAGTCGGTGCCATCGAACCGGCGCTCGCGGTCGTGCTCGACCCAGGCGTGTTCGCCGCCGGCGTCGTGCTCGACGAACTCGGTGCGCCTCTGCGCGGCGCGCGTGTGGAGATGCGCACTGCTTCGGCCGACGAGGGCGACGCCGGTGGCCGGCGGCGAGCGCGCGGCAACCAACCGGCGGTCGGCAGCATGCCCGATCTGAATGCGATCGGCCGCGACTGGCTGCGGGCGGCCAACGGCGTGCAGGTGTCCCTCGAAGCAACGACGGATGCCGAGGGCCTGTTCGTCATCAAGCACGCGCCGAAGGGCACCTACCGCCTGCAGGCAGACGCGAAGGGGTTCGCGCGCGCCAGCACGGAGCCCTTCGAACTCCAGGCCGATCGATCCGGGTTCGAGCTGCGGCTCGGTGCGTTGGGCGTCATCGCCGGCACGGTGCGCGGACTCGAGGCGGCAGACTCCGGGCAGGCGCGCGTCGCCGCGGTGCCGATCGGCCAGGGTGGCATCGTCGCGGCGTTCGGTCGCGGCGGCAATGGCGGCGGCAGCCCGATGCAGGGCGTGCAGGTCGCCGCGGATGGCACCTACCGCATCGAAGGGCTCGTGCCCGGCGACTACATCGTGCGCAGCTGGATCGGTTCGCCGCAGGAACTCATGCGCGAACTCGCGCCGCTCTTCCTCAGCGGTTCGCTGCCCGCGGACGCCACCGTGCGTGGCGGCCAGGTCACTTCGCTCGACGTCGCCGTGACGCGAGCTTCGGTCGGCGTCGTCGCCGGCAGCGTGATGCACAACGGTTCGCCCGCGGCGGGCTTCCAGGTCGAACTCACGAACCAGGACGAAAGCGCCGCCGCGGGCAATGGCAGACGCGGTGGTGGTCGCGGCATGTGGGGCAACTTCGCGCAATCGTTCCAGGGCACGGTTGCGGCGTCGGGCCGGTTCTCGATCGAAGGCGTGCCGGCTGGCGACTACCGCCTGCGCGTGCAGGTGGCGCGGCGCGGCGGCGTGCTGTACGAAGAGGTGGTGCACGTGGACGCGCATGCGACGCTGGAACGCAACCTGAGCCTGTCGAGCGTGAGCCTGCAGGGCTCGGTCGCAACCGACGACGGCGCCGGGTCCGCCGGGCTCGACGGTCGCGCCTCGCTGCTGCCCGGACTCACGGCGCTGCCCGAGGATCTCGGCGCGTGGCAACGCGACCACCCGACCTTCGACGCACCGGTGCGGGACGGCAAGTTCCGCTTCGACACGCTGCAGCGCGGCAGCTACCTGTTGGTGGTGACGCTGCGCGGCCGCGAACGCACGGTGACCCCCGTCGTGGTCGAAGGCGCCGAGCAGAACGTGCAGGTGACCGCCGGCAAGGTGAACGGTTCCGGTACCGGTCCCGGCACGCCGACGTCGGCGCCGCGCGGCGCTCGCGGAGGCGACGGCGCCAACGGGCGGGGCGGCGGCGGCACCGGCCGAGGCGGCAATCGGCAGGCGCGGCAGGGTGGCGGGGGTGGCGGCAATCGACCCGGTGGCAACCCCAGGTAGACTGCATCGTCACGGCCCCCGCCACAACCTCGGAGAACGCCATTCGGACCCTCGCCACGCTGCTCGCTTCCCTGCTGCTCGCAACGGGCCTCGGCATCGTCGGCTGGAGCGCGTTCCTCGCGCTGCGGCGAGGTGCCATGCGCACCGTCGCGACGCTGCCGACGATCGCCGACCTCACGGCCCCGCCGGCGCCCGCGCGGCTCGACAGCGCGCCCGAACTGCAACGCTCGACGACGCCGGCGGCCGTGAGCCGCGCGCAGAGTGGCGCGATCCCCATCGTCGTGCACGTGAGCGACCTGCCACCCTCGCTGCGCAACGAGTCGGCGGGCGTGGCGACGTTCGCCGCCGACACGGGCGCCGACTTCGTCTGGACTCCACTCGCCAGCGCCACGGAAGCCGCCGATGGCAGCCTGGGGCTCACGTCGTGGGCTCAGGGCACCGGCGAGACCGTGGTGACCCTGGCGACGTCCCGAACCACGGCCCGCCACGCCTACCTGGCTCGCACCACGATCCGTCCAGGCCAACGCTCGTCGTCGAATCCCGCCGACGTGGACCTGCGCGCCACGATCTCCAACGTGCGCTTCGTGCTGCCCGAGGGCGCGGACCGGGCGGGGCCGTTTCGCCTCGTGCGCGTCGACGATGCACAGTGGCTGCCGATGCACCACACCGCGACCGGGATCACGATCCTGGCGAAGGAACCGCAGAGCGTCCTGCTCGGGGCGGGTTCCTACGAACTCTGCGACCCCCTGGCCGACGACCGCCGCCAGCGATTCGACGTACCGCGCAGCGAGCCCGTGCTCGTCAAGGCTTCCATGCTTGCAGACGCCCATCGGTGAATCGCCACAGGGTCGGCGAGACCGGATGCGCCGCCTGCTGCGCAATCGCCTCCGTCGTGGCCATCAACTGCTCGAGGCTGTGTCCGTGCTCGGCCCCGACCCACAGCGTGTCCCGGTCGGGGATGGCGACGAGCAGCCCCTCGGCCGGCTCGAGCAGCAGCACGCGCGCGGCGTCGAACCCATCGCCCGAGTGCAGCAGCGTGGGCTGCTCCGACTGGCCGAGGTGTCGCAGGTCGTGCGAACCGAGTCGAGCGAGGTTGGCGAGCGCGAGGTTGTGCAGATCCTCCTCGCTCTTGCGCCACCGGCGCATGTGTTCGCGGCAGATGAACAGCATGCAGTTCACGTCGTCGACGACGTAGACCGTCACGAGCTCGTCGTTCATCGGTCGATGCGCGAGCGCGGAGTCGCCGAAGCAACCCTGCGCCTCGAGCCAGGCACGACTGCGAACCTGCGGCAGGATCAGCGGCGCGGCCGCCGCGAAGTCGATGTCGTCCACGCGGTCGAGCGCGGCCTCGCCGAGGTCGCCGACGAGGTTGGCGACCATGCGCGAGAAGGCGTCCGGAAAGGCCTCGGCATGGCGGAAGGCGTGATGCAGGGACACCGGCGTCTCCTGTCCTCGCACGCGCAAGAGGCACGCCAGGCGGTCGGGCAACATGCCGAGGAACTGCACGTCCGGGTGCGCTTCGGCGAGCTCCGTCTCGAGGCGCAACACGAACGCGGCGACTTCGGGCGGGTGCGAGCCCGTCGCCCGGCGAAAGCGATGGTGCAGCGCGGCCGCGACCAGAGCAACCAGAGACCAGCCGATCGTCACCCAGAGCCACATGCCGGCGGTATCGGCACTACGCGCTGCGGCGTTGAGCATGCCACCAACCAGCCGGCGCGCAGGTTCGCCGCACAGCGGGTCACGGTAGGGAAAGCACCTACCTGCGGGGGCGTTCCACCCGACCGGAGGTTGTCCGCGAACGAAACTTGACGACCCATTCAGGCCCCGGCGCCACAGGCTAGGGTTGCTGGTGTGACCCGGTCAACGGGCGTTCCTCCGATTTTCGGACTCTTGTGGGACCCTTGTGCAAAGTCTCCGATTTCCGGAGACTACGGGCCCAATGCCCCTGGGAAAACGGCACGAACAGAGCACGACCGATCAGTACCGCCTGCTGATCCTCGGGGACGGCACGGTGCGGACGGTACCGCTCGTCGGATCGAGCTGGGTCATCGGCCGCGGCCCGGACGCCAGCATCCCGGTGCGCGATCCGACCGTCAGCCGACGACACCTGCTGCTCGAGCGCAAGGGCGCCACGTTCCGGTTCCAGGACGTCGGCTCCAGCAACCCGGTGCTGCTCGACGGGCGCGTCGTGAAGCACGGTACGCTCGAGGTGGGCCAGACGCTGTCGATCGGGCTCACGCGCCTGACGCTCGAGCGGCGCGAACGGCCCGAGCCCACCGCCACGTATCCCCGTTCCACGGTCATCCTGTCGCGCGAGATCGTCGACGAGGAGCTGCCGCACGGTCACCCCGGCTCGTTCGCCGCTGCCGCCGAGCGCGTGCTGGAACGATTCGAATGGACCTTCACGGACGCCGGCGACCTCACGGACGCCGCCGAGCCGCTGCTCGATCTGGCCCTCAACCTGACCAGCCGCAGGCGCGGTTGGCTGGGCCGCTTCACGCCGCCCGATGGCGTCGTGACGCTGGCGATGCTCGACACCGTCGCCAACCGCCGCCAGGTCGCCGTGCCGCAGGCCGTGCTCGACGATGCGCGCTGCATCACTCGCCCGCACCTGCTGACGATGCGCGAAGCCGACGGCACGATGAACCGCCTCGTGATCCCGTTCGGCGACGGCCCCGAAGGTGCGCTCGTGCTCGAAGACGCCGCCGCTTCGGCCCCGGCCGGACAGGATCTACTGCGCCTGTCGCAGGTGCTCGGCACCGTCGTGTGGCATCGCCTGCAGGAGACGACCGAGCGCCTGCGACTGCGCGAAGAACTGCAGCGCCTGCAGTTCCGCGGCACGACCGCGCACAACGCGCTGATCGCGTGCGGCCGGCTGCAGGAAGCGCGCCAGTTGCTGCGCACCCACGCGCGCAGCGATTCGCCGGTGCTTCTGGTCGGCGAGGACGGGACCGAACGCGAGGCCCTCGCCAGGTACCTGCACACCGAAGGCGCGCGCCACCAGGCGCCGTTCGTGTCGGTCAACCTCGGCGTGCTGCCGGAAGCACGCCGTGCGAAGGAGTTGTTCGGCGATTCGCGCGGCGTGCCGGGCGCCGTGCACCGTGCGCGCAACGGCATGCTGTTCATCGATGAACTGCCCAGGCTCTCACGCCCCCTGCAACAGCGACTCATCGACGAACTGCGCCAGGCCCGCGGTCGGGGGCTGGCGGCAGCACCCCTGCTGGTGGTCGCCGCGGGCGCGGCGCCGGATCGCAGCACCGAGATCTGGCTGCCGGCGCTCGCCGATTGGCTCGAGCCGCAGACGGTGTACGTGCCGCCGCTGCGCACGGACGCGCGGGACGTGCTCGCGCTGGCCGAACTGTTCCTGTCCGAGCTGGGCACGGCATCGCACGGCACGCCGAGATTCTTGACCGAACGCAGCAAGCGCCTGCTCACGGCCTACTCGTGGCCCGGCAACGTCCGCGAACTGCGGCAGGTCATCGAGACCGCGGCGGCCCGGGCCGGCAGCCTGCCCATCGCACCGCGGCACCTGGCGCCGCACGTGGCCAACGCGCTGACTGCGCCGGCGGCGACGGACCTGCCCTCGCTCGAGGACGTCGAGCGCCGGCACATCGAAGAGGTCATGCGGCGCACGGGTGGGAACCGTTCCCGCGCGGCGCAGATCCTCGGCATCGCGTCGTCGACCCTGTACCAGAAGCTCAAGCGCCACGCGATCGACGACTGAACCCGCGCCGACGGCTCGCCACCCTGGTCCGGTGGCCGTCGATTCGCCATGATCCCTCGATGACCGGCACCGGCCGCATCTACCTGGACAACGCCGCCACGACGAGGCCCCTGCCCGAAGTCGTGCAGGCCATGGCGCGGGCCCAGGAGGAGCTGTTCGGCAACCCGAGCAGTGCGCACGCGTTCGGCCCGCCCGCCCGTCGCGCGCTCGACGACGCGCGCGAGTTCCTGCGCGGAACGCTCGGCGCGGCGCGCATCGTCTTCACGTCCGGCGGCAGCGAGGCCGACTGTCTCGGCATCGTCGGCAGCGCGGCGACGCGGCCGCCGGGCCGCGTGCTGCTGGCGGCCAGCGACCACCCGGCACTGCTGCAGTGCGCCGGCCTGCTCGCGCGCTGGCGCCACCACGTCACGCTGCTGCCAGTGACCAGGCACGGCGATCCGGCACCCGAGACGCTGTTCGACGCGCTCGGTCAGGACGTGCGCGTCGTCGGTCTCATGTACGGCCACAACGAACTCGGCACGCTGTGTCGACTGCCCGACCTCGTCGAGCTCGTGCGGCGCACGGCGCCGCAGGCCCACGTGCACGTCGATCTCGTGCAGACCTACGGCAAGTTGCCGTTCGAGATGGACGACCTCGACGTCGACTCGGTGGCCGTGTCCGGCCACAAGTTCCACGGCCCGCGCGGCGCCGGCTTCCTCGCGCTCTCGAGCAAGGCGGAGATCGCCCCGTTGCTGCCGGCCGGCGGCCAGGAACGCGGCCTGCGCGGCGGTACGGAGAACGTCGCCGGCGCGATCGGGCTCGCGCGCGCGGCCGAACACGCGTTCACGCACCAGGCGGGCACGGCCGCACACACGCGCGGGCTCATCGACCTCGTACTCGGAATCGTGCACGATGCGCTGCCGGACGCCGAGCGGCTGGGCCACACCGAACGCGCGCTGCCGCACATCCTCTCGCTGCGCCTGCCGGGCGTGGTCGGGCAGACCCTGCTCGAACGCTGCGACGCACGCGGCGTCGCGTTCTCGACCGGTTCGGCCTGCCACTCGACGGCCGACTCCGGCCACGACGATCGTCACCCAGCCGAGAACCACGTGCTCGCAGCGATCGGTCTGGACCGGCAGCAGGCGCGCGAAGTCGTGCGGCTGTCGTTCTGCGGCGACACGACGAGCGACGATGCCGAGGCAGCGGCCCAGATCCTGGTCGCCGAGGCGCTGCGACTGCGCGAGGCGGCACCGCGCGACGGCACCGCGAGCAGGCGCGGCCGCCGCACCACGGACGGGGCCGAGCAGCAGTGAGTGACGTCTCGTCGCTGTCGCCCGCGATGGCGCAGTACGTGACGCAGAAGCAGCGCCACCCGGACGCGCTGCTGTTCTTCCGCATGGGCGACTTCTACGAGCTGTTCTTCGACGACGCGAAGCTCGCGGCGAAGGCGCTCGGCATCACGCTGACGAGCCGCAGCAAGGGCGAAGGCGCCATCCCGATGGCCGGCGTGCCCGTTCGCGCGCTCGACGGCTACCTGAGCCGGCTCGTCAGGATGGGCCACAAGGTGGCGATCTGCGAACAGATGCAGGATCCGCGCGAGGCCAAGGGTGTGGTCGAGCGTGCGGTCGTGCGCGTCGTCACCGCGGGCACGCTGACCGAGGACACCCTGCTCGACGACCGCCGCGCCAACCACCTCGCCGCCGCCTCGATCGGCAGGGAGCGGTGCGGTCTCGCCTGGGTCGAACTCTCGACCGGCGCGTTCCATGTGCACGAGTGCCCCTTCGAACAGCTCGCCGACGAACTGGCTCGCATCGAACCCGCCGAGTTGTTGCTGGCCGAAGAGCAGCGCGGCGAGCAGCGGCCGTGGCTGCCCCAGAACGGCGTGACCGTCACGTTCCGTGGCGCCTACGACTTCGGCGCCGAGGGCGGCGAACGACTGCTGCTGCAGCTCTTCCGCACCGCGACGCTCGCCGGCTTCGGCGTGCAGGACATGCCGCTCGCCATCGGCGCCGCCGGCGCGCTCGCGGCCTACCTGCAGGAGACGCAGCTCTGCGCACTGCCGCACCTGCGCCAGCTCCAGGTCTGGCACGACGGTTCGCACATGCGGCTCGACCGCGCCACGCGCCAGAGCCTCGAACTCGTGCAAACGATGCGCGGCGACGACGGCACGCCGCTGCTGTCGATCCTCGACCGCACCGCGACCCCCATGGGTGCGCGCCGACTGCGCGCGTGGCTGCTCGCGCCGCTCACGCAGGTCGCGGCGATCCAACACCGCCAGCACGCCGTCGCCGAACTGCACGCGGATGCGCAGCTGCTCGCGCTCGTCACGGGTCAGCTCGCCGCCGTTCTCGACCTCGAGCGCCTGACCTCGCGCGCGGCGTTCGGCCGCGCCAATGCGCGCGACCTGCAGGGGCTGCGACTGAGCCTCGAGCGCCTGCCGCCGATCCGGCAGCGGCTGCAGACGGCCACGAGCGCCATGCTGCAGGAACTGGCTCGATCCCTCGACCCGCTGCCCGAGCTGGCCACCGCGATCGCCAGCGCGCTCGTCGACGAGCCACCGCTCGCCGTGCGCGAGGGCGGCATGATCCGGCCCGGCTGGCACGCCGAACTCGACGAGCTGAAGGGACTCGCACGCGACAGCACCGACTGGATGGCGCGCTACCAGCAGCAGCTCGCCGAACGCACCGGCATCCCGAGCCTCAAGGTCGGGTTCAACAAGGTCTTCGGCTACTACATCGAGATCACGCACACCCACCGCGAGACGCCCCTGCCCGGCGAGTTCGTGCGCAAGCAGACGACGAAGAACGCCGAACGCTACGTCACCGACGAGCTGCGCACGTTCGAGCACAAGATCCTCAAGGCCGAGGAGAACAGCCGCACGCTCGAATACGACCTGTTCTGCGCGCTGCGCGACCGCGTCGCGAGCGAGCTGCCGCGCCTGCAGGCGACGGCTGCGGCGGTCGCCGACCTCGATGCGTGCGCTGCGCTGGCGACCGTGGCGCGCGATCGGCACTACTGCCGCCCCACCGTCGACGACTCGCTGCAGCTGCGCATCGAAGACGGGCGGCACCCCGTCATCGAAGCGACGCACGCCGCGGCGTCGTTCGTGCCCAACGACACGGACCTCGAGCCGCCGGCGCGGCGCCTCGTGCTGCTGACCGGGCCCAACATGGCCGGCAAGTCGACGTGGATCCGCCAGAACGCGCTGATCACGATCCTGGCGCAGGTCGGCAGCTTCGTGCCCGCCAAGGCGGCCCACGTCGGACTCGTCGACCGCGTCTTCACGCGCGTCGGCGGCGCCGACGACATCAGCCGCGGCGCCTCGACGTTCATGGTGGAGATGACGGAGACGGCGAACATCCTCAACAACGCGACGCACCGGAGCCTCGTCATCCTCGACGAGGTCGGCCGCGGCACGAGCACCTACGACGGGCTGTCGTTGGCGTGGGCCATCGCCGAGGACCTGCACGAACGCGTGCGGTGCCGCGCCCTGTTCGCCACGCACTACCACCAGCTCATGGACCTCGCCGGTCCCGGCAAGGGCATCGTCAACTGCCGCGTCGCCGTGCGCGAATGGGGCGACGAGATCGTCTTCCTGCACCGCATCGAACAAGGCGGCACCGACCGCAGCTACGGCCTGCACGTCGCGCGGCTCGCGGGCATCCCCAAAGCCGTGCTCGAGCGCGCCCAGGCGGTGCTCGAGAAGCTCGACGACGAGGGCGGCGAGGTGCGCGAGGCGCTGGTCGCCGCGCGCGATCGCCAGCGGCCCGGGTTGCGCCAGAAGGAGCTGTTCGCGCCGCGGCCGGACCCGATCCTCGAGGAGCTGCGTGAGCTCGAGCTCGACGACCTCTCGCCGCGCCAGGCGCTCGACCTGCTGCGGCGCTGGCAGGAACGCGGCGGGCCCGAGTAGTCGCGGCTCGGGTCCTGCCGATACCGTGGTCGACGATGAGCGATCCGATCACCATCCGCCCCTACCAGCCCGGCGACGAGGTCTCGCTGCTCGTCGGCCACAACCTGACCTTCGCGCCGCCGCGTTCGATGGCGCACTGGCTCTGGAAGTTCCGCGACAACCCGACGGGCCAGGTGCACACGATGGTCGCCGAACACGAGACGGCCGGCATCGTCGGGGCCTACGTGACGCTGCCCGTCACGTTCACGATCGAGGGCAAACACCGCCTCGCCGGCCAGTGCGTCGACCTGTTCGTGCTGCCCGACCATCGCCGGCACGGCCCGCGCCCCGGTCTCTTCGTCAACCTCGCGCTCGCGCACTACGAGCTCTGGGGCGGCAAGGGCGAGCACCAGAACTCGTTCCACTACGGCTGGCCCATCGCGACGTGGCGCATCGGCCAGAAGTACCTGCGCTACGAGATCGTGCGCGACTGGGACTTCCTGTTCCGCGAACTGCCGCCCGGCGGCTTCCCGGCGCGCGCGACGAGCACGGCGCTCGAGGTGCGGCGTGTGCAGCGTTTCGACGCCGACACCGACCTGCTGTGGGCCGACTTCGAGAAGGGCACGCAGCTCGCGATCGTGCGCGACGCCAGGTACCTGAACTGGCGCTACGCCGACGCCCACGACGTCGCCTACGAGCTCTACGAGTGCCGGGAGACCGGCTCCGGCAGGCTGCGCGGCGTCGCCGTCGTCGCGCACCGCGAGTTCGTGCTGCCCAACACGTGCTTCCTCGTCGACTGGCTCGTGCCGGCCGACGACCACGATGCCACCGTGGCGCTCGTGGCGATGGCCGAGCAGCGCGCGACCGCGTTCCGGGCCACGGCGCTGGCGACGCTGTTCCAGCACCGGGACCCGCGCTTCCTGACCTTCCAGCGCCTGGGCTTCCTCGTCTACGGCACGATCTACTTCCAGGTCGTGATCCCGTTCGATCAGCAGGACACGCACTTCTACCGGGAACAGTGGTACCACACGCTCGGTGACAGCGACCTGATCTGAACGAGGTCGCCCAGCGGCGCGAA
>DASUFY010000112.1:0-28222 GCA_036274315.1 Planctomycetota bacterium | reverse complement strand
AACTACCAGGCGAGGTGCAACTACCAGGCGAAGTGACTGTAGGCGCTGTTCGCGTCGGCCATCTTGTGCACGTTCTCCTTCTTCGTCACCGCGGCACCCTGGTTGTTGAAGGCGTCGAAGAGCTCTTCCGCCAGCGACTTGGCCATCGGCTTGCCTCGCTTCGCCCGCGCGGCGTCGACGAGCCAACGGATCGCGAGACTCTGCTGGCGCCGCTTGTTCACTTCGCGCGGCACCTGATAGGTCGCACCGCCGACGCGCTTGCTGCGCACTTCCACGCGCGGCTTGATGTTGTCGATCGCCTTGGAGAACACGTCGACGGGCTCCACGTTCTCGACCTTCTTGCAGACGAAATCCACGGCCTCGTAGAAGATCGCCTGGGCCGTCGTCTTCTTGCCCTGCAGCATGATCTTGTTGATGATCTTGCTCGCGAGCTTGTTGTTGTAGCGGGGGTCACCCACGAGGAAGACTTCAGTGGACTTGTAGGAGCGCGGCATCGGTGATTCGGATCGGGCAGGTTCGACGAGGCGTGGAAGGGGACTTGCTTCTCGGGACTTCTCGGGACGCTCTCACTTCTTGGGACGCTTCGCGCCGTACTTGCTCCGGCTGCGACGCCGGTTCTCGACACCCGACGCGTCGAGGCAACCGCGCAGCACGTGGTAGCGCACACCGGGAAGGTCGCGCACGCGACCCCCGCGGATCAGCACGATCGAGTGCTCCTGCAGGTTGTGACCCTCGCCGGGGATGTAGACCGTGGTCTCCTTGCCGTTGCTGAGGCGGACGCGAGCGATCTTGCGCAACGCCGAGTTGGGCTTCTTCGGCGTCATCGTCTTGACCTGCAGGCAGACACCGCGCTTCTGCGGGCACGCATCGAGGATCGGCGACTTGCTCTTGTACTTGATCTTCTTGCGGCCCTTGCGGATGAGCTGATTGATCGTGGGCATGCTACGGTCTGATGCTACGGGTCTGGGCGGTGGCGGAATTCAGGGGGGCGGAGGATAGAGAATGGCGGCACGAATGCAACCCCGGCGCAGGCCCAGGGTGCCGCCGGCCGCGGCGGCGCAATCGTGACCGGGCTGGCAGTTCAGGACTTCTCGACCTCCTGACCCGAGGGCGAAGGCTCGTTGTCGATGCCTTCGAGCCGGATGACCGGCCCACCCTGATCGAGGAAGCTCTGCCGGCTGAGGCGCCCGATCTCCTCGGCCGCCGCCTGCAGGTCGACGTTCTTGCGAACGCGCGTCTTCTGGTAGTTGCGGAAGCCGGTCCCGGTCGGCACCAGGTGGCCGAGGATGACGTTCTCCTTGAGGCCGACCAGTTCGTCGCGCCGGCCGGCCAGCGCCGCTTCGGTCAGCACCTTGGTGGTCTCCTGGAACGACGCCGCCGAGATGAACGACTCCGACTGCAGCGATGCCTTCGTGATGCCGAGCAGCAGGGGCGAGGCCGTCGCCGGCTTCTTGCGCTGCGTGCGCATGAGCTGGTTGGACTCGCGGAAACGGAACTTGTCGACGACCGCGCCGGGCAGGAAGTCGCTGTCACCCGGATCCTCGATCTGCACCTTGCGCATCATCTGCGCGAGGATGATCTCGATGTGCTTGTCGTCGATGCTCACGCCCTGGGCGCGATAGACCGTCTGCACTTCCCGCAGCAGGTAGTTCTGCACGGACTTCTCGCCCTGGATGAACAGGATGTCGTGCGGCACGAGCGGGCCGTCGACGAGCGCCTCGCCCGCCTTGACGTGGTCGCCGCGGTGCACGCGCAGGTTCTTGCCTTGCGGCACGAGGTGCTCGCGCTCGAGGCCGCCCTCGCCCTTGACGATGATCGTGCGTTTGCCGCGGCGCTTGTCGCCGAGTTCGACGATACCGTCGATCTCCGACAACACCGACGGGTCCTTCGGTCGGCGCGCCTCGAAGAGTTCGGTCACGCGCGGCAGACCACCCGTGATGTCCTGCGTGCCCTGGATCTCGCGCGGCGTCTTGGCGAGCAGCGTGCCGGCGACGACGCGCTGGCCGTTCTCGACTTCGATGTAGGCCTTCTCGGGCACCGGGTTGATCGCGAGGCGGTTGCCCTTCTCGTCCTCGATCATGATCTGCGGGTGCAGGTCGCCCTTGTGCTCGATCAGGACCTTGCGCTGGACCTTGGTGTCCGCATCGCGTTCGGTGCGGAACGTCTTGCCCTCGAGGATGTCCTCGTACCGCACGACGCCCGACACCTCGGCGAGGATCGGATTGTGGTGCGGGTCCCAGGAACAGAGCACCGAGTGCTCCTTGACCTCCTGTCCCTCGACGACGTGCACGACGGCGCCGAGCGGCACCGCATGCCGTTCCAGCTCGCGGTCCTTCGCGTCGACGACGAGGATCTCACCCTTGCGCTTGAGCGCCACGCACTGCATCGAGCCCTTGCCGCCCTTGTGCTCTTCGACGGAGATCTCGACGGTCGCGAGGTTCGCGAACTGGATGCGACCGGCGCGCTTGTTCTTGATCTCGGAATCCTCGACCTTCTTCGAGGCCGTGCCGCCGATGTGGAACGTGCGCATCGTCAGCTGCGTGCCCGGCTCGCCGATGGACTGCGCGCCGATGATGCCGACCGCCAGGCCCGGTTCGGCGATGTCGCTGCGCGACAGGTCCATGCCGTAGCAGTTGGCACAGATGCCGACCGACGCCTCGCAGGTCAGCGGCGACCTGACGACGATCTTCTCGCTGCTCGCCACGCGCTCGATGTGCTTGGCGATGTCGACCGTGATGAGCTGGTTCCGCTCGACGATGACCTCCTCGGTCATCGGGTCGACGATCGAGTGGCGCGCCACGCGGCCGCGCACCGCGTCGACGAAGCTCACGGCGACCTTGTCGCCCTGATAGACGGTGCCCTTCTCGACGCCGTTCTCCGTACCACACTCGTCCATCGCGATGACGACGTTCTGTGCGACGTCGGCGAGCTTGCGCGTGAGGTAGCCTGAGTCCGCCGTCTTGAGGGCGGTGTCGGCCAGGCCCTTGCGTGCGCCGTGCGTCGACGAGAAGTACTCGAGCACGCGCAGGCCCTCGCGGAAGTTGGCCTTGATCGGCTGCTCGATGATCTTGCCCGACGGCTTGGCCATCAGGCCACGCATGCCCGCGAGCTGACGGATCTGCTCCACCGAGCCGCGCGCCTTCGACATGATCATGCAGAAGATCGGATTCACGTAGAGCCGACCTTCGCGAGTGTCGTTGCGCAGCTCGTGCAGCATGTCCTCGCCGATGCGCTCGCGCGCGTGCGTCCAGGCATCGATGACCTTCAGGTAGCGCTCACCCTCGGTGATGATGCCGCGCTGGTGCGCCGTGTGGATCTTCTCGACGTCCTTCTGGGTCATCGCGATGATCTTGTCCTTCGTCGGCGGCACGACCATGTCGTCCTTGCCGAACGACAGGCCGGCCCTCGTCGCGGCCTTGAAGCCGGTCTCCTTGAGCTGATCGAGCAGACGCAGCGTCGCGTCGCGACCCAGCAGCAGGTGGCAGTCGGCGATGATGTTGGCCAACCCCTTCTTGTCGAGGTCGTGGTTGTAGAACGGCATCCCCTTCTCGAGGATCTCGTTGAACATGATCCGGCCCGGCGTGGTCTCGACCAGCGTCTTGCCGTCCGTCAGCACCGTGTTGCCCTGATTCCTGATCTCTATGCCCGCCGCGAACTGCACCTTGATGCGCGCGTGGATGTGCACCTTGCCCATCGAGAAGGCCATCCAGACCTCGTCGCTGCTCGCGAAGGTCTTGCCTTCGCCGAGTTCACCGGGCCTCGCCAGGCTCAGGAAGTAGCAGCCCAGCACGATGTCCTGGTTCGGCGCGATGATCGGGCCGCCGTGCGCCGGTGAGAAGATGTTGTTGGTCGACAACATCAGCGTCGAGGCCTCGATCTGCGCCTCGAACGACAGCGGCAGGTGCACGGCCATCTGGTCGCCGTCGAAGTCGGCGTTGTAGCCCGAGCAGACCAGCGGGTGGATGCGGATCGCGTTGCCCTCGACGAGCACCGGCTCGAAGGCCTGGATGCCGACGCGGTGCAGCGTCGGCGCGCGGTTCAACAACACGGGGTGGTTCTGGATCACCTCTTCGAGGATGTCCCAGACCTCCTCGTCCTTGCGCTCCAGCATCTTCTTCGCCGACTTGATGGTGTCGGCATGACCGAGCTCCTTGAGCCGGCGGATGATGAACGGCTGGAACAGTTCGAGCGCGATGATCTTGGGCAGACCACACTGGTGGAGCTTGAGATCCGGACCGACGACGATGACCGAACGCGCCGAGTAGTCGACGCGCTTGCCGAGCAGGTTCTCGCGGAAGCGCCCCTGCTTGCCCTTGATCATGTCGGTCAGCGACTTGAGCGGACGGTTGCTCGAGCCGAGCACGGGGCGGCGGCAGCGGTTGTTGTCGAACAACGCGTCGACCGACTGCTGCAGCATGCGCTTCTCGTTGCGGATGATGACCTCGGGCGCGTTGAGGTCGAGCAGCTTCTTGAGGCGGTTGTTGCGGTTGATGAGCCGCCGGTAGAGGTCGTTGAGGTCCGAGGTCGCGAAGTTGCCGCTGTCCAGGGGCACGAGCGGCCGCAGATCCGGCGGGATGACGGGGATCGCGTCGAGGATCATCCACTCGGCCTTGTTGCCCGAGTCGCGCAGCATCTCGACGGTCTTCAGCCGCTTGATGATGTCCTTGATCTTCTGCTTCGACTCGGTGCGCTTGAGGTCCTCGCGCAGCGTCTCGCTGAGCAAGGGCAGCTCGAGTCGCCGCAGCAGGTCGCGCACGGCTTCCGCCCCCATCGCCGCCTGGAAGGCCATGCCGTACTTCTGGCGCGACTGCCGGTACTCGTCCTCCGACAGCAGCTGCTGCGCCTTCAGCGGCGTCTCGCCGGGGTCGATGACGATGTAGTCCTGGAAGTAGATGACCTTCTCGAGGCTGGCGGTCTTGAGACCCAGCAGCGTGCCGAGGCGCGACGGCATCGCCTTGAAGAACCAGATGTGGGCGACGGGCGCAGCCAGGTTGATGTGGCCCATGCGCTTCCGGCGCACGCGGCTGTGCGTGATCATCACGCCACACTTGTCGCACGTGATGTTCTTGTGCTTGATGCCCTTGTACTTGCCGCACGAGCACTCCCAGTCCTTCTCGGGACCGAAGATGCGCTCGCAGAACAGGCCGTCGCGCTCGGGCCGGTACGTGCGGTAGTTGATCGTCTCGGGCTTCTTGACCTCTCCGAACGACCAGGTCCGGATGTCCTCGGGCGAGGCCAGCCGGATGGTCACCGAAGCGTAGTCGTTGATCTTGTCGTAGATGGGTTCGACCATCGTGCGCCGCCTGTGCTGCTAGTTGCCCCGCCAGCCGGATGGCCGCGTGGGCAGGTAGAAATGGAAATCAGCTGACTTCTGCCGCAAACGACCGGTCCGTCATCCAGGCATCACGGACTCGGCCGCGCCGCGTTTGTGCAGTTCGATGTTGAGGCCGAGGCCCTTGATCTCGTTGCAGAGCACACCGAACGAGACCGGCGTGCCGGGCTCGAGGATGTTCTCGTTCTTGACCATCGCCTCGTAGATCTTCGTGCGCCCGTCGACGTCGTCGGACTTCACCGTCAACAGCTCCTGGAGGATGTTGGCAGCGCCGTAGGCCTCGAGCGCCCAGACTTCCATCTCGCCGAAGCGCTGGCCGCCGAAGCGGGCCTTGCCGCCGAGCGGCTGCTGGGTGATCAGCGAGTACGGGCCCGTCGCGCGCGCGTGCACCTTGTCGTCGACGAGGTGGTGCAGCTTGAGCATGTAGAGCGTGCCGACCGTGACGCGCTGCGTGAACTGCTCGCCCGTGCGCCCGTCGTAGAGCACCGACTTGCCGTCCTTGGCGAAGCCGGCCTTCTGCAGCGCGGCTTCGATGTCCGTCTCGGAAGCGCCGTCGAAGACCGGCGACACGACGTTGAAGCCCAGCTTGCGGGCCGCCCAGCCGAGGTGGGTCTCGAGGATCTGGCCGACGTTCATGCGGCTCGGCACGCCGAGCGGGTTCAGCACGATGTCGACCGGCGTGCCATCGGCGAGGAACGGCATGTCCTCGACGGGCAGGATCTTGCTGATGACGCCCTTGTTGCCGTGGCGGCCGGCCATCTTGTCGCCGACCGAGATGCGCCGCTTGGTCGACACGTAGACCTTGACCATCTCGAGCACACCCTGCGGCAGTTCGTCGCCGCGGGAGAGCCGGTTGACGAGCTTGTTCTTCTCGGCCTCGGATTCCTCGATGCGCTCACCGTACTCCTGGAGCACCTGCATCAGCGATTGCCGCTGCTTGGCGTCGCCGAGCTCCTCGGCCACCTGCCGCACGCGATCGCGGATCGTGCGCAGGTCGAGGATGAGCATGTCGTCGCTCACGCCGAGCTTCTTGCCCTCGGCCGAAGTGACCGCCTGACCGACGATCTCCTTGGCGCTGTCGAGCAGCCGCTTGGTGTTGCTGCGGAACTGCTTCAAGAACTCGATCTCCGCGTTCTTGATCTCCTCGAGGTTGCGCGTGCGCTCGTTCTCGGTCAGGTTGACCTTGCGGCTGTACTTCTCGGCGCCGATGACGATGCCCTCGACGCCGGTCGGCACCTCGAGCGAAGCGTTCTTCACGTCCTCGCCGGCCCGGCCGAAGATCGCGTGCAGCAGCTTCTCCTCGGGGGTCAGCTCGCTCTTGCTCTTGGGCGCGACCTTGCCGACGAGGATGTCGCCGACCTTCACGCGTGTGCCGACCCGCACGATGCCGCTCTCGTCGAGGTGGCGCAGGGCCTTCTCGGAGACGTTGGGGATGTCGCGCGAGAACTCCTCGCGACCGAGCTTCGTCTCGCGGATCTCGATCTCGAACTCGTCGATGTGGATCGAGGTGTAGACGTCGTCCTTGACGAGGTTCTGGCTCAGCAGGATCGCGTCCTCGTAGTTGTAGCCGTCCCACGGCATGAACGCGACCGTGAGGTTCTTGCCGAGGGCCAGCACTCCGTGCTTGGTGGCCGCACCGTCGGCGATGACCTCGCCGGCCTTCACCTTCTGCCCCAGCTTGACGATGGGCGTCTGGTTCTGGCAGGTGCGTTCGTTGAGCGCCTCGTACTTGCGGAGCCGATAGACGTCGTCCCCGATCTCGATGCGCGTCGCGTCGACGGCGGAGACCGTTCCGCCCTTGCGCGCCCGCACGACCATGCTCGAGTTGCGTGCCACGACCTCCTCCATGCCGGTCATGACCACGGGCGCCTCGGTCGTCAGCAGTGGCACCGCCTGCCGCTGCATGTTCGATCCCATGAGCGCGCGGTTCGCGTCGTCGTGCTCGAGGAACGGGATGAGGGACGCGGAGACGCCGACCACCTGCTTGGTGCTGACGTCCATGTACTGCACGACCTTGCCGTCGACGAGCGCCGGGTCGCCCTTGACGCGCGCGATGACGCGCCCCTGGTCGTCGCCGATGAGGCGGCCGTTCTTGTCGACCTCGGTGTCGGCCGGCGCCAGGACCGCATTGTTCTCCTCGTCGGCCCTGAGGCGCACGACCTCCTCGGTCAGCTTGCCGTTCTTGACGACCACGTACGGCGTCGTCAGGAAGCCGTAGTCGTCGAGCGAACTGTAGATCGCCAAGCTCGAGATGAGGCCGATGTTCGTGCCTTCCGGCGTCTCGATCGGGCACAGGCGGCCGTAGTGCGAGATGTGCACGTCGCGCACCTCGAAGCCGGCGCGCTTGCGGTTCAGACCGCCCGGACCGAGGGCGGACAACCGCCGCTCGTGCGTGAGCTGCGACAGCGGATTGGTCTGGTCGACGACCTGGCTCAGTTCACCGCGCGCGAAGAAGTACTCGATCGCCGACGAGAACGTCTTGCTGTTGATCAGGTTGCGTGGCGTGACCGTGTCGACGTTCTCGAGGTTCATGCGCTCCTGCGCCGTGCGGCGCAGCTTGAGGAACCCCTTGCGGAACTCGTCGCCGGCCAGCTCCTGGATCGTGCGCACGCGGCGGTTGCCGAGATGGTCGATGTCGTCGATCTCACCCTCGCCGAGACGCAGCCCGAGGATGTACTTGATCGCCTGCACGAAGTCCGCGGCAGACAGGGTCTGCTGGTTCTCGGCCGTCGAAGTGGCGAACTTGCGGTTCAGCCGGAAGCGACCGACGCGACCGAGCCGGTAGCGCGTCTCGTCGAAGAACTTCTCGTGGAAGAGCTCGCGCGCCTTTTCGATCTGCGGCGGATTGCCGGGGCGCAGGCGCTGGTAGATCTTGAGCAGCGCTTCCTCGTGGCTGTTGGTGGTGTCCTCGCGCAGCGTGTTGAGGATCAGGAAGTCCTCGGGATCGCGCAGCACCTCCACTTCGCGCAATTCGCTCTCGGCGATCGCCCGCGCCGCCTCCTCGGTGATCTCTTCGCCGCTGCGCACGAACGGCTCGCCGCTGGCGGCGTCGACGATGTCGCCGACCGCGTACGTGCCGACCAGCGCCTTGGCGAACTTCGCCTCCGGATCGGTCTTCTTCCGCGCGACCTTCTCGACCTCGTAGAACTCGCGCAGGATGGCGGCGTCCGTCGAGTACTTCTGGTCCATCGCGCGCAGCAGCGTGCTGCACGAGAACTTGCCGGACTGGTCGATCCGGATCGCGACCGCGTCCTTCTTGGTGACGTTGAGTTCGATCCAGGAACCGCGCTCGGGGATGATCCAGCACGAGTGCAGCTTCTTCTCACCCGTGTGCAGTTCGACCGAGAAGTCGACGCCCGGTGAGCGGTGCAGCTGGCTCACGGTCACACGCTCGCTGCCGTTCACGATGAACTCGCCGCCGCCGATCATGATCGGGATCTCGCCGAGGTAGATGTCCTCCTCGACCGGCTCGGGCTTGACGAGACGAACCCGGATCTTGAACGGGTACCCGTACGTCACGCGCAGCTTGCGGCACTCTTCGACCGTGTAGCGCGGGCGACCGAGTTCGTAGCTCACGTACTCGATGCACAGCGTCTTGTCGTACGAGTAGATCGGGAAGATCTCGCGCAGCAGCGCCTCGAGCCCTTCCGCCTTGCGCCGATTCGGTGCCACCTCGGGCTGCAGGAAATTGAGGTACGACTTCGTCTGCATCTCGACGAGGTCGGGGATCTCGGCAACGGACCTGTATCGCCCGTAGACTACGGTCTCCATGCGGTTCCACCTGAGCCCCCGAGGGAGCTGTTCTGCGACCTGAAGGAAAGGGGTCTGCGACCAGAAACACGGACTCGGACAAGGCACGCACCGCGCCCCGGACCTACCGCACCGCCCACCTGGTGTCCTGCAAGCCGCTTCCTGGCAGCGCCGTGGACGCTGGGCATCGGCGGCACTCCAATCATCGTGTGCAAAAAGTGATCCAGTTGGGCCGTGCAACTGTAGGCGCGGCGGTCACCTGCCTGCAACGAAAAACAGGGAGAGGGCCTCCAGGGCCTGACCCACGGACGTGCGCTCGAAAGTACGGCTGACTGCACCGGGTTGCCGATCGCCCCGCGGCAGGTTCGCGGCTACGCGATCCTGGCCGCAGGTTCGCCGGCTGGGCGACGACCGCACTACTTGAGCTCGACGGTGGCGCCGGCCTCGGTGAGCTTCTTCTTGAGCTCGGCGGCCTCGTCCTTGGTGACACCTTCCTTCACGGCCTTCGGCGCCTCGTCGACGAGAGCCTTGGCCTCCTTGAGGCCGAGAGCCGTGATCTCGCGGACCACCTTGATGACGTTGATCTTGTTCGGGCCGCCATCCTTGAGGATGACGGAGAACTCGGTCTGCTCCTCGGCGGCAGGCGCCGCCGCCGCCGGGCCGGCCGCGGCCACGGCGACGGGAGCCGCCGCCGAGACACCCCAGCGCGACTCCATCGCCTTGACGAGTTGTGCGGCCTTGCCCAGGCTCAGGGCATCGATCTTCTTGAAGATGTCCTCGAGATCAGCATCGAGAACTACAGCTTGATTGTCCGACATGATGGGTACGACCTCTGTGGTTTGCAGTGCAGTGAGTGGGATCAGGATGAACTCGGCTCGGTGGCGCCGGATGCGGCATCGATCTTGGCCTGGATGCAGCGCGCGAGGCCCCCGGCGACCGCGCTGACGAGCGTCGCGATCGAACGCGCGGGCCCGCTGATGGCCGACACGATCATCGTGTTGACGGTGTCCCGGTCCGGCAGGTCGGCGATGGCAGCCGCAGCCGCGCCGTTGTAGGCGGTGCCTTCGACGACTCCACCCTTGATCGCGAGCGGGGCGTCCTTGGTCTTCTTGATCCAATCGCGCAGGATCTTGGCGGCCTGGATCGCACCTTCCTTGGGTGCGATGGCGATGCCACAGCGACCGCGCATGGCCTCGTCGAGGTCGAGTTCGATGCTCGCGAACGCCTTCTTGGCGAGGCGGCTGCGCACGACGCGGTAGCGCACGCCCGCGGCGCGCAGCTGATCGCGGATCTCGATGTCCTGCTTGGGCAGCAGCTTGCCGAATTCGACCACGACGCACGAGCCCATGTTCTTGAACTCACGCTGCAGGTCGGCGAGCAGGATCTCATTGACTAGGTTGGGCATGATTCGACTCCTACTCGACCGCGAGCATGACGCCGGGCCCCATCGACGTGGACACGACGACCTTCTGGATGAACGTGCCCTTGGCCTGCGAGGGGCGCAACGTGCGCAGGTGGTCCAGGAAAGCCGTCAGGTTGGAGGCCAGGTCGTCGACGCCGAACGACTTCTTGCCTATGGCCACGTGCACGTTGGCGCCGGCGTCCGTGCGGAACTCGATCTTGCCCGCCTTGAACTCGCGCACCGCGTTCGCGACGTTCGGCGTCACGGTGCCGGCCTTCGGCGAAGGCATCTTGCCCTGCGGGCCGAGCACTTTGCCCAACTTGCCGACGAAGCGCATCATGTCGGGCGACGCGATCGTCATGTCGAAGTCGGTGAAGCCCTGCTCGATCTTCTCGGCCAGATCGGCGGCACCGACGAAATCGGCGCCTGCCGCCAGCGCCTCCTGGGCGCGCTCCCCTTCGGCGAAGACGGCGATGCGAACCGACTTGCCGGTGCCCTTCGGCAGGCTGACCGAACCGCGCACGAGCTGGTCCGTCTTCTTCGCGTCGATGCCGATGCGGACAGCGACGTCGACGGCCTCGTCGAACTTCGGCCCGACCAGCGACTTGATCAGCGCGATCCCCTCGCCGACGGGATAGCGCTTGGTCCGATCCACCTTCGCGGCGACTTTCTGGTAGCGGCGGCTGCGTTTGCGAGCCATGGTGTTCCTGTTTGTGTCTGTGCTTCCGACGGACGACTTGGCGAACCGATCAGCGCGCGGACCGACGCGAGCAGACGAGCTCGGGCGGGAGCCGCAGTTCGGGTGCGGCCATCACTCGACGACCTGGATTCCACACGAACGCGCGGTGCCTTCGACCATGCGCATCGCGGCTTCGACGTGGACCGTGTTGAGGTCCTTCATCTTGAGCTGGGCGATCTCACGCACCTGCGCCTGAGTGACCTGCCCGACGATCTGGCTGCCCGGGGTCTTGGCCGCCGATGCCAGCTTCGCCGCGCGCTTCAGCAGCACGGACGCCGGCGGCGATTTGTACTGCAGCGTGAAGGTGCGGTCCTTGTAGACCGTGATGACGACCGGAATGATCAGCCCGGCCTGGGCGCGCGTGTCGTCGTTGAACTGCTTGACGAACTGCCCGATGTTGACGCCGTGCTGACCCAGCGCAGGCCCGACGGGCGGGGCAGGCGTCGCCTGTCCCGCGGGGCACTGCAGCTTGACTTGTGCGGTGATTTCCTTGGCCATGTCGTGCTCTCAGCGGTTCAGGCGGATGGTCGCGGACGCGCCCACCCTCCCACTACAAGAGGGTGTCCTCCACGAATGGGCCCCGGTCGTGGCGTCCCGGGCTGACCCGCCGGAAGCCTTCCGCTCGGGATCGCCGTCGGGCGCACGACGGGGGCCGTTCACGGAGAACGGGGGCGAAGATTCAAGCAGATCCCGGCGGCTAAATCAACTCGACTTCCCAATAACCGAGCGACATGGGGGTCGGCCGGCCGAAGAAGTTGACCGAGACGTCGAGCGTGCCCTTGTCGGCGTGCACGTCCTCGATGACGGCGTCCGTGTTCTCGAAGGCTCCCGTCTTGATCTTGACGCGATCCCCCTTCTTGAAGGTCACCGCCACCTTCGGCGTCTCCTTGCTCGCGTCCATGTGGGCGAGCACCTTCTCGACGTCGTCGGCCCGGGCCGGCGTCGGCTGCGAGTGTCCGCCGACGAAGTCCCCGAAGCCCGGCGTCTCCCTGAGCACGAACCAGACGTCGTCCGAGAGGTCCATCTGGACCATGAGGTAGCCAGGGTAGAGCTTGCGCCGCTTGACGGTCTTCTTGCCCTGCCGATGGTCGGCGATGGTCTCGGTAGGCACCACGAGCTGTGGCACGAGGTGCTCGATCCCGGCCTGCTTGAGCCGCCGGACCATGCTCTCGCGGATGCGATCCTCGCGGCCGACCTGCACCCGGAGGAAGTACCACTCCAGAGCCATCAGGCCCCTCCGATCAGCAGCAGCATGCCCTTCGACAGCGCGAGGTCCACGATCGTCAGGAACACGAACAGCACCACCACCATCGCCGTGACGGCCATGGTGCCCTGCCAGGCCTCCCCCCACGTCGGCCAGGTGACCTTCTGCATCTCCGCTTCGGTGTCGATGAGCGCGTCGGCGATCCTGGGGCGATTCAGGATCATGTGCACCCCGAAGCCTGCGGCCGCCAGCAGAGCCAGCGTGACGCAGGTCGAGGCCTTGAGCGTCTTCAGCAGCGGGAAGGACTCGACGAAGACCGGGTTGTTGTCGCGCATCCAACCATCGAGGATGTCGGCCAACCCTCCGCCGTGGAAGCAGCCGTAGGCGAACAGCAGCAGCAGCGCCCAGAAGGCGATCATGCGCGCGTAGCGACCTTGATCCTTGCGATAGCTCACGAATCCACTCCTGCGGCGGTCAACGAAACTTCGGGCCATGACGCCGCGCGCCATGGCCCGCGTCCCACCCGGCGGGCAGGACCCAACGTGGCACCACGATCCGTCGTGCCCAAAGCAATCGTGCCAAACCCAAACGCGTCAGTCTATGGCAGGGCAGGAAGGACTCGAACCCTCAACCCGTCGATTTGGAATCGACAGCTCTACCAATTGAGCTACTGCCCTACACACCGCGCGGTGCGTCCTGGCGGCTCACGCCACCAGCAGCGCCTTGCGGGCCTGAGCCCGGCGCCGTTCGGAGGGACCCGACCGGAACCGAGCCTTCGGAGCGCGACGCCGGAGGCGCGTCGCGCGGAACACCACGCATCCCGTCAGGTCAGGATCTTCGTCACTCGACCCGCACCGACCGTGCGACCACCCTCGCGAATGGCGAACCGCTGGTGCTCGTCCATGGCGATCGGCGTGCCGAGCTCGACCTCGATCTCGACGTTGTCGCCCGGCATGCACATCTCCGCGCCGACGAGCTTGGCCGCCCCGGTCACGTCCGTCGTGCGGAAGTAGAACTGGGGCCGGTAGCCGGTCATGAACGGCGTGTGACGGCCGCCCTCTTCCTTGGTCAGGGCGTAGACCTGGGCCATGAACTTCGTGTGCGGCGTCACCGTCTTCGGCGCCGCCAGCACCATGCCGCGCTCGATGTCCTCTTTCTTCAGACCGCGGAGCAGCAGCCCGACGTTGTCGCCGGCCTCGCCCTGATCCAGGGTCTTCTGGAACATCTCGACGCCCGTGACCGTGGTCGGACGCGTCTCCTTGATGCCGACGATCTCGACGGACTCGCCGACCTTGACGCGACCGCGCTCGACACGACCCGTGGCGACGGTGCCGCGACCCTCGATCGAGAACACGTCCTCGACGGGCATCAGGAACGGCTTGTCGACCTCGCGGGCCGGGGCCGGAATCGCCTCGTCGATCGCATCCATGAGATCGAAGATGCACTTGCTGTCCGGGTTGTCGGGCCCCGGATTCTCGGTCTGCAGCGCCTTGAACGACGCACCGCGGACGACCTTGGCGGTGTCGCCGGGGTAGTCGTACTTGGTCAGCAGCTCGCGGATCTCCATCTCGACGAGGTCGAGCAGTTCGGGATCGTCCACGAGGTCGCACTTGTTGAGGTAGCACACGATCGCGGGCACGCCGACCTGGCGGGCCAGCAGCACGTGCTCCTTGGTCTGCGGCATCGGACCGTCATCCGCCGCCACGACGAGGATCGCACCGTCCATCTGCGCCGCACCCGTGATCATGTTCTTCACGTAGTCGGCGTGGCCGGGGCAATCGACGTGCGCGTAGTGGCGATTCTTGGTCTCGTACTCGACGTGCGCGGCGGAGATCGTCACGACGCGGGTCGCATCGCGAACGGTTCCGCCCTTGGCGACGGCGGCGTATTCCTTGTACTTGGCGAGACCCACCGCGGCCAACGTGTACGTGATGGCCGCCGTCGTCGTGGTCTTGCCGTGGGCAACGTGCCCGATGGTCCCCACGTTCACGTGGGGCTTGGTTCTCGTGAAAGTTTCCTTGGCCATGGGATCTCGAACTTCGGTGGGGTCCGCCGAGGAACCCCGATCTATCGGGAAGCAGAGGTAAGCGGACGATGGAGCTGCTAGCGGGAATCGAACCCACGACCTCCTCCTTACCAAGGAGGTGCTCTACCAGCTGAGCTATAGCAGCGAACGACGCAAGAAAGAACGATCTGGAGCGGGTGAAGGGAATCGAACCCTCACCACCAGCTTGGAAGGCTGGAGCTCTACCTTTGAGCTACACCCGCTGGCAACCCGCGCGCTTTCGCCGCGGAAGCCATCCGATCGCGCGCACTGGAGCACCGGCGTCCTGTCGGGAGACCGGGGCGACCACTCTGGACTGACCTTCGAAGACTTGGTGGGCGGAGCAGGATTCGAACCTGCGAAGGCTGAGCCGCCAGATTTACAGTCTGGTCCATTTGGCCGCTTTGGTATCCGCCCGACGTTGCCGTGCGCGCGATCCTCTCCCAAGCGGCGTCCCCGTGGCGCGTCGCCCTCGTGGTGAGCGCCCGATCTGGAGCTAGCGATGGGACTTGAACCCACAACCTCCAGATTACAAATCAGGTGCTCTACCAGTTGAGCTACGCTAGCGAGCGAGCTGCTGTGGAAAGGACGAAGGACGATAGCGACGCGGTCCCGCCTTGCAAGGTCGGCGCGGGGCATTTTTTGGGCGGCGCGCCGCTTGATCCGCGGCCGCGCCGGCTCAGCCCGGCCGTGGCGCAGCCGAGGCTGCGTCGTCGGGCCCCGCCGCCGACGCCAGGTCGTGCACGCGCGACGCAAAGGCGAGCAGGTCGAACGGCTTGCGCAACACGTCGCGCACGAACGGCAGCCGGTCGATGCGTTCCCGCACCTTGGCGTCGAGGTAACCCGAGATCACGACCGTCAGCGGCGGCGCCGGCAGGTCGGCCAGCGACTCGAGGACCTCGATCCCGCCCAGGCGCGGCATGTCGAGATCGCAGACCAGCACCTTCACCGCGGGGTCGCGCGCCAGGCGCTGGGCCACATCGCCGTCGAACGCGTGCCTCGCCGACAGGCCCGCCCGCAGCAGCACCTCCGTGAGCAGGGCGCTGACGGCCCGGTCGTTGTCCGCGATCAGGACCTCGCCGGCGGAATCTGGGTGGCTGACCATGCGCTGGCTGCGGCGGGATCCGCGCGCGTCGGCCGAGACTACCGGCGCGCTGCGTTCCCGCAAGGGCGCATCCCGCGCCGCGCTGGCCCGCGGGCGATCAACCACCGAGCGGCTGCAGCCAGGAGACGTCTTCGAAGGGCACCTCCATCTTGACGTTGCCGTAGTCGACCGTGACGACGTCCCTGACCTTGTCGACCTTGTGCACGACACACACGCGCCGCCAGCGCGGCAGGAAGACCTGATCACCCTTCTTCAGCGAATTGCAGAACTGCATGCGGCGCCGATGCAGCGGCGCGTGCTTGAGCATGGCGTCGACGACCCCCTGCAGCACCTTCGCGCGCTCACCGTGTTGACCCGGCGCACTGAGCAGGGCCGTGAGCGGCTCGCGCAGCGCCGCCTGCGCGGCGCGCAGCTCCGCCTCGACCAGGCCGTCGGCCTCTTCCTGCAGCCAGTTCTCCTTGCGCACCGCGTCGGCCATGCGCGTCGCGAGCATCTCCTCGCGCTCCGCGGCGGCGCGCGACAGGTCCGCCGTGCGCCGGCGATCGGCCTCGGCGTCGCGCCGCGCCACCTGCACCTTCTCGATGATGTGGTCCAGGGTCTGGTCGCGCACGCCGAGCAGTTCGCGCGCGCGCGCGACGATCTGCTGCGGCATGCCGACGCGGGTCGCTATGTCGAGCGCGTGGCTGTTGCCTGGGATGCCCAGGTCGAGCCGGTAGAGCGGCTGCAGCGTTGCACCGTCGAAGGCCATCGATCCGTTCTCGGCACCCGCGTGCTGGTAGGCGAAGTCCTTGAGGCGACCGAGATGCGTCGTCACCACCGCCAGCGAACCCGCGCGCAGCAATTGTTCGAGCACGGCGTAGCCGAGCACCCCACCCTCTTCGGGATCCGTGCCGGCGCCGAGTTCGTCGAGCAGGACCAACGACCGCGGCGAAGCCTGCGCCAGACAGCGCACGATGCGTTGCACGTGGGAGCTGAACGTCGACAGGTTCTGCGAGATCGCCTGCTCGTCGCCGATGTCGGCCTGCACGGCGCGGAAGAACGGCACCTGCGCACCCACCGCCGCGGGAATCGGCACGCCGGCGATCGCCATCAGGGCCAGCAGGCCCAGCGTCTTCAGCGCCACCGTCTTGCCGCCCGTGTTCGGACCGGTCACGACGAGCAGGCGATTCGGATCACCGAGCGCGACGTCGAGCGGCACGATGCGACTCGGGTCGCGTTGCCTCAGCAGCAGCGGGTGCCGCGCGCCGTGCAGTCGCAGCGCCCCCGTCTCCACGAGCCGTGGCACCGTGTAGCCATCGTTGGCGACGAGCCTGGCCTTGGCCTGCAGCAGGTCGGCGACGGCGACGAACTCGACGCAGTTCTGCATCTGCGCGGCCAGCCGGCGCAGACCGCGCGCCGCATCGGCGAGCACGACGTTGATCTCCCGGTTCTCGGCCGCCTGCGCGTCCGAGAGTCGATTTGCGCTCTCGACGACCGCTTCGGGCTCGACGAACAACGTGGCACCCGACGCACTGCGGTCGTGCAGCACGCCGCCGACCTTGTGCCGGTGTTCCGCCTTCACCTGCAGCACCGGCCGTCCGTGCCGCCAGGCCGGCTCCGGCGACTGCAGGTACTTGCGCAGGTCGGCGACGGCGAGCACGCGCAACACGCTCGCGTCGACCGCGAGCTTCGCCTGTTCGATCTCGACGCGGATCGCGGCGAGCTTCGGTGACGCGGAATCGAGCACCTCGCCGCGGTCGTCGACGATCTGCTCGAGTTCGCCGACCAGGTCGCTGAGGTCGGGCACGTCGGCCGCGAACGCCGCCACCGCGGCGCCCGCTGCCACGAACCAGACGCGGCAGCGCTCCCCGGCGCGCAGCAGCCGCTTGAGCTCGGCGAGGTCCTTGGCCTGGAGCATGTGCTCCCCCGCGACGAAGCTCGGCAGCCAGGACCGCACCTCGACCGCACCGTACAGCGGCAGCTCGACCCCCGCCGTCAGCCTGGTCGCCAGTTCGGCGGTGGCCTGCAGGTGCCGCACGGCGTGCGCGTAGTCGTCGTGTGGGGCCAGGGCCTCGACGGCCGATCGCCCCACGGGCGAGGCGAGGCGCTCGAACAACAACGTGCGCACGATCCCGAACTCGAGCGTATCGAGATCGAACGGGCGGAAGCTGGTCGCGGCGTCGGACACGAGGTCAGCATGTTGCCAAGCGACGGCGCCATGTAAACTCCGCCGCCAGATGAAGCGCGCACCAACCCCTGGCTTCGGCACGTTGGCCGTGCACGCCGGACAATCCCCCGACCCGACGACCGGCGCGATCATGACGCCGGTCTATCTCACGAGCACCTACGTCCAGGAAGCACCGAGCAAGACCAAGGGCTACGACTACTCGAGGAGCCACAACCCGACGCGCACCGCCCTCGAACACAACCTCGCTGCGCTCGAAGGCGGCAGCCACGGGCTCGGCTTCGCCAGCGGCATGGCGGCGATCCACTGCGTGCTCAACCTGCTGCAGGCGGGCGACCACGTCATCGCCGGCAACGACCTGTACGGCGGTACCTACCGCCTGCTGCGCACGCTCTACGCGAAGTTCGGCCTCGACACGACGTTCGTCGACCTGACCCGACCCGAGGAGCTCGCCGGCGCGTTCCGTCCCAACACGAAGCTCGTGATGCTGGAGACGCCGACGAATCCGCTGCTGCGCTGCTGCGACCTCTCGGCGATCACCGAGATCTGCCGCGGCCGCGGCGTGCTGTCGATGGCCGACAACACGTTCGCGACACCGTGGCTGCAGAGACCGCTGGCGCTCGGCTGCGACATCGTGGCGCACTCGACGACCAAGTACCTCGGTGGGCACAGCGACGTCGTCGGCGGCGCGCTGATCTGCAACGACCCGGACCTGCACACACGGCTCATGCACTTCCAGAACTCGTGCGGCGGCACGCCGGGGCCGATGGACTGCTTCCTGGTGCTGCGTGGCACGAAGACGCTTCACGTGCGCATGGAGCGCCACTGCGACAACGCGCTCGAGATCGCGAAATGGCTCGAGGCCGACCGCAGGGTCGCCCGGGTGTTGTACCCGGGCTTGCCGAGCCACCCCAACCACGCGCTCGCAAAACGCCAGATGCGGGCCGGCGGCGGCATGGTCTCGGTCGAGCTCAAGGCGACCGTGGCCCAAGCCAAGAAGGTCTGCTCGTCGTTCGGTGTCTTCTCGCTGGCCGAGAGTCTCGGCGGCGTCGAGAGCCTCGTCGACCACCCCGCCTCGATGACGCACGCTTCGATTCCACGGGCCGATCGCAAGCGGGCCGGACTCGAGGACGGCCTGATCCGCCTCTCGGTCGGCATCGAAGAATGCGACGACCTCGTCGCCGACCTCGATCAGGCGCTGCGGCGGCTCGGCTGAAGCCTGAGGAAGCAGCCGGGATGCCGGCTCCCGCATGCCCACCTGTGGGCGCTTCGAGCGGACCCGGCGAGCTCGGCGCGCGTCAGGCCATGCCCGTCGCTTCGTTGCCGGGCTTGGCGACGCGGACCTTCGGCGAGGGCCGTTCGTCGTCGTCGTCGTCGAGCGACAGCCCGCCGACGTCCTCCCCCGACACCTTCTTGCGCATCAAGCGACCGACCTTGAACTTGACGATGCGCTTCTTCGGCACCGGCACCTTCTCCAGAGTGCGCGGATTCTGCGCCAGGCGAGCCGCGCGTTCCCGCGACTCGAAGACACCGAACTCGCGAAACTCCAGTCGGTTGCCCTCGGCAAGCTCATCGATGATCGCGTTCAGGAAGGACTGAATCACTTCCTTTGCGACGACCTTGGTGACGCCGGTGTGTTCGGCGATCCTGTGGACCAGCTCCTTTTTGGTTACGGTCTTCACCTCAGTCCTCCAGTAGTTGCTCGATGCGCCGCGAAAGAGACGAGTGACAGACGGCAGTCCACCGCAACTGCGCGACAAGAGCATCAAGTGGTGTGGGACTATACTCTTGTGGAGACAGTGTCGACAAGGATCCCCAAGTCTCTGCGGCAGGTTCGCGGTTCACCGCAACTCGGTGCCTGGGCGGGCCATCTGCCCGACCCGGCGGCCCTGATCGACGCCGACCTCGGCGCCGCCGTGACCGAGGCGCGCTCGTCGCGGGTGCGCAGGCTCGCGACCGACCGTGGCACGGTGTTCGTAAAGGTTTACGAATACGTCACTTGGAGGTCTCGTTTGCGCGACTTCGGCAAACGCACCGGCCCGCTCTCGCGGTCGCGGGCGGCGCGTGAGTTCGATGCGTTGAAGTGGATGCGCGATCGCGGCGTGCCGGCGCCCGAACCGCTGGCTGTGTTCGAGGCGCGCCGCTGCGGGTTCCTGCAGTGCGCGTGCCTCGTCACCACCGCGTTCCCCGGCGAAGCCAGCGACACGCTGCTGCCCGGCCTCGGCGCCGCCGAACGCCACGAGCTCGCCGAGGCGATCGGTCGACTGGTCGGCACCCTGCATCGCCTCGGCTTCCGCGACCGCAACCTCGACCTGCGCAACCTGCTGGCCCAGCGCACCGCGACCGGCTGGATCGTCGCCAAGATCGACTCGCCGCGCCACCGCCTGGCCCGCACCGGCCGGCGCAGCGACGCGCTGACGCGCGCCGACTGGCGACGCCTCTGCCCACAGCTCGACGCGTTCGGGCTGGCGCGCATCGCGCAACGCGCGGCCGATGCACAGTGAGGCGGTCGCGCGGGTTCAGCCCGGCGGGAGCCGCAGGTCGTCGAGTGCGAGCGGGCCACCGGGATCGGGTCCGAGCAGATCGGCGATGATCTGCAAACGATACGGCACCGCCAACGTGCGCTCGAACTGCTCGTGGCCATCGCTCGGCACGGTCGTCCGCAGGAACCACCGCAGCGCGGCGCGGGCCCTGGGCCAGTACAGGCGCCGTTCGTCGTCGTTGTGCGGCAGCACTTCGTAGTAGAGCAGCCCGAGGTTCAACGCGGCGCGAGCCGTGTCCGGCGCCTCGGCCAGGATGTCGAGGTAGGTCTGCACCGCCGCACGCGGATTGTTCGCGCGCCACTGCGCCGCGCCCTTGTCCATGCGCAAGGCCAGGGAATGGTCGCCCTGCTGTTCCAACCGCAGGAGCAGACCCCAGGCTTCGTCGATGTGACCCAGCCGGTAGAGCAGCAGCGTTATGTAGGCGCGCGTGGCGTCGAGGTCGGTCGGCACCGCCTTGACGTAGGCGCGATAGTCGAGCGACGCTTCGTCGTCGCGCCCCAGTTCGGCGAGCACCTGCGCGCGTTCGAGTCTCGCCTCGTGCAGGTCCGGGTCGTTGACGATCGCCGCGGCGAACATGTCGACTGCTTGCAGCAGGCGTCCCTGGCGTCGATTGATGCGCGCCTGGGACAGGTGGGCCCACGCGAACGAAGGGTCGCGCTTCAGGATGTCGGCGAGCGCGTGGCTCTGCGCGTACGAGGTCTCCGCCAAACGCGCCTTGAGGTACGCGGTCACCGGGGACGGACCGTCAGGGGCCTTGAGGTAGAAGTCCTGCATCGCCCGCTGGGCCTCGCCGCCGAGGCGGCGAGCCGCGTCCTGGTAGGCGAGATGGGCGCGCACGAGGTTCGCACAACGCTCGGCGCACAGCCGCAGATCCGGCAACGCGCCGGCGTCGTCGCGATCCGCGAGGGCCTTCTGTGCGCGCTGCCACGCGGCGTTGCCCTCCGGGTCCTGGCAGAAGTAGTACGTGCGCGGATCGACCGCGTTGTCGGATCGCACCGGACCGGTGTTGCACGCGACCGCCAGCGGCCAGCACACGAGCGCTACGAAGGGCAGCGGCCAGCACGCCGATTCGCCGCGGGACGACCGCACACCCGGCCGTTGCCCGCCCGGTCCGGACGACTTCATGGGGTTCGCAGTGCGCCATCGACGACGGCGAACTCCTTGACCTCGCGCGCCTTGCCGGCCGCGTCCATGACGAAGACGAACGCACCTCCCGCTCGCGCATTGAGCGTCAGCGGTCGCTGGTCCTCGTAGACGCGCAGGCGGACCTGGTTGACGACCTGGAACTTCATGCGCGGGCTCGTCGCGGCCCCGGGTTCCGCGAGCTCGGACGGTTCGCCGATGGTGACGACGAAGGAGCTGCCGGCAGCGCCCGACGGATTGGTCCAGATGGTGTCCACGTAGCCGTCGCCGCGCTGGCGCACGGCCGTGTGCACCTGCTTGTCGATCGCCGGCTGCCCCACGTTGCCGTAGAAGTTGCCCGTGATCTCGAGGTCGAGTTCGCTGCAGCCCACCTCCGTGGCGTGCAGGAACGGCTCGAGCAGCCTGCGTTCGGCGAGGTGCCGCTGCTCGGCGGTCGCCGGCGTGCCCGCACACGCAGCGGTCATGCCCACTGCGACCAACCAGATCGCGCCGCATCGCATTCGCATCGTTCGATCCTCCTCTTGGAATCCGCCTCTCAAACCCGTGCCGGGCGCAGACCGATGCGCTCGCGCACGAGCGCCATCGTGGTCTCCGCCGCCGCGCGCGCCTTGACCGCTCCGGCGGCCAGGATCTCGTCGAGCCGCCCCGGATGCTCGCGCAGCTGCGCCGCGCGCTCGCGGATCGGCCCCTTCACGGCCTCGAGATTCTGGGCCAGCATCTTCTTGCAGTCGACGCAGCCGAGCCCGGCCGAACGGCAGCCGGCCGCGATCTCGTCGCGCTGAGCGGTCGGCGTGAAGAAGCCGTGGTAGCTGAAGATGTTGCAGACGAGCGGGTTGCCGGGATCGCTGCGGCGCAGGCGCGCGGGATCCGTCTTGGCTCCGCGCAGCTTCTGCATCGTCTCGTCGGCCGGTTCGAACAGCCCGATCTCGTTGTTCAGCGACTTCGACATCTTGCGCTCGCCGTCGAGCCCGAGCACACGCGGCGCCACGCTCTTGACGACCTGCGGCTCGGGGAAGGTGTCGCCGTAGACGTGATTGAAACGCCGCACGGTCTCGCGCGCGAGTTCGAGATGCTGATCCTGGTCCTCGCCGACGGGCACACGCTCGGCGCGGTAGAGCACGATGTCCGCCGTCTGCAGCACCGGGTAGGTGAAGATGCCCGCGTTGACGTTGTCGGGCTGTTGCGCGCTCTTGTCCTTGAACTGCGTCATGCGGTTCAGGTCGCCGACCGGGGTCAGGCACGTGAGCACCCAGGCGAGCTCCGCGTGCTGCGGCACGTGCGACTGCACGAACAACGTCGCGCGCTCGGGATCGACGCCGCTCGCGAGGATGCCTATCGCCAGCTCGCGCACGGCCCGCTGCAACGCAGCCGGGTCGGGTCGCTGGGTCAACGCGTGCAGATCGACGACGCAGAAGAAGGCCTCGTACTGGCGCTGCAACTCGACCCAGTTGACGAGGGCGCCGAGGTAGTTGCCGATGTGCAGGTTCCCTGTCGGCTGGATCCCGGACATGGTGCGGAACATGCCGACGGTATACAGCACGCGCCGCGCGGAGAGGAAGCGTCCGTGCGCGGGCGTGCAGGTGGCGGCGACGCGGCGCGATCGGCTTGCGCTCATGCACCGCCCCCTCTCCCGCGGCCGACCGCGGTTCCAGCGTAGGCCGCAGGCCACACGCACAGTATCCTCCCGCCCACCTGATGGCGCGCACGAGCCATACCATCCTCGCTTGCTCCGCTCTGCTCGCCGCGAGTGGCTGCGCCCTGATGCCGCGCGAACTCAACCTCGCACCGGTCTGGTTCCATCGCCTGGACGCCGATGGTGAGGTCCTCGAATGGGACTGTCTGTGGCCGATCCTGCACTACGAACGCACGCCCGAGGGCGGCGACGACTTCCGCATCCGGCCGCTCTACCGGCGCGTCACCGAGCCCGAGGCGAAGGCCGTCGAGCACGAGTTCCTGTGGCCGTTCGGCCGCGTGCGCAGCGACCCCGACGAGACGTCGCACCGGCTGTTCCCACTGTGGAGCTGGCGCGGGCGCGAGAACGACAACGGCGAGCGCGACGTCGACTGGTACCTGATCTTCCCGTTCCTCTGGGGCGGCGCCTCCTCCGACGACCGCGAGAACTACTTCGCGTTCCTGCCCTTCTACGCCGACATCCCCCAGTTCCTGACCTACGACCGCTTCTACTCGGTGCTGTTCCCGCTCTACGTGCGGCTCGACAAGAACGGCCATCGCCACCGGCTCTTCCTGTGGCCGCTCATCGGCACGAGTTCGTGCGCCGAGAACGGGCACCAGTGGTTCCGCATCCTGCCCTTCTACGGCTACGACATCGAACCGGGGCAGCACGACCGGCGGTTCGCGCTCTGGCCGTTCTTCGCCTGGAGCACCGAGAACATCGACAGCTTCGCGGTGACCAGCGAGGACCGGGCGGGCCCGGCCAGGAGCTTCTGGCTGTGGCCGTTCGTCGGCTGGCGAACGGGCCCCACGGTGGGCGGTTGGATGGTCCTGTGGCCGTTCTTCCAGCACACGTGGAAGCAGGACCACTTCATCGCGCTGAACCTGTTCTGGCCGCTGTTCCACTACTACTGGAACCGCGCCGAGGACAACGTGACGCAATGGTGGTTCTGGCCGTTCGTGAGCAGCGTCAAGAGTGACGACCAACGCACCTGGAGCCTGTTCTGGCCGCTGATCTGGTGGCGCGAGTACGACGACCCCGGCACCCACACCGAACAGCAGTGGATCCTGCCGTTCTTCTGGCACGTCGCACAGGAGCTGGAGCCGGCCGGCCGCGAGGACTTCGTCAAGGTCTGGCCCTTCGGCCACCGCACTGCGAAGTACGACGGCGAGGAGCAGCGCGTCGGCGGTGACTGGAGCCTGCTGTCGCCGTGGCCGTGGCGCCAGGGCAACGCGACCGGCATGCACGAGAACTACGGCTTCCTCTGGGAGCTCGCGTACGGCTCGCAGCGCGCACCGGACGACGACGCGCTCGACGTCGTCGGACGCCTCTACACGGCGCGCGAGCGCGGCGGCGAATCGACGTCGAGCGTGCCGCTGCTGTTCAACTACGAACGCGACAAGCACGGCGCGCGGACCCTGCGGTTGTTCCAGTTCCTGCCGATCCCGCTCGGCGGCGGCACCGCGGCCGCGACCCCGGAGCCCGAACGATGAACGTCTTCGCGAGCCTCACGCAGGGCCTCGGCACGCGCGTCGACGGCGCCGGGTTCGTCGTCGACCTGCTGCTGCGCACCGCCATGGCGATCGGCCGCGTGCCGCGCCGCCTGCGCTTCACGCTCGACATGGCCTTCAACGCCGGTGTGCGTTCGCTGCCCGTGACGATGGTCGTCGCGGCCTTCGCCGGCGCGATCCTCGCGATGCAGACCGGCATCGAACTGCGCCGGTTCGGCGACTCGTCGGTGCTCGGCACGATCACGGCCCTGTCCATGTGCCGCGAGATGGGTCCGTTCATCACGGGGGTCATCATGGCCGCGACGGTCGGCTCGTCGATGGCCGCCGAACTCGGCACCATGAAGGTCAGCGACGAGATCGCCGCGCTCGAGGTGATGTCCGTGGACCCGGTCGACTACCTGGTCCTGCCGCGCGTCGTCGCCTTCGCCCTGATGTGCCCGCTGCTGACGGTGCTGTCCAACCTGGTCGGCATCTATGGCGGCAGCGTCATCGCCGAACACAACCTCGGCGTCAGCCCCGATCTCTACTGGGTCAGCGCCCGCGAAGCCCTGACGTCGTCGGGCACGATGCTGCCCAAGGAAGTCTACGTCGGCCTGTTCAAGGCCTTCATCTTCGGCGTCGCCATCGCGACGGTCAGCTGCGCGTCGGGCCTGCGTGCCAACGGCGGCGCGCTCGGCGTCGGCCTGGCGGTGCAGACCGCCGTGCGCAACTCGGTCATCCTCATCATCGTGCTGGGCTTCATCGTCACCTGGTTCTTCTACTTCCTGACGGGATGATCGAACTGCGCGACGTGCACAAGCGGCTCGGCAGCCGCCAGATCCTGGCCGGCATGACGCTCTGCGTGCCGAAGGGCATGACCTTCGTGCTGATGGGCCCCTCGGGCAGCGGCAAGAGCGTCACGCTCAAGCACGTGATCGGCATCCTGAAGCCCGACAGCGGTTCGGTGCAGGTCGACGGCCAGGAGGTGCCGACGATGGACCAGCGGCAGCTCATGACGCTGCGCAAGCGCATGGGCTACCTGTTCCAGAACGGCGCGCTGATCAACTGGCTCTCGGTCGCCGACAACGTCGCGCTGCCGCTGCGCGAACACAGCCGGCTCGGCAAGGACGAGATGAAGGACCGCGTGCACGAGGTGCTGAGCCTCGTCGGCATGGACCACGCCGCCGAGCAGTTCCCGCCCAGCATCTCGGGCGGCATGAAGCTGCGCACCGGCCTCGCGCGCGCGCTCGTCACGAACCCCGAGTACGTGCTCTACGACGAACCCAACGCCGGCCTCGACCCGATCATCAGCCAGCAGATCCACGAACTCATCGTCGAGGTGCGCGACCGGCTCGGCGTGACGGGACTCGTCGTCACGCACTCGCGCGCCTGCGCCGTGCAATGCGGCGACCGCATCGGCATCCTCGAGAAGGGTCGCATCGGCGTCGAGGGCACGGTCGACGAGATGACGCACAGCGACCACGCCCTGGCGCGCGCCTTCCTCGGCGGCGGCGCCGACTGAACCCCAACCACGGCCACCCAGGAAACCCAGTCCATGGACCGCATCCGCCGCGACACGCTGCTCGGCATCGTCTTCTTCGGCACGCTTGCCTTCCTGCTGTGGGCCACGGTGAACCTCACCGACCTGTCGTTGGGCAAGATCCCGCCGCTGGTCGTCTACTTCCCCGATGCGGGCAGCGCCGAGGCCGGCACGAACGTCATGGTGCTCGGCAAGAAGGTCGGCAAGGTCGGCTCGATCGACGTGCTCTACGAGCGGCCCGAGTACCCGGTGCGCATGACGCTGCTGCTCAAGGAGGCGGTGCCGCTGACCGACAAGGCGCTCATCGAGGTGCGCGACGCGGGCGTGCTCGGCGGCAAGATGATCTACATCGATCCGGGGCGCGGCGCGCGGCTGCCCGAGGGCAACGAGCTGCACGGCCAGAGCCTCAAGGGCGCCTTCGACCGCATCGGCGACATCGCCGACGGCCGCGGCGAACTCGGCAGGAACCTGACCGAGGCGCTCGTCTCGTTCCGCACGTTCTTCGACAACATGAACAACGAGGAGTCGACGGTCGGCCGCCTCGTGCGCCGCCGCGAACTCTACGACGAGGTGCTCGAGACGGTGCAGAAGCTCAACGGCATCTTCGAAGCGGTGCAGAAGGGCGACGGCCTGATCGGCCGCCTCGTGGTCGACCGCACGATGCGCGACGACGCGATGAAGGTCATCACGAACCTGGCGGCGGTCAGCGACGCGCTGCGCGGCACGGAGGGCACCGCGGGCCTGCTGCTCAACGACCGCGGCCTGGCCGAGAGCATCCGCACGACCTTCGCGAGCATCGCCAACGTCGTCGCCGACGTGAACTCCGGCAAGGGCACGATCGGCCGCCTCGTGCGCGACGAACAGCTCGCGTCGGACCTCGGCGCCTCGATGGCCAACCTCAGCACGCTGTTGCAGAAGGCGAACGACCCCGACGCGGGTGCGATCGGCGCGCTGACGAGCGACAAGCAGGTGGCGACGGACCTCAAGTTGATCATCGCCAACCTGCGCCAGGTCACCGACCAGCTGACGCAGTCGGAGGGCGCGCTCGGCATCCTGCTCAACGACAAGGATCTCGGCGTGCGCCTGAAGCGCATCTTCACGCAGGTGTCGCGAGCCCTCGAGGACGCGCGCGAGTCGGCGCCGATCGGCAACTTCGTGCAGGTGCTGCTCGGGGCCTTCTAGTTGCCGATGCCGGGCTCCTTCACCGACGCTCGGTGCCGAGCTGGCGCAGCGAGGCGCGCGCGCGCATCGCGAGCTGCCGGTCGGGCTCGTCGGCCAGCTCGCGCAGCCGGCCGATCGCGTCGGGTTCGCGCACGCCGATCATGCCGAGGGCGGTGACGGCCTCGCGCGCGAGCACGGGTGGGGCCGCGTGCGTGAGGCTCGTGAGGGCGGGCAGGGCCGGCGCGGCCTCGGTTCCCATCGACGCCAGGCGCCGCACGTACTCGAGCTGCACGCCGACGGCCGCCTTCGGCAGCAGCTCGAGGTAGAACGTCAAGGCCGCCGGGTCCGACGGGTCGATGCAGCACACGGTCGCGAACAACGGCTCGCGCACGAGCGACGTGCAGTCGTAGTCGCACGGCAGGTCGCGCGGCTTGCCGCGCACGAGCGGCCCGGCGGTCCACTTCGTCTGCGCCGCGAGCCGGCGCAGCGTCGGCAACAGCGGGCGGCCACGCTGCGCGAACCCGGCGAGCAGCGGCAGCGCGAACTCGATCTCGAACGGGTCGTCGCTGGTGAGCATCACCTCGATCGCGTCCAGGTCGCGTGTCACCGCGAGCCCGGCGCGCGTGTAGGAGCGGCTCAGCGCCGCGAGCTCGAACGGCCCGCGCCGGCAGCTGGCGTGGCGCTGGGCGAGCGCTCGGCGGGCCGCGGCGCGCGGTTCGGCCGGCCACCACGGCGCCACGTTGCCGATCGCGATCGCGGCGAGCTGCCCGCAGTCATCGGGCACCGCGACGAGTTCGAGCAGCGACTTCGCCGCCGGCAGACTGCGTTCGGGCATGCGCATGACGTGCTCGATCGCCAGCTGCTGGTCGAGCGCCTCGCCCCGATCGATCCTGCCACACAGGAACTCGACCGCGCCCGGCCGCCGCCGGAATG
>DASUFY010000111.1:0-3364 GCA_036274315.1 Planctomycetota bacterium | reverse complement strand
CCTGCTCGGCTACCGGAACGTGCGTTGGTTCAACGGTTCGTGGACCGAGTGGGCCGAACACGAGGAACTGCCGGCCGTCACCGGGGCAGGGTGAGGAACCATGGCCCGTCACGAAGCAATGAGCGCGGCCATGCTCGAGCGGGTCGCGGAACAGTTCAGGGCGCTCGGCGAACCGTCGCGGCTCCGGCTCATGAACCTGCTGTTCGCGGGCGAACGCACGGTCGGCGACCTCGTCACTGCATCGGGCCTGTCCCTGGCCAACGTCAGCAAGCACCTCGGCCTGCTGCATCAAGTCGGTTGGGTGACGCGCCGCAAGGACGGCCTCAACGTGGTCTATGCGCTCGCCGACGACCGCACGTTCGGGCTCTGCGAACTGATGTGCGAGCGCGTGCGCGAGCTGGCCGCCACCGAAGCTGCGATCGCCGCGCCTGCAGCGCGACGCACCCGCAGCTGAGATCTCCGGTCACCGCGGCAGCATCGGTTGGAGCGGTTCGAGTTCGATCTTGCGGAATTCGCATGCGTCGCCCTCGGCCTGCAGCGCGATCTGGCCGTGGTCCGCGGTGCACCCGGTGCCGTGGTTGACCAGGGTGCCGTTGACCCAGATCGTCACCTCGCGACCTCGGCATTCGATGACCATCTCGTTCCACTGCCCGGGCGCCTTCTCGCTGTCGTCGGTCAGGTTCTGGATCCGCCGCGCGCAACCTTCCTCGACCCCCCACTTCTGCTTCGGGCCGCGGCGCACCTCCATGTCCGGCACCGTGATGTCCTCGCCGATGCACCAGAAGTCGCCGGCATTGCCGGCGTGCAGCTGGCACTCGATCGACTGCGGGAACTGGCGGTAGAGGCGTCTCGGGGTCGAGGCGTGCACGAGCACCCCGCTGTTGCCGGGCTTGCCGGGCCAGCGCCACTCGACCGCGAGCTTGTAGTCGTGGAACGACTCGTCGGTGATCAGGTGGCCCTCCGGCTTGCCGGGACTCACGAGCAGCCCGTCGCGCACGGCGAACGGGCACGCGATCGATGGATCGTGATCGGCCTCCGGCACGTCGACGTGCCAGCCCGCGAGGTCGCGGCCGTTCCAGAGGGCGATCGGACCGCTGTGCTCCGGCGTGCCGGCGCACGCTGGCAGCAGGGCGAGCCAGGAAGCGGCGAGACGTCGCATGGCGGAACCCTACGGGAGGTGCACCCGCCGCGGAAGGGCGCGACTACGGCGCGAGCCGCTCGAGGCGCCAGCTCCCGGCTTGCTTCACGTACCGGAAGCGGTCGTGCAACCGGGCCTCGCGGCCCTGCCAGTACTCGATCGCCGACGGCACGAGCACGTAGCCGCCCCAATGTGGCGGCCGCGGCACCGGCCCATCTCCGACCTGGCGCGCCAACGCTTCGACGAGCTGCTCGAGTTCGGCGCGGCCGGTGACGACACGGCTCTGCGGCGACGACGCACTGCACAGTTGCGCCCGGCGAGGACGTTCGCCGAAGTACCGGTCCGACACGGCCTCGGTGGCGTCTTCGATCGAGCCTTCGACCCGCACCTGACGGTTGCGCGGCGCCGGCCACCAGAACGTCGCGGCCGCGCGTGCATTGCTGCGCAGCTGCCGGCCCTTGTCGCTGTCCTTGTTCGTGAAGAACGTCAACCCGCGATCGTCGAGCTCCTTGAGCAGCACGATGCGGCAATGGGGTTGGCCATCGGTGCCGCACGTGGCGAGCGCCATGCCGTTGGGCTCGCTGACCCTGGCGGCGTGCGCGGCCGCCAGCCACTCGCGCAGCAGCACCAGGGGATCGGCCGGCATGCCGGCGCGCTGCAGCGGCTCGTCGCCATACTCGATGCGCATGCCGGTGAACGCGTCGTCGCCCATCACCCGATCCTAGACGGTCCGGAGCTGGGAGTCAGGCGCAGCCGGGCCCGCGCGGCCCGCGCCGGGCTCAGGCTGGTCGCGGCTCTTCGCGGCACGCGCGAACCGGCCCGTGGCCGGTCCCAAGGCCCATGTCTCCCACCAGGCCAGCAACCGGCGCAACACGCTGCGGGACCGCCGGGAGGTCACGGCAAGGTAGTTGTCGTCGTAGTCGCGCGCCGACCCGGTCGCGCGGATCGCCGCGGAACGCGCCTGGAAGGCCCTCGGGCCCTCGCTCGCTTGACGGGCATCGCCCAGGAATCCACACTCCCGGCCATGTTGCGCGCCTGGACGGTCGCCTCCCCGTTGCTGGTTGCGGCCGTGCTCGCTTGCACGCTGCCGTCGGCGGGCGCCGTGCAGACCGCCGTGGTGATCTCGCTGGCGGCGAGCGCCGCCCTGGTCGCCGCCTCCGTCACCTCGGCCCGAACCCAGTGGCTCGTGCCGACCGTGTTCGAGGGACCGCCCGAGGGAAACCGTCTCGCGCTGACCTTCGACGACGGGCCCGACGCTGTCTTCACACCGCAGGTCCTCGACCTGCTGCGTGCCCACGGCGCGCACGCGACGTTCTTCATGGTCGGCGCGCGCGTCGAAGCCCACCCGGAGTTGGCGCGGCGCGTGTGCGACGAAGGGCACCAGATCGGCTCCCATTCGTTCCATCATGGTTCGGGGTTCCACTTCCTGAGCCCGCGCCGCATGGCCGACGAGATCCAGCGCGGCATCGATTCGATCGAGAGGGTCACCGGCATGCAGCCGACGGCGTTTCGGCCACCGATGGGGTTGCGCGTGCCCGGACTGCGCAAGGCGCTGGCTCGGCTGCGCACGCGCGTGACGTGCGTGACCTGGACCCGGCGAGCCCTCGACACGACGGGTCGCCCGGCCCAATCGCTCGTCGCGCGGCTCGACCCCTATCTGGTCCCGGGCGCCATCCTCTGCCTGCACGATGGGCGTGGCTTCGGTGGCTCGATGGACCGTTCCGCCACGATCGAGGCACTCGGCGTGCTTCTGCCGCGAATCACGACGCTGGGTCTGCGCTGCGTGCGACTGGACGAGTTGGGCGCGAGTTGCGGTCCCGCGCGGCGTCAATGGGGCGAATCGCCGCCGACCGAGAAGCTCGCCTTGTGAGGCACTGCTTCGGTTCGCGAAGACCCCATCGAGTTCGCGGAATGACACCGCGGCGGCGCTCGCCGCGGAATGCGCTCGCGCGAGGGTCTACGGGATCCAGCCGGGCAGCGCAGCCGCCTGACGGATCCACGTCGCCAACAGCGCCTCGTCGAGCCCATCGTGCTCGTGGACGTCGAGGTAACGCACCTCCTTGTGTTTGGACCCGCCGGGGGGAAGTGGACTCAGTGACGTGCCGCGGAAGAACGCGACCTTCACGTACTTCGTGAAGCAATGAAACGTGAGGAACCAACCCTGGCCCTGGATGCCATAGAACGGGGAGTTCCACTTGACCGCCTTGTGCACGACGGGCACGGTGC
>DASUFY010000110.1:0-3347 GCA_036274315.1 Planctomycetota bacterium | reverse complement strand
GGATGGTGACAGCTCGAAATCCTCGAACTGAGGACACGCGCTGGAGACTGTTCTTCGGATCAGATCGTAGTGGCGAGCGTGGTTCGTCTTCAGGCCGAGGAGGAACGCAGCCAAGTTGCCGGCATCGTGCCGAAGGTACTTCGAATCATCGAAGTAGCACGCCTTTCGAAGCCGCGAGGTCGAGGAGGTGTCATGGAACTGAAATGACTTGCAGCGCTGAAGGAGATTGAACACGAATCGGGACTCTTTCGATCCCTTTCCCCCACCCGATGCGTGCTCGGGCAGACGACTCTCGTCGTGGCCAGCGCCCAGCTGGTGCCGCGAAGGCGTTGGAGCTCCGTCGCGATGGTACTCCACGACCTCGGATGTGAAGACAAGCGTGTCCGGCGCGGCATCTGCAAGCGTGCACCGGTACGCATCCGTGTAGTCGCTACCGCGGAGTTCGACGGCTATCTCCATCCGCGGTGTGACCTGGGCCCCGTAGTGCAACAGTGACGAGGCCTTGCCATTCGTAAAGACAAACTCCTGGAGCGCGTTCGTCATCGCGAACCCCAGCATTCTGAACAAGGCGACGACGTTGCTCTTCCCAGCCCCGTTCGCGCCAAGGAGGAGCGTGACGTCACCGAACTCGACGCGCTTGCCCTGGTAGCCGATCTCTCCTGCCCTGTCCTTCTTGTCGCGCAATGGCGAGTACGCGAACGACTTGAAGCCACTCAAGTAGAGGCTGTGCAGTTTCACGCGTTCCGTCATCGGCCGATCTCCATCTACTTGAGGCGGTCGTTCGGGTAGAGCACGACCTTCTGCTCCTGGCCCTTGCCGAAGCGCTCGAGGCCGACGCCGAACTGCTCGAGCGGCATCTCGGCCGTGACCAGATGCGAGATGTCCATGCCCTGCTGCAGCAGGTCGAGCATCTGTTCCCAGGTGCGGAACATCTCGCGGCCGATCACGGCGTGCATGGTCAGGCCCTTGAAGATGAAGTTCTTGCTGAACTTCTCGATGCCGACCGTGTCGCCCTTGGGCAGGCCGAGATTGACGACGTGGCCGGCCGCGCGCGTCATGGCGATGGCATTGTTGATGCCGGCCGGGTGGCCCGAGATCTCGAGCGCCACGTCGACGCCACCGCGCGTCGCATCGACGATCGTCTCGACGGGCTTCTCGCGGCCGTCGACGACGGTGACGCGGTCGGCGAGGTTGCGGCGGATCACCCAGGCGCGCGCGCGCGCCAGCGCCTGGTCGGCGACGTCGACGACGAAGACGTGGCTCGCATCGACGAACGTCGCGATCTCGCCGCACATGGCGCCGATCGGACCGAAGCCGACGATCGCGACCGTGCGGTTGCCGATCGGCACCTTGAGCGTCGTGTGCACCGCATTGCCGAGCGGATCGAGGATCGCCGCGACCTGGACCGGCAGGTCCGCCGGCAGCTTGACGACGTTGCCGGCCGACACCACGACGAAGTCGGCGAACGCGCCGTCGAGGTTGATGCCGCGGATGCGCGCCGTCGCACAGGCGTGGTAGGCGCCGCTGCGGCAGGCCGGGCACTCGCCGCAGATCTCGTGCATCTCGGCGCTCACGTAGCTGCCGAGCGGCAGCTTCTTCTCGTCGACGCCGGGGCCGAGCTTGTCGACGTAGCCGCAGAACTCGTGGCCGAGCACGACCGGCGGCGCGATGAGGCCGTTCATCGACGGGTCGCCGCTGCAGATGTGCACGTCCGTGCCGCAGATGCCCGACGCGGCGACGCGCAGGCGCACCTCGCGCGGCCCCGGCTCCGGGATCGGCAGATCCGTTCGCAGTCGGTATTGGCCGGGGGCGGTGAGCTGGACACCTTTCATCGACGTCATGCGTGGGGTCCGCACGGTGGCGGGCGATGCATTCTGCGGCTAGAACCTCCCGTGCGCCACATGAGATCCTGCACCGTGCTCACCGTGCTCGCCGCCAGCCTGCTCGCGGCATGTGCAGCCGAACCGCTGGTCCAGCCGGACTATGCGGCGCGGCCCGTGGTCGAACTGGCCCGCTGGCAGGTGATGCAGGGCGACACCCTGCGCGGCTACGTGCGGCACCTCGAGATCCGCGATCCGAAGGGGCCGATTCCCTATTACCGCATCGAGGACCCGCAGGGCCGCTGGCTCGGCCACGCCTCCGAGATCGGGCGCTTCAGCCGGCGCGTGCCGTTCCAGGACGACGAGCAGGACCTCGGCGTGTGGTCGATGGCGCAGGGTGTCGCCAGGCTGTTCGAGGCGGACGCCGCGGTCGAACTGCGGCCGGTGGCGGTCGAAGCCGACGTGCGGCGCGGGCAGGTGCCGCGCTAACCGGACGCCGCAGCGAGGTGCTGGAACTCGAGCAACGATCGCCGCACGCCGTCGGCCAGCGGCGTGCACGGCAGTCCCGCGAACGTCGCCTGGATCGCGCGGTCGTCGAGATCGCTGACGAACAGGTTCTCGCTCGCGTCGCCGGCGATCGACAGGTCGCAGAACTGCGCCATGCCGAGCGATCTGGCCACGTCGCGGATCACGGCGAGGAACGCGGCGACCTCGACCGTCGTGCCGCGGATGTTGAACGCACCGAAGCCCGTGAACGGCGCGGTCGTCACGCGCGCGAAGCACGCGCCGACGTCCTCGACGAAGTGGTAGTTCTCGCGGCCGCGGTATGGCATCGCGAACGGTTGCACGGACCCGCGCGCCGCGCCCGCCGCGACGTGCTTCATCGCCGTCGTCGGCGCGGCCGTGCGGCCGCGGTCGCGGCCCTTGCCGTAGGTCGTGTTGAGCCGCAGGCAGACGGTCGGCACGCCGGTGCGCTGTGCGAACAGTCGGCACACGTGTTCGCCGGCGAGCTTCCAGACGCCGTAGCGATTGGGTGGCTGGAGCGGCTCGTCTTCGCCCACGACCGGTCCCGGGTACAGCGAACGCGGCCCGTACACCGCGGCCGAACTCGCGAACACGAAGCGCTGCAGCGGCACGGCCAGCCGTTCGACGGCTTCGAGCAGCACCTGCGTGCCGCCGACGTTGACCGCGAGGCCCTGCGCCGGGTCGGCGTCGCAATCGGGACTCTGCAGGCCGCCGAGGTGCACGACGTGCGTCGGCCGGTGTTCGGCGACGAGACGTTGCACGGCCGCCGGTTCGCCGAGGTCCGCGGCCGCGAGCACGATGCGGCGGTCGAACGGCGCCGGCAGCCACAGCGGCAGCAGGCCCGGCGTGCCCGCGCGCGAAGCGACGACGACGCGGCCGGCGCCGCTGCCGAGCAGGTCGCGCACCACGACGGCGCCGATGCAGCCCGTGCCGCCGAGCACGAGCACGGTCCCGTTCATGCGGGCTGCACCGCGACGATGGCCTTGGGCGTGCGCGCCGCGA
>DASUFY010000109.1:0-12479 GCA_036274315.1 Planctomycetota bacterium | reverse complement strand
GTGCCGACCGTGCTACCGCGCGCCGCCGTGCGAATCCAGCGCGCGCGACGCGCGGCGATCAACGCTGGAAGATCGGCAGGTACTGCTTCGGGATCTGCAGGATGATGCAGGCGACCGCGGTGCCGAACGCGTCGCCGGGTCCTTCCTCGGGTGGGTTCAGCCAGCGGCCGTCGGGCTGCTGGTCGGCCAGCAGGTGCGCGCGCATCGCCGCGTAGTAGCGGTCGAAGCAGCCGGCGCGCAGCAGCCCATCGGCCTGATGGAAGACCTGGCTCGCGTAGTAGTTCCCGTACCAGAAGCAGTAGTGGTGCGGCGTGTGGCGCATGACGCCCGGCAGGTCGCGCTCGAGGAAGTCGATCACGGAGTCGAGCCGGTCGTGGTCGTAGATGCCGGCCGAGAGCAGCGACGTCGCGGCGGCGGCCTGGATCGAGTAGTGGTCGCTCTTGCGGAACGCGCGGGGACCGTAGATGTCGTAGTAGTAGAGCCCCTTCGCGGGTCCCGAGGTGATCTGGTGCAGCGCGACGTACTCGACGGCTCGATCGATCGTCGACTTCGGGATGTGGATGCCGATGTTCCGCGCCGCGCGCAGCGCCTGCAGCTGGCAGACCGTGACCGACAGATCCGAGTCGCGCGCGAAGGCGTTGTAGCGCCAGCCGCCGTGCTCGTTCTGGCAGTCCACGATGATGTGGGTCGCGCGTTCGAGCCCGGTCTTGAGGCGCGCATCGACGACGTTGCCGTACAGCTCGGCCAGGAACAGCGTCGCGAAGGCGTGGCTGTACATGCGCGTGCCGGACGCCGAGATGACGCCGTTCTCCTGCACGCAGGACAGCACCGCCTCCATCGCCGCGTGCACGTTCACGCCGTACGCGCCGCGGCCCGGCAGGTGGCCGCCGGCGAGGAACGCCATGCCCGACAGGGCGGTCACGCCGAGATGCCCGCTGCCGGCGGCGATCTGCAGCTCGAGCGAAGCGATCGGCGTGTAGCTGTCGCGGCCGCCGCGCACGCCGACGACGCCGTGCCAGAAGCCGTGTTCGTTCTGTTGCCGCGCGAGCCACGCGAGGCCGCGCTCGACGGCGGCCTCGACCTCGGCGTCCGGCTGCCGGATCGCCGGCACCGCGGCGTGGTTGCCAGCCATGCTGCGCGCCGGTGGCGCTTGGGCGGGCAGCGGCAGGAGCAGGCAGCTCGCAGCGGCGAGGATCCCGGCGGGATGGCGCATGGGCCGGCATGCTACCCGCGCGGTTCCGCGACCGGTGGGGGCGCCGTGTGACGTTGCGTCGCGACCCGGCCGGTGACCCGGTCCGGCTCCGGATGCGGCGTGGCGATGGCGGCGCGGACCGCATAGCCTGTTCGCCCCCATGACCGACCCCGCCTTCGCACAGTGGTTCGAAGCCGTCTGGTCCGACCGCGAGGATCGGGTCTACCGTTCGTTGTTCGGCGACCTCGGTCCCGGTGTCTACACCGCGGGCGCACCGATCTACGAGCGCTTCGGCAAGGAGCCGCATCCGGGCTGGCTCAACCACGGGGTGTTCGCGTGCCCGCCCAACGACGAACGTTCCTCGTGGCTCTACGTCACCTCGGGGCTCAGCAACCCGTGGAACCTCGACGCGCCGGGCCGCGACCCGCAGGGCTTCTCGGGGCTCGGCTTCGAGCTCGCGATCGAGACGCCCGACGCCGCCGACTGGGCCGTGCCGCTGCTGCACAACCTCATGGCCTACGAGCTGCTCGTCGCGATCGGCAGCTACGACGGCGCGGAGCTGCTCGAGTACGGCAACCGCGTGCCGCTCAACGCGTCGATCACGCCGAACTTCGACAGCCAGATCCGCTGGCTGCTCGTCGAACAGCCAAAGCACTACGCCTCGGCGTTCGATCTCGCGTCGGGGCGCGTCGACATCTACCACCTCGTCGGCGCGACCGATGCCGAGGTCGAACTCGCGCGGCAGAGCGATCAGGACACGCTCGTCGCGCTGCTGCAGCAGCAGGGCGCCTACCCGCGCACCGACGCGGCGCGGCCGAGCGTGCGATGACGGGGCAGGCCGGGCACGAGGGGCCGCCGGCGTCGCCGTGCACGAAGGTCTGCGTGCTCGACGAGGCGCGCGGGTGGTGCCGCGGCTGCCGGCGCACGCTCGACGAGATCGCGCGGTGGTCGGACATGCCCGACGACCAGAAGCGGGCCGTGCTCGCGGCATTGCCGGGGCGCGGCGAATGCACCAACCTCGTCGATCGTGACCACCCCCTTTGACACGAGACACGCCGTCGCCGAAGGTGGCGGGGGCACGGGGTCTCCCGCGAGCCGGGTGACAACACCACCTTGGTTCGGCAAGCCCCCGCCCCGTGCGCGTCCCTTGACCCCTCCGAAGGAGATCTGGCATGGCTGCTACGATTCGTGCCGTGCGTTCGTTCGTTGCGCTGCTCTGCGTGGCCCCGGTCGCTGCGCAGTGGCAACGCGTTCCCGCCCTCAATGCCCCGCCCCATCGCGAAGGCTTCACGCTGACGCCGATGCCGAACGGCGAACTGCTGCTGTTCGGCGGCGACATCACCAACCCGGCCGCGACCGAATGGGCGTGGAACGGCGTCGAGTGGCGTCAGGTCACCACGCCGGTGCCGCGCCGGCAATACCACGCGATGGGCGTCGACGATTCGACGGGCAACCTCGTGTTGTTCGGTGGGCAAGGCCCCGCGGGGGCGCTGTCTGACACCTGGACCTTCGACGGCACGACCTGGACGCAGCTGGTCACCGCGGCGGCGCCGCCGCTGCTGATCCGCACGTCGATGGCGTTCGATCCGGTCGACCACAGCATGGTGCTGGTCGGAGAACCCTTCTCGCCTGGGCAGTTGCAGACCTGGCGCCTTTTCGGCGGCAACTGGAGCCTGCTGCCCGGTGGGGTGTTCCCCGCCACGGCTGCGTACGTGTACCACGACACCGTGCGCGGCGAGGCCGCCCTGTTCACGGCGGACACGGCGTCCGGCGTGAACGCGTACCGCCTCGAGGCGGGCGTCTGGGTCCAGACCGGGCACGGCCCGACGCTGCCGATCGCCACGACGACCATGCTCGCCGCGTTCGACCGCGACCGCGCGCGCCTCGTCGCGTTCGCGCCGCAGCTGTTCGCGAACACGACCTACGAGTGGGATGGCCTGTTCGGCCAGCTGCTGGTGACGGCCACGCCGACGTTCAGCCTGGCCCCGGTCATGGCCTACCACCCGGCCCGCGCGGAGACCGTGTTCGTCGAATCGTCGTCCCCGATGTCCGTGTGGCGCTGGGCTCCCCACGCCGTGCCCCAGGCGACGCCGTTCGGCGCGCCGTGCCAGGACCCGACGTTCGAGCTCGGCCTCGCGCCCGGCGATTCGCCGCAGCCCGGTGCCAGCCACCGGTTGCTCGCGCAGGGCCAGAACGGGTCCTTCCTCTCGCTGTCCTTGATCGGGCTCTCGTACACGGCGGCCTTCGGCCAGCCGCTGCCCTTCGCGATCCCGATCGGCACGCTCGGCTGCCAGCTGCGCGTCGATCCGCTGATCGTCTCGTTGCTCGGGGCCGGCCTGCCGGCCACCCAGCTCGTGACCTTCCCCAACTCGCCGAGCCTGCTCGGCATGAGCTACGACGCGCAGTGCGCGCAGCTCGACGGCAGCGGCGTGCTCGACACGAGCAACGGGCTCGAGGTGCAGATCGGGCTGCCGCTGCCCGAGCAGACGCTGACCGAGACCTTCACGTCCGGCTTGCAACGCGACCCGGCGGCCTCGGGTGATCTCTGGACCGGCGGCAACGTGCAGCCCGTGGCGCTCGGCGGCGACGGGCGGCACGGTTCGTTCGACGCGGCGTTCGGCCAGCTCGTGCAGCCCGGCGTCTACGAGTGGAACACCGACAACCAGCTGATCCCGGCGAGCGCCACGCTGTCGGGCAAGGCCGAGTTCGTGAGCGACGGCAGGTTCTACTTCACGGACCTCACGGTGCCGGCCGGCGTCGAGGTGCGCTTCGTCGGCTACGCGCCGGCCGAGATCCACGTGCGCGGCAGGGTCGAGATCGACGGCGTGCTGCGCGCCGACGCGGCGTCGATGCCGTACTGGGTGCCGACGATTGGCCTCGCCATCGGGCAGCGGGTGTCGAGCTTCGATGCGCGCGGTGGCATCGCGATGACCGTCCAGGTCGACGGCCAGCAGGGCGGCGTCGGCGGCTGTGGCGGCGGCCGGGGGGGCAAGGGCGGCAAGGAGTGCGCGGGAGCGGGGCCCGAGTTCGTGATCGGCATCCCCGTCAACGACGGCCAGGCCGGCCAGAACGTGACCGTGCCCGCCGGCCACGCCTACGCCGGGTCCGCCGGTGGCACCGGTGGCCGCGGATCGGTCATGACGCCGAGCACCGGCATGCTGCCCGTTTCGCCGCCGCTGTCTGGCTCGATCTACCGCGCGCTGTTCTCGCCGGGCGGCGCGGGCGGCGGCTACAACGGCCCCGGCGGCGCCTCGACGGCGACGCCGCTACCCACGACGACGGTCGGCATCCCGATGCTGATCGGTCCTGCGCCCGCGGTGGGCCAGGCGTTCCCGATCCCGCTGCCGTCGCCGCTGCCACCGAACTACACCTCGCTGAACCACTTCCTGATCGGCGGATCCGGCGGTGGCGGCGGTGGGTCCCACATGTTCTCGACCCAGCAGTTCATCCAGAACGCGCAGGGCCAGTTGTTCGTGGCCGGCTCGGGTGGCACCGGCGGCGGTGGGGCGGTTGCCGTGCGCGCCGGCGGCGACCTGGTCGTGTCGAACGGCGGCACCGCTTCGGCGACCGGCGGTGCGGGCGTGCTCATCAACGGCGACAGCCCGACGAACATCTCGCCGGGCGACATCGACTACGGCGTCTCGTCGCCGGGCGGCGGTGGCTCGGGTGGGTCGTTGCTGCTGCAGTCCAGCGCCAACGTGACCGTGGCGGGCACCGTCGACTGCAGCGGCGGCCTCGGCAGCCGCACCGGCATGATCACCCCGTCCACGATCAACATCGTTTCGCAGGCCGGCAACGGCGCGCCAGGCTTCTACCGGCTCGAAGCCGCGGGCGGCGTCACGTTCTCGGGCGCGGGCCAGCCGGCCTACAACGCGTCGCAGAACGCGGGGCTCCTCACCGACAGCGACAGCCGCACGGGCTCGCGCTCGCTGTGGCTGCTGCCGCCGACGAACGCGCTGCCCGTCTACCTGCGCTACGAACTCGTCGCCGACGTCGCCGGCGCGACCGTGCTGTTCAGCGACGACGCGAGCGTGTCGTCGCTCGCCGCCGACAACCCGAACGGGCCCGTGTTCGTGCGCTTCCAGGGCGCGCAGCGCGACCCCGCGACGGGCAACGCGCTGCCGTCGACGATCGGACCGTGGCGCACGCGCGTCGCGACCGGCGGCGGCGATTCGCTGAACCACGACCGCGCCACGTTGCTGCGCTTCGACCTCGTGGTCGACAAGGGCTTCGGCCCGGTCGTCGTGCGCGAATTGCGCGTCTACTGGCGCTGAGCCACGGGAGCACCGGGCCCGTTGCGTCGCACGCAGCGGGCCCCGCGCAACCGCGGGCGCGCGGGGCGGGCCCTTCCCAGCGACGGATCCGGACCGTCTACGGTCTCCGCGTCGAACCGTTCGAAGAGCACCGTCACACGCGCTGGGAACGGTCGGTGGGGGTGCACGCCTCGCGAACCGCCGGGCGCATGCTGGACCCGACGACGCCGGTCTTGCACGATGCCGGCCCCGATGACCGAGTCGAAGCCGAAGCCCAAACAGAAGCGCGCGGCGAAGCCGGCGCCGAAGCCGCGAGCAAAGAGCCGCCCGCTGCGCGTGCGCCCGCTCGCCGAGCGCAAGAACCTCGTCGGCAAGCAGGACTTCGCCAGGGTGCTGCCACCGGTCACGGGCTTCCTGCAGTGGTTCGAGGCGCTGCCCGACATCTACGGCAGCAAGTCGCTCAAGCTCGTCGTGCAGCGCATCTGCGAGGCGCGCGAACAGGGCCGAGAGGTCGGCCTGGCCCTCGGCGCGCACGTGCTCAAGGTCGGCCTGTCGCCGCTGCTGATCGACCTCATGCGGCGCGGCTTCGTCACGCACATCGCCACGAACGGCGCCTCGGCGATCCACGACTGGGAGACGGCCTACCAGGGGGCCACGAGCGAAGACGTCGCGCAGGGCCTCGGCGACGGCTCGTTCGGCTTCTGGCGCGAGACGTGGACCGGCCTCAACGGCGCCGCGCTGCGCGCCGAGCAGCGGCAGGAAGGGCTCGGCCTGGCCATCGGCCGGCAGATCCTCGACGACGACCTGCGCTTCCGCCAGCTGTCGGTCTTCGCCGAAGCGGCGCGCCTGCACATCCCGGCGACCGTGCACGTCGCGTTCGGTTGCGACATCACGCACATGGACCCGGAGCTCGACGGTGCGGCGCTCGGCGCGGCGACGACGCGCGACTTCTGGATCCTCGCCGACAGCGTCGGCCGCCTCGACCACGGCGTCTGGTGCAACATCGGTTCGGCCGTGATCATGCCCGAGGTGTTCCTCAAGGCCGTGTCCGTCGCGCGCAACCGCGGCGAGCTCGGCGCCGACTTCCTGACCTGCAACTTCGACATGATCCAGCAGTACCGCGCGCTGACCAACGTCGTGCAGCGGCCGCCGAAGGAGGGCAGGTCGGTGCTTGCCATGCACGAGATCGTGCTGCCGCTGCTGCACCAGGCGATCCTGTGCACGGCCGAGGCGCGCGGCACGCTGATGGAGCCGCGCTGATGGGCGCCGTGCCGGAGAACACGCGGCTCGCCGCGGTGCTCGCGGGCCTGCCGAACACGCGCATCCTCGTCGTCGGGGACCTGATCCTCGACCGCTACGCCGACGGCAAGGCCAGCCGCGTCTCGCCCGAGGCTCCGGTGCTCGTGTTCGACTTCGACAGCGAACGCTACCTGCTCGGCGGCGCCTGCAACGTCGCCGCCAACCTGCGTGAACTCGGTGCGTCTGCCTCGGTGCTCGGCGTCGTCGGCGAAGACGAGGCGGGCGGCCGGCTGCGCGCGCTGCTGCAGGACGCGGACATCGACACGCAGGCGCTCGTCGTCGACACGACGCGGCCGACGACGCGCAAGACGCGCTACGTCGCCAAGACGCTGCAGGTGCTGCGCGTCGACGAGGAGAGCCGGGCCCCGGTCGGCGGCCCCGCCGAACGCGAGATGCTCGCGATCCTCGAGCAGCGGCCGTTCCCGTGGCGCAGCGTGCTGCTCAGCGACTACGGCAAGGGTGTGCTGACGCCGCGCGTCATCGCGGCGGCGATCGCCGCAGCGCGTTCGCAGGGTGGCGTCACGGTCGTCGATCCCAAGGGCAAGGACTACTCGATCTACCGCGGCGTCGACCTGCTGACGCCCAACCGCGAAGAGGCCGAAGGCGCGACCGGCATCGCGATCCGCGAGAGCGGCGACCTGCACCGCGTGGCCCAGCGCCTGCGCGAGATCACGGGCATCCGCACGGCGGTCATCACGCTCGGCAAGGACGGCATCTTCTTCGAGACGGAGGACGGCAGCCACCGCATCATCCCGACCGAAGCGCGCCAGGTCTTCGACGTCACGGGCGCGGGCGACACGGTCGTCGCGGTGTTGACGTTCTGCCGCGCGGCCGGCGTGTCGCTCGAGGACAGCCTGCGCCTCGCCAACCACGCGGCCGGCATCACGGTCGGCAAGCTCGGCACGTGGGCGCCGAGCCGCCGCGAGCTGCTGGCTCGCCTCGGCGAGACGTCGTCGGTCGCGTCGGGCAAGGTGCTGACGCGCGAACAGGCCGTCGAGGTCGCGAGCCGCCTGCGCGCCGAGGGCCGGCGGCTCGTCTTCACGAACGGCTGCTTCGACATCCTGCACGCGGGTCACTGCGACTACCTGGCGCGCGCGCGTTCGTACGGCGACGCGCTCATGGTCGGCGTCAACAGCGACGCGTCGGTGCAGCGCCAGCAGAAGGGACCCGGACGGCCGTTCAACGGGCTCGAGGACCGCGCCGCCGTGCTCAGCTCGCTGCAGGCCGTCGACTACGTGGTCGCCTTCGACGAGGACACGCCGCTGCGGCTCATCGAGGCCGTGACGCCGCACGTGCTGGCCAAGGGCGAGGACTGGCGCGACAAGGGCGTCGTCGGTCGCGAATGGGTCGAGGCGCACGGCGGCCAGGTGCTGCTCGTGCCGCTCGTGCCGGGCCGTTCGACGACGAGCGTGATCGAGCGGATCCGGAAACATGGACCTTGACGCGCGCGGCGCATGACCGGTCCGTACGACGAGTTGCTGATCGCAACTCTTTGCATGCCACCGTGGCATGGCAGGGCCGCGAGCGTGCTGACCTTGATCGCCGCGGCTGCAGGGCGTCAGCTTCACGCACCGTGGATTCCACACCGGAACTGCCGTCGGACCTCGAAGACGCGCTGCTGGCGATCCTGGTGCGCAGCAGTGCCGGCAGGGAAGTGCAGGCCGAGGTGACATCGCTCTGTGCCGCTAACCCGCGGCACGCGGCAGCGCTCCGGGCCTGCGCAGCGCGCGTCCAAGCACTACTCGGCGACATGCAGCGGCGCCTCGGTGCCGTGTGGCGGCTGTCGCAGAGCACGGGACGCTATGAAGTCCTGGAGGAGCTGGGCCGCGGTGCGCTCGGCACGGTGTCGATCGTCCGGGATCGCATGCTCGGGCGGCGCGTTGCGTTCAAGACGATCCACCAGAGGCACGGTCGTCGGCTCTCGGAGATCGACCCTTGGCTGATCCATCGGTTCCTCGACGAGGCGCAGATAGCAGCGCAGCTGCATCACCCTGGCATCCCGCCGGTCCACGACCTCGGCATCGGCGCAGCAGGCGTGCCGTTCTACACCATGCGATTCGTGCGCGGACGCACGCTCGCGGAGTGGATGCACCGCAACGAGCAGAGCACTTCGTTCCTGCAGGACCTCGCGCGCATCCTGGTCCGCGTCGGCGACACGCTGGCACACGCGCATGCGCGCAGTGTGCTGCACCGCGACGTGAAGCCGGCGAACATCCTCGTGGGGCGCTACGGCGAGGTGTGCGTGATCGACTGGGGGCTGGCGCGCGCACAGGGAGCGCGCGACGATGTCGCGCCGGGGTGGGTCGGCACGGACCGCGGGATCGACCTCGCCTCGACGCACCTTGGCTCGCCCGGCTTCATGTCACCCGAGCAGCAGCGCGGCGAGTGGCACACGGCGAATGACGTGTTCTCGGTCGCGGCGATTGTGCATTTCGCGCTCGTGGGCGCGCCGCCGACGATGCGTCGCGAGACCACGGCGTACGCACTGCCCGACACCGCGTGGCACCGTGACCGGCGCCTTGCGGCGATCTGCCAGCGCGGCATCGCGCCGGTCGTCGAGGATCGCTACCCGACGATGACTGCGCTGCGCGACGACCTGCAGCGCTTCGTCGACGGCAAGTCCCCATCTGCAGGCGGGGACCGATGGTTCGACAGGCTGCGCGCGCCATGGCGCCACTGGCCGCGCGTCGCCCGCCGGGCGCCCACCGCCGTGTCGATCGGCGACCTCGCCAATGGGGCCGACGGAGATGTCGCGCTGACGCGTGCAGTCGTCGCTACCCCACGGGCGGCGATCTCTGCAGGTCCGCGGTCGCACGATCGTTTGGACGGATTCGCCGAGCGGCTGCGCTCGATTGCTGCCTTCAGTACGCCGATGGGGAGGTTTGCGCCGGAGGCGCCCCTCGGTGCCGGAGGCATGGCCAGAGTGTGTCGCGCGCGCGACGAACTGCTCGGCCGCGCCGTCGCCCTGAAGACCCCGCGGGCTGAGGATCCGATCTACTCCATGCGGCCGCTCGACGAGGCGCAGATCGCCGCCCAACTCGACCACCCTGCGGTGCTGACGGTGCACGAGATCGGCGTCGACGAAGACGGGCGGCTTCGCATCGTGATGCCGCTGGCCGCAGGCGGGACACTGGCTCGACACCTCGCCGAGCATCGCGATTCCTGGCTGCCCGCGGCGGAAGCGCTGCTGCAGGTGGCGTGGGGACTCGCGTTTGCGCATGACAAGGGCGTCCTGCACCGCGACGTGAAACCAGCCAACATCCTGCTCGGCACCCACGGCGACGCCTATCTCTGCGATTGGGGGGCGTCGATCCTACGGGGCGACAACAGCGCTTCGGGCATCCGGTTGCACCGCGGAGGTACGCTCGGCGAGACATCGACTGCCGAGACGGTCAGCGAGGAACCGTCGGACCAAATCGTCGGCACTCCGCTCTACATGCCACCGGAGGCTCTCCAGGGAGAGCCGCAGATCGCGCCGACCTACGATGTGTGGGCGCTCGGCATCACGCTGCACGAGATCCTCGTCGGCGAACATCCGTTGGGCCCCCGGCCTCCATCTTCGGTGTTCGAGCTCATGAATCGCACTGCCCACGCCGAGTCCATGGCGTTGCCCCCAGCCCGCGTGCCGGCGGCGGCACGTCCCTTGATCCCGGTCTGCGAGATCGCGCTGCGCAAGGACCCCGCCGGGCGTTTCACCGATGCGCGTCTGTTCGCACGCGCTCTCGACGCGGCACTGAACGAAGCGAAGACCTGACCCGCCGGGCCACGACCGATGCCGGGTCAGGCGTCACCGCCCGATCGTGAAGTGCTGTACTGTCGACAGCGCGACGTCGGGCTGATTGCATGACCGCCCCGCCCCCGTTCCGCCGGAGCCGCCCGCCTGCACGTTCACGGCGTCGACCGCACCTTACGCCAGTCGAAGGGGACCTCCTCGTGCGTACCCGGATCCCATTTGCTTCGCGGCGTCGCGAAGAGGTCCCGACCGTACGCATGCAGCACGACGAGTTGGTGCATCGAGCGGGTTGCAGATGGCGTGGATGACGTCTACGGCGTTCGACAGCACACCGGGAGCAAACCACGAATGCGTCGCCACGCTGCCGGAGCCCGCGGCCGTCGCGCTCGAGGACCTGGTTGTCCTGCCGGCGCGCGCACACGCCGACGACGGACCAGAGATGTGATTGTGCGGCCCGGCGCGGAAACCGGGCGACAGGGCGCCCGCCAGCAGCGTCAGGCGATCCGTGCGGTGGATCGCCAGGCAGGCGAGACTCGCGAGCTTCGTGCGATGGGCGAAGGCACCGGCGACGGCGGGATCCTTCGTCGCGGCGAGGACGTTCGCCGCCACGCGGCTCTGCGGGTCGGGCGTGTCGAGCGCCTGCGTGCATCGCTCGAATACCCTTGGTGAGTGCGTTCTCCATTCGAGCTCCGCCTCCTGTGTGCTGGTCGAATCGGCGGTGAGCCGCGGGTCCACCTTATCGCGTCGCTTCGGCGCGCAGAGCCGGGTAAAGCTTGCGCCCATGCCGCGACCTCCTCGCCGCGCGTGGCTCGTGCTGCTCTGCCCGGTCTGCTCGACGCTGCTGGCCCAGCAGCCGACGAGCGCGGCCAACCTCGCACGCACCGCCACGGCGAGCGCCTCCGAGGACCAGGGCCCCGATCTCGTCGCCGCCTTCGCCAACGACGGCGATCCGGCGACGCGGTGGTCGGGCATCCCGGGCCACAACTCGGGCGTTTGGTACCAGCTCGACTGGCCGCAGCCGGTGACGTTGCGGCAGGTCGTGCTGCACCAGTTCGACACCTACGTCATGGAACTCGACGTGCAGGTCTGGGACGGCGCCGGGCAGCACTGGCGCACGCTGCGGCACTGCGGCGTGTCGGGCCAGAAGCTGCCGCGCGTGGTGGCGGTCGACGTCGGGGCCGTGACCACCGATCGGCTGCGCATCGCCGACATCACCAACGGCCCGAGCTTCACCGAGGTCGAGGTGTTCGCCGCACCGGTGCCGCCCGCGGTGCAGCTCGGCTCGGACCTGACCGGCAACGTGGTTGGCGTCGTGTGCGACGCGTGGGGCAGTGCGGCGATCGCGGGCGCGAGCGTGGAGCTGCGCGGCGAGGCGGCGGGCGGGGCATGGCTGGCCGAGGTGACCAGCGACGCGAACGGCATGTTCGCGGCGCCGATGCCGATCGGCCTCTTCGGCGAAGTCCGCCTGCGCACGTCGGTGGGGGGCGCGCTGCACACGACGACCTGGCCCGCAGCCGCACTGCAGTACGGACTCACGCCGTGCACACCGGGCACCGGCGAGAGCCTCGACGGCACCTGGAAGTTCCTGGCCGATCCGCCGGCCGGGTTCGAGGCCGCGGCCTTCGACGACGCGACGTGGACGTCGATCAACGTGCCAGGGCACTGGGCCATGCAGGGCCTGCGCGTGCGCACGGCCGGCGGCTATCGCCGGCACTTCGATGCTCGGGGCGGCGCCGGGCGCTGGTTGCTGCGGTTCGACGGCGTCTACAGCGGCGCCGAGGTCTTCGTGAACGGCCGGCGCGTGGCCACGCACGACGGCGGCGCGGTGCCGTTCGAAGCCGACATCACCGACGTCGTGCACGAGAGGGACAACGTGCTCGCCGTGCTCGCCACCGAGCACAGCGTTGCCAGCGATCAGCTCGACAAGATGAGCGAGTACGCCGACATGGACCTCGGCGGCATCTTCCGTTCGGTGCGACTGAGCTCGGTGCCGGCGCTGCAC
>DASUFY010000108.1:0-6505 GCA_036274315.1 Planctomycetota bacterium | reverse complement strand
ATGGGCCAGGCCATGGCGCGACCGTGTCGCAGCGTCGACACGATCGCCTCGCCGCGTTCGCCGGCGAGGCGGCGCGCGTACGGATCGCGGAAGATCGCGTCGGGCCGTTCGCTCTCGAACGCGCGGTACATCGCGACCCACAGCGCGGTGTCGGAGACGTTGCGGATCGGCGTGCTCATGGCGCGCCAGGAATAGCGCGGCGCCCACGCGAGTGCATGCGCATGCTGCCGGAGGGCTACTCGCCGCGCGGTTCGCCGGGCTCCTTGCTGACCTTGACGTCGACGCGGGCCCAGAAGATGCGGCCGCGGTCGTCGAACTCGCGCACGAGTTCGAGCATGGTGGCGAAGTCGGGCTTCACGACCTCGTGGAAGACCGACTTGCCGTTGACCTCGATGTCGACCGGTTTGGCGAAGTCGACCATCTTCGGGTGCAGGTAGATCGAAACGACGGGCACGGTCTCGCGCAGCGCGTTCGACGCGACGGGCGAACGGTTGGCGACCGTCGATCGCGACGGCAAGACCGACGTCGTGCGGATCTGGTCGGCGTCGAACGGCCAGCGGCTCGCGACGCTGCGCGGCCACGAGGCCCTGATCTACAGCGCGCACTACTCGGGCGACGGCAGCCGCATCGTCACGGCCGGCTGGGACGGCATCGCGATCGTGTGGGATGCGGCGAGCGCCGAGCCGCTGACCGCGCAGGCGGCGCACGAACGGCCGGTGCTGTGCGCGGAGTTCTCGCCCGACGGTGCGAGCGTGGTCTCTACCGGCATCGACGGCTGCGTGCGGCGCTGGCCCGCCGACCCGCTCGGGTTCGCGCGGCGGCTCGCCGCCGGTGACGGTCTTGCGCCGGCGCCGGCGCCGGATTGGCTGCGGCGCTGAGGCAGAATGCGCCGGGGTCGCCACGAGTCGGCGAATCATCGAAGACCGCCGCCGGGCATACGGGATCCTGCGCCCGCTCGATACAGTCGGCCGACGGTACGAGACCGCGCATGAGCACGAGCAGCCACAACAGAGGCCGTGAGCGCCACGATGGGGCGGCGTTGCCGCTCGAGCTCGAACTCCAGCTGAGCGCCTGCATCGTCGCGAGCGGCACGGTCAACGGCTCGCAGCTGAAACATCTCGTCGCGCGCCATCCGGCCTGGAGGGAGAGGTTCTCGGCGTGGTTGGAGCGCTTCGAGCACCGGCGCGACCCGGACCGCGGCGTCAGGCGACTCGCGCGGTATTCATTGCTGCGGGAGATCGGCCGCGGCGGGATGGGGGTGGTCCACCTGGCTTGGGACGAAGACACGCATCGGTGGGTCGCCGTCAAGATCTTGCAGGGTGCGTCGTCGGAACCGGACATGCGACTGCGGTTCGAGCGCGAGGCGCGGACGTTGGCCCGGTTGCGTCATCCCAGCATCGTGCCCGTCTACGAGATCGGTGACTGCGACGGCATGCCCTTCTTCGTGATGGACCTCGTGCGCGGCGCTGCACTCGACGACTTCCTGGCCGGTTGTCGCGACAAGGACAAGCAGGCCGATCGAATGCAGGCTTCGCACCTCGCCGCATTCGTCGCCAGGACGGTCGGCACGCCCGTGCAGTTCGAGGGCAGCTACGAACGGGCGATCGCCACCATCTGCGCCGAGGCCGCGGGTGCCCTGCACGCGGCGCATGTGCAGGGCATCGTGCACCGCGACGTGAAGCCGGGCAATCTGATGATCGGCGCCGATGGGGGCGTGCGAGTGCTCGACTTCGGTCTCGCGCGCCTGGAGTTCGACCAGTCCCTGACGCGCAGCAGCGACGTCATGGGCACGCCGATGTACCTGGCCCCGGAACAGATCGTCGGCGCGCACGACGTCGACGCACGCGCCGACGTGTACTCGCTCGGCGTGACGCTGTACGAGCTGATCGCGCTGCGGCACCCACACTACGGTGTGACCCTCGCCGCGCTCTACCACGAGATCACGCACGTCGAACCGCCGCCGCTCACGCGTTGGAATCCGGCGGTGTCGGCGGATCTCGCGGCGATCGTGCGCAAGGCAATGGAGAAGGACCGCGGGGATCGGTACGCGACGATGGCGGACCTGCAGCGCGACCTGCAGGCGTTCGCCGCCGGTGCAGCGGTTTCGGTGCGTCCCGCCAGCGCGGTCAGGCGCACGCTGCGACGACTGCGTCGCCATCGCACGAGGCTGCTGGCCGGTCTCGCCGCGGTGGCATTGCTCGCCGCGTCGCTGGTCTACATGTTCGCGCTGCGCGGCGGCATCGATGCGGTCAGGATCGTGGCCGAGGTGCGCGCGCTGCGAATGGTCGACAGCCTCGGTGCGCTCGAGGACCTGCGCAAGAAGGCGAATGAGCTCACCGGTGCCGAACGCAGCGAGGTGCTGGCCATGCTCGAACGGCACGCCGAGTCGTTCGCGTCGTTGCAGGAGTTGCGTCGCTCCGGCGCGATGAGCGACGATCTGCGGCGCGAGTGGGCCGACAGGTTGCCGGTGATGCTCGATGCCTACCGGATCGAGGCGCAACAGCGCCTCGGCGAGGTGGACGAGCACGGGGCGATCGATCGACTGCTCGCCGCGGACCGTGCACACACGATGAGTCAGCTGGGCGACCTCGAACGTCAGGCACTGGCGCTGGCGCCGACGCTGCGCCACGAGATCGAGGACCGCCTGACGATGCTCCGGGGCGCCGCGCAGACGCTCGCGGATCTCGGCGTCGCTGGCGAGATGGATCGCGAAACGCTGAAGGCGTGGCGCGCGCGCGTGGCCGGGCTGCCGGCGGCGTACGCGACGGCCGCCGAGGTGGTGCTCGCCGGCCACGAGAGCGGTCTGGAGCTGTGTGAGCAGGTGCGCGCGTCGGGCATCGAGTCCGAGGCGGACCTGCAGGCCATGACGCAACGCGCGAGGCTGCTGCCGCCTGCCTATCGCGATTCGCTGTTGCCGATGCTCGAAGCCGACCTGGCATCCGCCTCGCGATTGCGGGAGGTGCGCGAGGCCCTGGACCGCGGTGCGGCGGTCGCCCCCGAACAGCTGCAGCAATGGCGTTCCGGCGCAGCCGCCGCGCGGCCCTGCTACGCCGCCGAGACGCGGCGCCTGCTCGACCACGTCGAACTGCTCGGCAGGATCGCCCCGGGTTCGCGACCGCAGGACGTCGAACGCGCCGAGCGCGGCGAGCTGCCGTGGGGCGAGCCCCTCGCGGAAGCGCAGTGGGCGCTCGCGCGGGAGCATCTCTGGCCCACACGCGTACGGGACCCACGCACGGGCGTCACGTTCGCCCTGATTCCCGGCACCACGATCGCAGACACGAAGCTCGATGCGTTCTACCTGGCGCAGACGGAGATCACCTGGGAGCAGTGGGGCGCCGGCGCGGTGGGCGGTTCGGTCGCTGCCGTCGAGGGCGACGTTCGTGCGAGGCCCGTCGCGGTCAGCTTCGTTGCCGCGATCGCATTCTGCGAACGGTTCGGCTACCGGTTGCCGCGCGAAGCCGAATGGCAGCGCGCATGCAGCGCCGGCGCGGGCGAGCCCCTGGCCAGGGTGGCTTGGTTCCGCGGCAACTACCGCGAGCCCGTGCGCGCCGACGTCGGCGGAAGGGTGCAGCAACTGGCGGCACCGGTCGGTCGGCTCGAGGCCAATGCGGCGGGGCTGCAGGACATGCTGGGCAACGTGTGGGAGTGGTGCGCTCCGGACGATGCGGCGCAGGCCGCGCCTGGCCGTTGGCAGGTCGTGCGCGGCGGCGCCTTCGATTCGTATGCCGCGTTCTGCACGGACCGGCAACGCCTCTTCGCGAGTCCGGACCGCGAGGTCGACAACGTCGGTTTCCGTCCAGCGGTCTCCCTGCCGTGATGTGAGCCCGGCTCGGACCCGCGCGACGATCAGCGCAGGCGCATGAGGCGGTGCTCGGCCTGCAGCATCAGGCAGGCCATCGCCGTGGAATACACCCTGCCACCGTCGTCGCCCCAGACGCCGATCGGATCCCAGGAGCCGAACGCGTTGGGCTGCGCCTTGTCGCGGCGTTGCGTCTTGACGACGGCGAGGTCGAGCTTCTTCTGCCACTCGGTCCAGGCGCGGCCGCCGGTCTGGAACATCGCGTACGTCGCGTAGTACCAGTAGTACATGTCGATCGAGCCGGCCCTGGGATCCCAGTACGGCGGCTTGGCCAGGATGAGATTGGCCGCCCCCGACATCACGGTCTTCTCCTTGGGGTCCTCGCCGAGCAGAAAGCGGCAGAAGAGGCCGGCGGCGGTCATCGGCGCGCCCTTCTCGATCGGGAACCTGGTTGCGTGATCGCCGGGCTTGCGATCGCTGGCCGCGCCTACCTTCGTGTAGCCATGATCGCCAGCCGGCGTGGAGACCTGGTCCAGGAACGTTTCGGCGAACTTCAGCGCGCTCTCGTCGACCGAGAGCCCTGCGACCCTTGCCGACCAGAGCGCCTGCACGCACCACGCAGTCACGGAAGTGTCGTTGTCGTTGTCGCGCGGCTTGTAGCGCCAGACGCTGTAGGGATTGCGATGCATCTCGAGGTAGTCGATGCCGCGCTGGGCACGCTCGCGGAGCCAGTAGGCAGCCGACGTGGCCTGTGCCTCGCACACGGCGATGGTCGCGATCGCGTGGTCGTAGATGGACTTCTCGTACGACGCCGTGCCGAACAGACCGTTCTCGGCCTGGTTGTCCACGAGCCACCGCAACCCACGGTCGAGCACCGCGCGGTGCGGCCCGGCATGCAGCGTCGCGCCGTCGGCAAGGAAGCAGAGCAGGGCCAGCCCGGTCACGCCGACGTCGTGCACCGCGTTGCCAGGGCCGTCGCAGGGTTCGCCCGCGCCGTCGTGCTTCATGAAGCCGTCGCAGTCCCACTTGCCATCTTCGTCCTGATGGGCGGCAAGCCACGCCAGAGCCGCGGCCACACCCTCCTCGGCAGGCCGTCGAGAGCTGTTGCGCCTCCGCGCGCCCGGCTCCCGCAGGGCGAACGGCGAGGGCCAACCGCCGGGCCTGACCGCGAACGGCAGAACGTGCCCATAGGTGAACTCGCCGGAGAAGGACCGGCTGGCCAGCGCGAGGTCGGGGTGGTCGCTGCGCCCACCGCACACCACGCGGTCGATGCGGCGCCCGCTCGTGCGCAACAAGGTGCCGCTGTTGAACGACGATCCCCTCGGCCCGACGACGGTGTAGTCGAGCATCGAGCCGCGGTTGTCGGTGTGCGCGCACACGACGGCGGCGTGGCCCGTGGGCATGGGCAACAGCGCGCACAGCTGGTCGGTCGGCCGCTCGTCGGCGCCGGTGTGTTCCCGCAGCAGGCGCTTGGACCAGACCGGCCTCGGCGCCAGGGCAGCGCTCGCGAGCCAGGCTTCATTGGTCGGTCCGTCGTCGTCGAAACGCAGGAACAGCCAATCGCCGCCGATCGCGAGCTGGAACGGGCACTGCGGGCGCAGCACGAACGGCTCGTCGTCGCCGGCGGGCACGCCCACCGCGTCGAGGAAGCGGGCGTCGGCCAGCGCGTAGAAGCGCACGAAGACGTGGCGCGGGCGTCGAGAACGCGATGACCGCGGTGTCGGTGCCACAGGCGATCTGCAGTTGCTGGGCGTCGTTGCCGCTGTCGACCACGATCGGTGGGCTCCATTCGCGACCGCCCGGGCCACGGACCCGCAGGCTCAGGTCCGACCTGGCGTCCGGCGAACCTGATCCAGCCGCCGCGCCGAGCAGAACGAAGGCGCGACCCGTCGCGTCGATGGCGGCCCCGCGCAGCGAGATGCCGGCTGCGCTCGCCAGCAGTTCGGGTTCGCCCGCCCAGTCGCGTCGGACCACGGAATACTCGCGGCTCGCGATCGTGGTCGCCGGTCCAACCGGTGTCTCCCACACGACCAGGAGCATCGCGTCGTCGGGCAGTGGCAGCAGCGCGCCGGTGCGGGCCTCGGTGATCTCGGCCCGGATCGCCCTCGATTGCGTGAGGACCAGATCGCTGCGGTCGTCGCCGCGGCGACGGTAGAGGCACCAGGGTTTGCCGCCGGCGTCGATCGCGCTGCACGGCAGTCGATCGGGCAGCTCGCAGCGGTTCGCAACGCCCTCGAGGAAGACGATGTCGTCGGCATCCTGCGCGCACGCCAGGCCCGCGGCGAGCAGAGCGGCAAGCATGCACATCAGGGTTCGGGGACGTGGTGCCGACGACGGGTTGGCCATGACTCTCGTGGACCGCACGTTCCTTCTATCGCCGATCCGTGTGCGTGCCAAGCGTTCGCGGCGCGCTCCCGCTCGCCGATGGCGGCCGCCACGCACGCGGCAACCAAACGGGAGCAGGCTTGACGCCAGCGGCCCGCGGTTCCACCCTTGCCGGATCCTCGATGCCGAAGCAGAAGGGTCTCCCGCTGCGCGCGTTCGCGATCTTCCTCCTCGCCGCCGTCGTCGGCATCGCGGGCGGCCTGCTCGGCAACCTGTTCCAGGAAGGTCTGCTGCACATCCAGGACCTGCTGACGGGCGTCGTGCGCACCGAGGACTACAGGCCGTCGCTGTCGCAGGCCGTGCGCGAACATCTGTCGTGGT
>DASUFY010000107.1:0-2137 GCA_036274315.1 Planctomycetota bacterium | reverse complement strand
GAACGGGATCGCCTGCGCCGCGATCTGGGAGCCGTGGATTAGCAGCACGTAGTCGCCGGGGTTCAACAGATCCGAGCGTGGCGGCGGCAGCGGCGTGTGCAGCACCGCGACGAACCGGCCGTCCGGCGTCACTATGCGGTGTCCGAGCGTCGGTCTCTCGCCGTCGTTCACGCGCACCGTGCCGCCGCGGTCGAGGTGGATCGTGCCGGCGTTCCAGGTCGTGCCGAATTCGAGACGCTGCGCTTCCGACCGGAAGCCCGCATGACCCTTCACGGTCACGCCGAGCATCCACGTGCCCGCAGGAACATCGATCGCGAACTCGCCGTCGGTGCCGACAACGCACTCCTCACTGAACCGCCGCGCGTCTGTGCAACCGGCACTGACCTCCTCGCCAGTCGCGGGCTTGCCGTCGGCGAGCAGCACGCGGCCCGTGATCCGTGCGCGCGCCGCCGTCTCGCGCGTCAGAGTCAGCACGACTTCGGCACCGCCCGAGCCGATGCCGCTCTGCACGAACGGCGCGTGCTCCCGTGACGTGATGCGAGCGACGAGCAGCCGTTCGGACGGACAATTGTTTGGCTCTCCTGACGTTCGTGTGGGCGCTTGAAGGCAATGACCAGATCCGCGCCATCGCGTGATCGCTCTCGGGGAAACCCCACCTTCGGGTTTCCCCTGCCGCTGGGCAGCCCCTTCCTCTTCCCTTTTCCCGAAGGACTCTCCTGCGCTGCGACTCGGCGCCACTCAGCTCGCAGCGCCGACGATCTGGTGCGGCAACTGGAGCGTGATACCAGTGCATCGCAGCTCGATCATGGCGCGCACGGCGTCGGCGGAGTGGAAGCCGTACGCCTGCCGCGTCGCCAAGCGCGCCTTGGTGTTGAGTCCCTCGGCGTGGCTCGTCGTGTAGCCGGTGTCGAAGTATGCGAGCACACCGTCGAAGCAGCGACGCAACGTGCGCGCGACCTTGCGGAACGGAGCGAGTCGCGACCTCGTTGCCCATTCGATCCACTCGACGAGGCGCCGCTTGGCCCAGGTCGGCGTGTAGAGGCTGCGGTAGATGCCTGCGAGCGACTCCTTGAGCAGGTAGGCGCGGTAGAGCAGCCGATTCTGCTTGGGCAGCGCGGCCAACCGCTCGTGCTCGGCGGGAGTCACGTTCCACGGGTTGCGCAGCAGCGCCCACCGCAGGTGCTTGATGCCGCGCGCTTCGGCGCTGCCGCGCAACCGCTGCCACTCGCCGCGTCGCACTTCGTCGACGGCCTTGGAACTGAGCTGCTGCACGTGGAAGCGGTCATAGACGATCGTCGCGTTCGGCAGCCAGCGGCGGATCGCCTGGGCGTAGGCCTCGAACATGTCGATCGCCGCATGCCGGATGCGCTCGCACGCGTCGCGGCCGATCTCGGCGAAGAAGGCCTCGAGCGTCGCGGCCGAGCGACCCTCCTTGGACCAGAGGATCCGTCCCGTCTCGAGGTCGGACACGAGCGTGAGGTAGTGCTGGCCCTTGCGGAACGACAGCTCGTCGACGGCGATCGCGGTCACCTTGGTCCAGTCGATCTTCTGGCGGCGGCGCACCACGACGCGCTCCAGAATCGTCCCCACCGTGCGCCACGCGATGCGCATCATCGTGCTGATCGCCGTCTTGTCGCAGCGCTGCGCCAGCCAGCCGACCAACTCTTCGAAGTGCACGGTGAAGCGCGACTCGGGCTCGGCCCAACTGACCTGCTCGACCACCACGCCACATCGCTCGCACTCGACGCGCGCCAACGCCGCCTCGATGTGCACCTCGAACGCGCCGAAGTCGAGGTGTCGCCAGCGGCGCGGCCGCAGCCGGTCGTAGCCGGGGCACTTCCGGCCGCAGCGAGAGCATCGCGACCGACCGCGAACCGCGACCTCGATGACCAGCACCTCGTCGCCGAGCTCGTCGGCCTCGAACCTCACCTTGCCGACCGACAGGCGCGGGAACGACAGCAGGCGCCGCGCTACGCTCTCGGCGCGCATCGGAACTTCTCTGGGAACGGTTGCTTCACACATCCAGCTTCCCGGAGCCGATGCGCTTTCTCACCTCTTCCTTCGATCTCGCGCCCCGACGATTCGCTACGCGGCCGAACTACGCTGCAGCGGCACCCACAGGAACGTCAGGAGCGCC
>DASUFY010000106.1:0-3679 GCA_036274315.1 Planctomycetota bacterium | reverse complement strand
TGGCACGACCTGTTTGCGCACTGGTACGACGGCGAGGTCACGTTCCGGTGGCCGTGGCCGACGGTGTTCTGCGGGCTCGCGCTGCTGCTCGCGCCGTGGGTCTGGGCGATCGGCACGTGGTTGCCTTCGGGTCGCATGGCGATCGGCGGCACGGCGTTGTTCGTGCTCGTGCTCGGGCTCTGCGTCACCGCGGTGCTGCGGCAGTGCCCCAACCTCGAGCTGGGCATCGCGTGGCAAGGCTGGCTGTGGGCGGTCGTGCCACTCGGGCTCGCCACCGCCGCGCTGTCGTGGACGAAGGGACGCCGCGGCGGCGGTGCTCCGCGCTCGGCGCGCTTCGGCCTCGCGGCAGTGGCGGTTGGGCTCGTGCCGCCTTCGGCGTGGCTCGCCGACGAGGCGTGGCACTACCACCACCCGGACCTGCAGCGATTGCAGGAACTGTCGGTGTACGGCACGAGCCCGGACCTTCGCTACGTGCTCGCGCGCGGTGGCGCGCACGAGCCATGGAGCAACGTGCCCGTGCGCATCGACCTCAGCAGCGGCGCCGCCGAGCAGTTGGGAGGGATCGACCGCTGGTTCCACCTGCAGTTCGCGCGCTTCGACCAGTTCCGCGACCGCGGCGCGTTGCGGTACTGGCTCGCCGAGACACAGTCCGAACGGTCACTGCCCGCCGTCTTCGACCTCACCACGGGCAAGTTGGCGACGATCGCCTGGGACGCGACGACCCGGCGCGTCACGCTGCCCGCGGACCTGCAGGCGAGGATCGACGAAGAACGCTTCCTTGCGACGCCGTTTCGGGCGCCGGGCAACCGCCGCGTCGCGCTGCAGGCCGGCGAGATCGTCACCGAGGAGCCCGATGGAACGCGTTCGCACCGGCCGTGGCCCGCGGATCGCATCGGTCTGCTGCGGCCGGCCGGACACGGGATCCGCTGGACGCGGCAGGACGAAGCCTGGTTCGACCTCACGGGCCGCGAGATCGAGGCGTCGAAGCAAGGCCGCTGGGGCGCCGCCTTCTGCGTGCGGGACCGCTGGGTGTTCGTGCCGAGGCCCAAGTCGATCGGCCGCTGGCACCAGCTCGAAGCGAACGGCGACAGCTCGCCGTGCGATGCGCTGCACGACGCCACCGTGCTCGGCCTCTTCGACGACGACACGCTGCTGTGTGCGGTGCTCGCGATCAAGGGGCGCGCGGGCCGGCTGTTCCTGTACCAGCCCGCGGACCGCAGCGTCGTCGACCTGCCGCTGCCCGACGGCGTCGCGTTCCAGATGGTCGAGGTCGAGGCGCCGCTGCGCACCATGGGTTCGCTGCTGCCGCGCGACGGCAGCGCACGCATCTGGCTGTCGGGCTCGATGACGCCCGCGATGCGCCGGCTCGTGCACGGCAAGAAGGACACGCTGCTGCTCGTCGACACCGCGACGCGGGCGGTCTCGGCGTGTGCGTGGCAGCCGCCGAGCTGGTGGCAGCTGCTCGGCTGGCCCGATCCGCACAGTGCACTCGTGCTGCACGCCGCCCGCATCGATCGCGTCGACACGGCCACCGGTGCGCGCACCCGGCTGTTCCCGAACCCGGACGCAGGTGGCGTGCGATGAAGCTCGCGCTGGCCCACTGCTGGAAGGAATGGCGCGCGCAGCGCTCGCTGCTGCTCGCCTACACGTCGCTTGCGTTCGCGTGCCTGTGCCTCGGCTTCCTGCTCGTGCCGCGCGCCGACTGGGCCGACGGCGAATTCGCGGTGCTGGCCGTCGAATCGTTCGTCGGTGCTGGTGTGCTCGGCCTCGTGCTGTTCGCGGCACCGCGCCTCGTGCGCGGCGAGTTCGCCGGCGGGCGCGACCAGTTCGGCCAGCGGCTGCCCGGTGCCCTCGCTCCCGCGTTCGGCGGCAAGCTGCTGTTCCTCGCGCTCTGCACCGCGGCGTTGCCGCTGCTGGGCCTCGTGCTCGGCGTGCTGTTCGTGAACGGGCTGGGCCAGCCGTGGCTCGCGCTGTTCTTCGAACGGCACACGGCGCTCGACGCGGGCCGCCCTGCGTTCGTCTGGTCCAACCTCACGACCTTCGTGCTCGCGTCGCTATTGGCGCTGCCGTGGATCTGGGCCGTCGGCACGTGGCTGCCGCGCGGTCGCATGGCGGTCGGGGGCACGGCGCTGCTCGCGTTGCTGCTCGGGCTCGCCGGATCGCTCGTGCTGCTGTGGAGTCCCGGCATCGAAGGGGGCCTCGACTGGCAGCCGTGGTTGTGGGCGATCGCGCCGATCGGGCTGTGCGTCGCGGCGGCTTCGTGGTGCGGCCGTCGCGGCGGCGGCGCGCGCCGTTCGGCCGCGTTCGGTGGGGCCACGTTGGCGCTCGGCCTCGTGCCACCCGGCATCTGGTATGCGCAGCGCGCGCACGACTTCCACCACCCCGACCTGCGGGCGGTGTTCGTGCAGGAGGCGAGCGGCATCACGCCCGACCTGCGGTTCGTGCTCGGCTACGGCGCCGCGGACGAACGGTGGTACGGCGTGCCCCTGCGCATCGACCTCGAGCAGGGCACCGCGACCCAGCTCGGTGGCATCGGTGGTGTGGTGAGCCCGCACTTCCTGCTGCCGTCCGAGATGGCGATGCACCGCGAGCAGCGTTACTGGCGACTCGGCGCCGGTGCACAGTGGTTCTTCGACCTCGCGACGGGCGAACGTCTGCCGATCGGGTTCCACTTCGATGCCGGCGCTTCGTGCCTGCCGGACGGGCTGCGCACCGAAGCGCTCGACGAGGCGCGCGCGACGTCGCCGTTCCGCGCCCCGGGCGACAGGCGCGCCTGGGTGGCCGACGGGCAGGTGTGCATCGAAGAGCGCGACGGTGGCGTGACGCGCGAGCCGTGGCTGCTGCGGCCGGGCAACCGTTCGCGGCTCTTGCGAGCGGTCGGCCACGCGGTGCAGTCGTTCGGCGGGGAGCACACCGAGTGCTTCGACCTCGCGCTGCGGCGTGTGCTGCCGCGCAGTCCAGGCCTCAGCGTGCGCGGGCTGTGGGTCGACGAGGGGGTCTGCTACGACGCCGCGCGCGACGTCACCGAAGCGCGCAACGAGCTCGACGACTGCCGCGTGCTCGGCCTGTTCGACGACGACACCCTGCTCTGCGCGCGCCGCACCGCGCCGCGCCGCAACGACTACCGCGGCCTGTTCCTCTACCGGCCCGCCGACCGTTCGCTCGCGCCGATCGTGCTGCCCGACGAACGCCCGTTCGAACAGGTCTCGGTGTGGTCGCCGATGGATCGCACGCCCGCCGTGCTGCCGCGCGATCCCGCGGGCCGGCTCTGGCTGTGGCTCGATCGCGGTACGACGCGCGACCTCGTCGCACTCGACGGCGCGACGCACGCGACCCGGTTCCTGCTGCGCGCCGTCGCCGCCGCGCCGCGGCGCATGGCGCTGCTCGGGTTTCCGGACGGGCACTCGCTGCTCGTGCACGATGCGCCCGGGATCGTGCAGCTCGACGCGGACACGGCCGCCCGGACCGTCCTGTTCCCGCGCCGCTGAGCGGCGGCCGCAGTGGCTTTCCCGCCGCGGGCGCGCCATCGTAGGCGCATGCCGATGCTGCGTGTCCCGTTCGTCGTGTTCGTGTGCCTGCTCGGAGCAGCGTGTGGCGGTCCCGCTGCCGCCGTCGGGACCTACACGCTCGATGCGCCGGCCTTCCGCGCGCGCATCGGCGCCCAGATGCGTGCGCACGG
>DASUFY010000105.1:0-4732 GCA_036274315.1 Planctomycetota bacterium | reverse complement strand
GCGACCGCGACGAGATAGTCGCGCAGCATGGCGCTGTGCTCTTCGACCGGCAGCACGAGGCCCGCGCGCAGCAGCAGGTAGAGTTCGCCGGTCGGCACGCGCCAGGGCTCGACCTGGCGCAGCGCGTAGAGCCCGTCGACGAGCGCGCGGTTCTCGTTGTAGACGGCGATCGCCGCCCGCAGCGCCATCGGCTGGAGCCGCCGCGCGCCGCGCTCCTCGAGCGCACCCGCGATGTCCTCGAGCTCGCTGCGGTAGAACGCGCCGCCGAGCGCCGGGTCGAAGTCCTGCGGCACGTCGACGTAGCGTGCGTACTTGTCGGGGAACTGCATCTTCCACATGCCCGACAGGTTGCGGATCACGTCACAGGTGGCCGGGAACAGCACGCCGTCGAGGCAATCGAGGCTGCCGTTGAGGCCCATCTCGATCGTGCTGCGCGGCAAGTGGCAGATGTAGGACTGATAGAACGCGTCGCCGCGGATGATCTCGAGGTCTTCGCCGGCCCCCATCAGACCGACCGGCAGCACACCCATCGCGTGCAGCATCTCGCGCGGCACGTAGACCGGCAGGTAGCCGATGGCTAGCCCCGCGGTGCGTTGCTTCCACTCGCGCACGGCGCCGAGGCGCAGGTCGCGGTAGAGGTCCTCGGCGCGCCGCAGCAGGGTCGACAGCGTGGCGGTGGTCATGCGTTCCTCCACACCGGCGCCCGTTTGGCCAGGAAGGCCTCGATGCCTTCGCGGGCGTCGTGCGTCGCCATCAGGTCGTTGAGGTAGATGCGCTCGAGTCCGGCGAGCTGCGGCAGGAAGCGCTCGAGGAACGGTCCGCGCACGGCGCGCACCGCGTGCCGCAGGCTGCTGGCCGAGTGCGAGACGAGGCGTTCGCGCGCATGGCCGAGCGCAGCCGCCTCCGGGTCCTCGACGACCGCGTCGCAGAGCCCGAGGCGCAGCGCCTCGGCCGCGTCGATCGTGCGGCCGGTCAGGCAGAGGTCTTCCGCGGCGGGGCGCCCGATGCGTTCGGGCAGCAGCAGCGACGCGACCGGCGCGAACACTCCCAGCTTGATCTCGGGCTGCCCGAACTTCGCGTCGGGCGCCGCGAACAAGCGGTGGCAGAACGCGGCCAGTTCGAGCCCGCCGCCGAGGCATTGGCCGCGCACCGCGGCGAACACCGGCACCGCCGCCTCGCCGATCGCGCGGAACAGGCCGTGGAAGCCGCGCAGCATGCCGAGGACCTGGTCCGGCAGGTGTTCCTGGACGCTGGCCCCGAACGAGAAGTGCGGGCCCTGCGCCGACAGCACCACGGCCGCGAGCGCTGCCGTGGTTCTCGCCTCGACGAACACGGAGCACAGCGCCTTCGTCATCGCGGCGTCGACGATGTTCGCCTTCGGCCTGGCCAGACGGACCAGCAACAGACTGCCCCCATCGAGGTGCTCGACCTGGATCGGGCTCGCGAGCGGTTCAACTGCCATGACCGGAGAACTCCACGCCGTGCGCCTTCTGCAGGATCTCTTCCGTCAGCTCCGCGCCCCACATCGCACCTTGCGCCAGCCGCTGCCGCAGCAGCAGGTAGTCCGGTTCGCGGCACGCCTTGCTGCCCTCGTGGAAGGCGCGGAAGCCGGCGCGCCCCTCGGTCATCATGTTGAGTCCGAGCCAGGCCCGATTCGTCTCCCGGTTGCGGTCCCAGTGCTCGAGCTTGTGCTTGCGCACGCTCTCGAGCGTCTTGCTGAGGCAGCCGGGCATGGTCATGGTCAGCGAGGTGACGAGGCGATCGACCTCGCGGTCGAGCAGCGACAGGTCGACCTGGCCGCGCGCGAGCCGCTCCTTCGCGGCGGCGCGTTCGACCCCTTGCCGGAACTCACCGTGCACGATGCGCCCCTGCTCGTCGAGCCAACGCTCGGTGACCACGAGCGGGTTGGGCACGAACTCGCCGTCGAGCCGCAGCGCCGGCACGACCGCCGTGAGCAGCCCGAGCCGCTGGGCCTTGTGCGCGCTCCAGTGTTCGCACAGCGTGCAGCTCTCCATCGCCCGTTCGGCGCCGACGAACAGCGGCAGGAAGTCCGTGCTGCCGCCGTCCGGCGCCGAACCGTGCTTGGGCCCGGCCTGTCCGAAGACGGCGAGGTCCTGGGCGAGCGAGAAGTCGCAGGCCATGCCGATCTCCTGGCCGCCCGCGATGCGCATGCCGTTGACGCGGTTGATCACGGGCTTGTCGCAGTGCAGGATCGCCGTGACCATGTCGTTGAACAGGCGCATGTACTGGCGGTACTCGTCGGGCTGGCCGCTGTAGTACTCGGCGTACTCCTTGGTGTTGCCGCCGGTGCAGAACGCGCGCGTGCCGGTGCCCGTGAACACGACGGCCGTGCAGGCGCGGTCGTTGGACGCCGCGCGCATGGCGAGGATCACTCCCTTCACCATCGCGGTCGTGTACGAGTTGAGCTGCGCTTCGTTGTCGAGCGCGATGCGCGTCGCATGCAGGCCGGCGACCACGTTGCCGCCGGGATCGCGCACCGGCATCGGCTCGATGCGCAACCCTTCGTGCTGGACGAGATCGACGAGATCGTGGGACTTGAACATGATGGTCACGACTCCGGACAGAGCACGATGCGCCGACCCGCGCGCTTCTCGTGCACGTCGGCGAAACTGCGGTTGATCGAAGCGAGCGGGCGCTGCTCGGTGAACGGGCCGAGCGAGACCTTGCCCTGCAGCACGAGCTCGAGCGCGGCGGGGTACAGCTCCGGCAGGCAGCCCCAGTTGCCCTGCACCGTGGCGTCGAACGCCATGACGTTGGACAGCCGCAGCTCGAGCTTCTGCGTCGTGAAGCCGACGACGGACAGGTAGCTGCCCGGTTCGAGCAGGCCGAAGGCCGTGCTCTGCCCCGCCGTCGTGCCCGAACACTCGAAGATGCGCCAGCGGAAGCCGTCGACCTCGTGGTCGGCGGCGAACGCCCGCACCGACTTCCTGAGCGCCTTGAAGTCGAGCTCGCCGGCGCGCAGCGCGAGGCCGGCGCCGTGGCCCTGCACGAGGTCCAGCCGACCCGGATCGACGTCGATCGCGACGACGTGGGCGCCGAGCGCCGCCGCGATCTGCACCGCGAAGCCGCCGACACCACCCGCGCCGACGACCACGGCGAGGTCGCCGATGCCGAGCCTGCTGCGAGAGATCGCCTGGAACGGCGTCGTCACGGCATCGGCCAGCACGGCGAGGCTCGGCAGGTCGACGCGGGCCGGATTGCGGCGCGCGTCGGCGAGATCGGGCACGGGGCAGAGGCCGCGCGCGGGCACACGCACGTGGCTGGCGAAGCCGCCGTGCACGTCGTTGCCGGGGAAGATCTGTCTGCCGCACACCGAGCCGCGGCCGGCCGCGCAGGCCGCACATTCTCCGCACGGGATCACGGCCGGCACGACCACGGCCTGCCCGAGCCAGTGTTCGGCGCCCGGTCCGACCTCGACGACGATGCCGCTGATCTCGTGGCCCAGCGTCAGCGGCAGCGGCTTCCGCGTCGGCACGCCTTCGGCGTAGAACCCGAGGTCCGTGTGACAGATGCCGCAACCGGCCACCTGCACGATCACCTCGCCGCGGCCGGGCACCTCGACGCGCTGCTGCTCGACCATGGGTTGGCTGAGCGCCGTGACCGTCCATGCCCGCACTTGCGTCAAGGTTGCCTCCGAGGGGTGTCGTGCCTGCAGAGGTTATTGGCGGAGCGGTGCGTCCAGAATACGCGCCAGTGCGCACCCCGCACGACATTGGTGCTGGCCGGGCAGCCGCCCGGTTACGCACTCGTGCCCACCGCGATACGACCCTGCGACCGGCGCCGCTCAGCGTCCTGCCGCAGCCGTCGCCTCGCGCGCGAGCTGCCGCGCGAGCTGCTCGAAGCGGCCGTGTGCACCGTCGCCGATGTCCTCGTGCTCGACGCGCGCGAACCCGGCGCGCAGGCGCTGCACCGCGGCCTCGTCCAGCATCGACTTCGCCAGCGGGAACAGCACCTGGTCCTCCTTCTCGATGTGCTCGCGCAACAGCGTCTCGAAGCTGCTGGCGGCATCGGCGAGTGCGCGCGCGTCGGCTGCCCGCAGCGCGTCCGCCATCTGGCGGCGCAGCTGGCGGCCCATCTCGTGTTCCGATCGCATGCACGCCGTCGGGCCGTGCGCCGCCGGCAGCCCGGCGCGTTCGAGCTCGACGAACAGCTGGTGTTCCTCCTTGGCGTGATGGCAGCGGTCGGCGTAGTGCTCGAGGAACTCCAACACCGACGGCCAGAACGGCCGCCGCACCGCACCACCCTGGCGCAGGGAGCCGAGTTCGCGCGCCATCGCATCGAGCACGGCGACGATGGTCTGGTGCTCCTGCGACAGCACTTCGACGGGATGCGTGGAGCCGCAGCCGCAACCGCAGCGGTGTTCGTCCGGGTGCCTGGTGTTCATCGGGTCGCCCATGTGTCGTCTCCTGTAATGGATCTTGTCGTCCATTGTCTTCGGGCGCCGTGCCGACCCGCGCCAGGGGCTCTTGTGCGCACGCTCGCCGCCGGCCTGCGGTCGCGTTCAGGCGTGTGCGGCACCGGCCGGAGCACGCGACGCCACCGGCCGCAGCTTCGCCGTGAACGCGCGCAGGAACGGCGCCTGCTCCACGATCGTCAGGCCGCGCACGTCGGCGCGCCGCGCCTGCACTTCGGCGAACGACTCGACGACCCAGTCGACGTGACTCTGCGTGTAGACGCGCCGCGGCAGGCACAAGCGCACGAGGTCGTGGTC
>DASUFY010000104.1:0-11202 GCA_036274315.1 Planctomycetota bacterium | reverse complement strand
CCAACGTGTGCTCGACCGCCATCGGCGGCATCGGCTGCGGCCCGCACCTCGGGGTGACGTTCACTCCCGTCGGCCTCGCTGGCAACAACACCATCACGGTCGCCGTTTCCGGCCTGCACGCGGACGGCGTCGGCCTCATGGTCTGGGGCCTCATGCCGATCAACGAGCCGGTCTGGGGCACGTGCTTCGCCTACACCGACTTCATCTGGGGACATCAGATCAACTCCGACTCCGCCGGGCAGTGGTCGTGGTCGCGCAGCTGGCCCAACTCGGTGCAGAACTCGTATCGCATCCAGATCGCCAGCATCGGCCCCGACAGCATGGGCAACGTCGAGATCAAGATGAGCGACTGCGTGGTCGCGACCTGCACGCAGTAGCAGTCGGGCGCGCGGCGCCCGTTCGGTGCAGCCAAACCGGATTGCGCCGAGGCATGCGCCGCGCCGCGGATCCCGGTCGAACGAGCCCGGCGGCGCAACAACGAGTCGCGCGAGCGCTTCCCCGGTTTGGTCCGTGCCGAGCGTTCGCGAGCCAAGCCCGCCGTGGCATGGACACCGTGGCCGACGGCCACCGCGAAAATCAGATGCCGGGATAGGTATACTCCCCATGCGAGGAGTACTAGACCGGCCGTCGGGGAAGCCCGCCAGCGCTCTCACATGCGCTGAAACGCCACCGCTCCAACCACAACTCGCCATGAAGAACCTGCTCGTTGCTACCGTCTCGACCCTGCTCGCCAGCTCGCTGGCCGCGCAAACCAACGTGTGCTCGACCGCCATCGGCGGCATCGGCTGCGGCCCGCACCTCGGGGTGACGTTCACTCCCGTCGGCCTCGCTGGCAACAACACCATCACCGTGGACGTGTCGGGCCTGGACCCGGCCGGCATCGGCCTGATGGCCTGGGGCCTCACGCCGATCAACGTGCCGATCTGGGGCGGCTGCAACGCCTACACCGACTACATCTGGGGGCACGTCGTCAATCCCGATGCCGCCGGCGAATGGTCGTGGTCGCGCAGCTGGCCCAACTCGGTGCAGAACTCGTATCGCATCCAGGTCGCGGGCCTCGGACTCGACACCACCGGCAACCTCGCGATCACGTTGACCGACTGCGTCGTCGCGACCTGCACGCAGTAGCAGCCGGGCGCGCGGCGACTACCAGTAGACGCCGACCGCGTACGTGCCCTTGCGCCGCCACACCTGCTTGCCCGCGGCATCGAGTTCGATCCAGCACGAGGTGCCCGCGATCAGCGTGTGGCCGTCGCGGCGCCGCAGCGCCGCCTGCGCCTGCGGCACCTCGATCGGCGTCGCGGCCTCCTTGCCGTCCGGGCCGAGTTCGATGACCTGATTGCCGACGTGCACGGCGATCAACGTGTTGCCGGACAGCAGCCGCTCGGCCCGCATCGCGCGCTGCGCAACGGCCCAGCGCGCGATCTCCGCGTCCTGCTCGTCGAGCTCGAAGACGTCGCCGCGCTGTTCGACGATGAGCGTGTGCCCGTCGGGAGTGCGCACCGCCGCGACGGGGCGCTTGAGCCCCTTTCGTTCCCACACGACCTTGCCTTCGCGATCGACTTCGATCACCTGGTCGTGGCCCGCGTCGCAGATGATCGTCGTGCCGCCGGGCAGACGCTGCGTGTGGTACGGGTCGCTGAGATCGCCGCGCTTCCAGACCTCCTTGCCGGCGGCGTCGATCTCGCGCACGCAGCCACCGCCGTACTCGGACACGAGGAGCCGGCCGCCGCCGACCGGCTCCGCGTGCCACGGGCCCTTGAGGTTCTCGATCGTGCGCACGACGTTGCCCGCGGCGTCGAGATGCTCCACTTTGCCGGTCTGGTAGTCGGTCAGCAGCCGACCGCGGAACTCGATGCGCGCGATCGCCCAGACCGCCGCGCCGGCGAGTTGCTGGTCCTTGCCCGCGGCGTGCGCACGCAGGGCCGGCAACGCCGCCTCGCCGTCGGCGCCGAGCAGCCCGAGCACGAAGAACGCGCGCATCGCGACGTCCGGTCGCGGATCGGCGGTGGCAGCGGCGAGCGGCACGGCCGCGGGCGGGCCGAGCTCGACGAGGCCGCGCCAGGCGGCGCTGCAGCGCTCGGGCAGCTCGAGCTGGCGCGTCAGGCGCTGTGCCTGCCGCGCCGGCGTCACCGGCTGCGGTGCCTCGACGACCCGCTGCGCCGGAGCGGCCGCCACCAAGGCCGCCAGCAGCGCGCCCGCCAGTGGTTGCATGACGCAACCTGTACACGCTGGGGCCGCAGCTGACCAGCCACCCGGCGTCCTGGTAGCGTCCGCGACGGGGCGAACGCGCCTACTCGAGGTGGCTGCGCAGCATCCAGGCGTTCTTCTCGTGCAGTTCGATGCGCCGCACGCCGAGATCGGTGCTGGCGTCGTCCCCGAGCTCCTCGGCCGCGCGCACGAGCTTGCGAGCCGACGCGACGACGACCGCGGCGTCCGCGACGAGGTTGGCGATCATGTCCGTCGCCTTCGGCACGGTCACGTCCTCCTTGACCGAGGCGCGGCGCATGAACTGCGTGTAGCTGCCGGGTGCGGGGCTGCCGAGCGCACGAATGCGTTCGGCGATCTCGTCGACGGCGAGCGCCAGCTCCGTGTACTGCGTCTCGAACATCGTGTGCAGCGTCGTGAACATCGGCCCCTTGACGTTCCAGTGGTAGCTGTGCGTCTTCAAGTAGAGGGTGTAGGTGTCGGCCAGGAGCGTCTCGAGCGCTTCGACCACGGTCTTGGTGTCTGCTGTGTTCATGGGGTCATTCCAGCTGTCCGCGGGGTTCGTGGAAAGGGCGATGTTTGGGTCAGAGCGGTCGGCATGCCCAGCCCCCTGCGAGGCAAGGGAATCGACGGCGTGTGCTCTACGGCCGATCCCCGGCGACCAGTTCGATCTCCAGGTCCTGGCCCGGGGCGACCGTGACGCTGCGCGTCGCGCGCCGGCGCCCGGCGACCTCGAGCACGACGAGATACTGTCCCGGTGCCAGGGCCTCGCTCGTGAACGAGCCGTCGTGCACGGCCACCGTGGCGTACGCCCGGTCGCGCCGCCAGACCGTGAACTCCGCCGGGTACTCGCCGACCCCGGGCAGGAACGTCACCTGGCCCTGCAGCGTGGTCGGATCCGCTGCGTCGCTCGCCAGGATGCGGCCGCGGATGCGACTCGTCACCAGGTGCAGGTCGAGCGACGTCGCGCGATCGGCCACGATGGTCACCTGCTGTGCTGCCAGCACGATCGCGCGCCCGGCCGCGCCGCGCACCTGCACTTCGTACGGTCCCGCCGGCACACGCGGCAACGCGTACCCACCCGCCGGATCCGTGATCGCTGTGAGTTCGTCGCCGGCGAAGCCGACCCAGCGCGCGCCGTTCCTGCTGTCCGCCCGATCCGCGCGCGTCAGCGTGATGCGATAGCCGGCGGCGGGCGCCGTGTTGTCGGTCACCGTGCCCGAGACGCTGCCTGCGGCGATGCGCTCGATCTCGACGTCCAGCGTGGCGGTCGCACCCTCGTGCACGACGACGTCGGCCGCCGGACCGTTGCCGCCGGGCGGTCGCAGGAGTTCGGCGAACAGCTCGGTCGGCGAGCCGATGAAGGCGCGCACGCGGTAGCCGCCGGCGGCCAGCTGCTCGAAGTGGTAGCGACCGTCGGCCGCGACCTCGACGACGAGGCGGGCGCCGTGGCCGATGCTCGTCTCGCCGAGACCACCGGCGGGGACCGCGAGCACCCGGGCGCCCGTCGCCTCCGCCTCGCGCAGGCCGAGCACCCTGCCTTCGAGTCCGCCGAGCGCGCCGAGCCTCAGCAGCATGCCGTCGACGTCGCCGTCCACGTCGAACGGCTCGCTGCTGCGCGTGTCGTGGTGTGCGGCGCTCGCGATGACGCGATAGTGGCCCGGCGCGGCGTGCTCGATGAGGAACCGACCCTCGGGGTCGGTCCGGCTGTCGCCCACCGGCAACCCGCTGCCCATCAACGTGCGGAAGATGTTCGGCGCGCCATCGACGCTCGCCGCCGGCCCGGGGTCGACCTTGCGCAGCTCGACGCGCGCCTGCGCCAGCGGGCGCCCCTCACCGTCGACCACGGCGCCCCGCACCGATCGGCCGCGCGCCAACGCCACCTGCACCTCGGCCGCCGCGATGCCGGCGCGCAGCTCGATCTCGGGGGAATGCCAGGGCTGGTGTTGCCGAGACCGCACCACGACGACGTAGATGCCTTCCTGCAGGCCCGTGACTTCGAAGCGCCCATCCGCGTGCTCGGCCTCCTTGCCGATGCTGCTGCCGAACAAGGCGGTGCTCGCCAGCGCGCCGGGTCGCTGGTCGCGCGCGATCCCGGCCCCCGCCGGGTCGCTCGACCCGCGCAACCGGTGCGCGTCGACGCCGAACTCGGTGACCGGCGCGCCCGTCGCGAGATCCGTGACCACACCTGCGAGATGCAGGCCGTCCTGCAGCACGACCTGCAGCGGTGCGGTCTGCTGCGGCGGCTCGATGCCGAGGCGTTCGAAGCGCAGGTAGCCCGGTGCGTCGATGGTCAGGTCGCACGCGGTGCCGGGCAGGTGGTCGATCGTGAACCGCCCGTCGCCATCCGAGAACGTGCGGAACGTGCGCCCGCCGCGCGCGGCGCGCAGCAGCACGTCGGCGTGCACGATGTGGTCGCGATGGGCGTCGACGACGACGCCGGCCAGCTCGAAGCCGGTCGCCAACCGGATGTCCTGCAGCTCGGCGAGCCGTTCGGGCTCGACGGCGAACGGCGGACTCTGGCCCTGCTGATGCCGCGCGGCCGTCGCCATGACCACGCACTGCCCGGCCGCCACGTGCACGAAGCGGAACTGGCCGGTGCGGTCGGTGTGCAGCTCGACGGGCGGTGCATCGGCGGGGCGCCACTCGCGCGCCGGGTCGGCGAGGGCGGGTTGCAGGCGGACCTCGGCGTCGGGAATCGGCGCGCCGTCGAGCCCGGTGACGCGCCCCAGGACCTCGCCGCCGGCCTCGAGCACGAGGTCGCCGACCTGCGTGCCGGTCGCGGTGTCGTCGAGGTCGCGGTCGAACCGGGCCGGCACGAAGTCGCGATGCGCGACGCGCAGCACGACCCGCAGACGCGTCGGGCGCGGGCTCACGAACTCGAACGTGCCGTCGGCGGCGCTGACCGCCGGCTCCGAGCCACGGCCGAGGCGGCCGAAGCCGGCGCGCGGCACGGCCCCCGGTGCGAACTCGAGGAACACATTCGCGCCGGCCACGGCAGCCGCATACCTGTCGACCACGCGGCCGCGCACGCGGATCGACTCGGAGGGCTCGCGGGCGGACGAGGACGCCGCGTCGCGCGTCGACTCCGCGCGCACGACCGGGCCCGTCGCCGGGTCGCCGCCGCGTGCGCCCTGCGAACCGCTCTCGCCTGCGCTCGCGGCGTTCCCGTTCGACGCCGGCGCGAGCTCCGCCTGCATCAGGCGCGGCAGCAGCACGGCGGCTGCGCCGAGCAGCACGAGTCCGGCGATCAGGGCGAGGTGCTTCTGCTGCATGGCGCGTCGTGGCGGCTCGCGGGTCACCTGCCGAGTTCGGCCGCCGTCCACAGCGAGGTGCGTTCCTTGGTCGCAGCCCGCACGCGCTGCACCTCGCCCACGTCGACCGCGGCCGCGTCGTTCGACCAGCGCTGCCGCGCATAGGTCAGCACGTCGGCGATCTCCTGGTCGCTGAGCAGCGGCCCGAGCGGCGCCATGACGTTGAAGAACGTCGCCGTGCCGACGGTGACCTGCCCGTACAGCCCGTGCAGCACGATGCGCGCCGGCAGCTGGGGCGCGCCGCACAGCCAGTCGGAGCCGTCGAGCGGCGGGAAGGCCTGCGGCACGCCGCGGCCGTCGACGCCGTGACAGGCGATGCAGGTGCGGTTGTAGACCGCAGCGCCGCGCTCGTGCACGGCCACGTCGGGCGGGAACCTGCGGACCTTCGCGGCCGGTGCCGCGGTGCCGTTCGCCGCGTGCGTCGCGAGCGAACGCAGCGCCCCCGCGAGCGTCTGGCCGCTGCCGATCTCGACCAGCGACACGTCGTCGAAGTACGCCGTGCCCACGGCACCACCGTAGCCGCCGAACAGGCAGTGCACGACGATCTCGCGCTCGCTGTCGGTCTCGAACTCGACGGCGAGGTCGGTCCAATCCGCGGTGCCGCGCACGCCCTTCGTGCGGCGGCCGCCGTGCACGTTGAACATCGCGCCCGGACTGCCGCGCGCCGGCACGAGGTCCTCGGTGCGAACGAAGCCGCTGAGGCGGTAGCGCGTGCGCGGTTGCACGGCGATCGTCGCCGCCGCGCCGCAGTCGCACACGGCGTCGCTGTGGATGCACAGGCACGAACCGCCGCCGCGTCCCGCCTGGCTCGCCGAGAGCTGCACGGCCTTGCCGCGGGCGCCGCCGTAGACGCGCAGGTCGCCCCAGCCATCGGGCACGCCGCGCGTGACCGCGGCGAAGTCCGGGTTGGGCAGCAGGTTCTCCGGTTCGCTCGGCGCCTCTGTCAGCGTGCCGGCCGCGGCGGCGACCCGCAGCACGGCCTCGGCCTGGTGCCGCGACGCGATCTGCCAGGCTTCGCGCAGCGTGCGGTCGGCGAACAGTTCCTTCTCGTGCGCGACGGCGAGGCCGTGCAGCGCCGCACCGATCTCGGGATCGTTCGCCGCCTTGGCGAGGCCGTCGAGCACGTCCGCGAGTTCGCGGCCGGCGGCCCGGACCGTGCCGCCGGCGACATAGGCGTCCTTGAGCTCGGCCGGGTTGGCGAGGGCGATCGCGCGCCGCCGCGTCGCGGTGTGCGGCGAGGCCAACGCCGCGCGCATGAGATCCGTGTCGAGCGCACCCTGGGCGTAGAGCACTTCGAGCGCGTGCGGTGCGGCCGCGCCATCGGCGCGCACGAGCTGCGCCAACCGCGGCGCCAGCGAACGGTCGCCGCGTTCGGTGAGCAGGCGCTGCGCATGCAGCCGGAACAGCATGTTCGCGTCGCCGAGACCCGCGAGCAGCGTCTCGGGTCGCTGCGCGTCGAGCCGCGGCACGGCGGCGTCGGGCGAACCGGCCGGAAACACGCGGTAGATGCGGCCGTGCTGCGTGTCGCGCAGCGGCGTCTCGTAGGCACCGCCGCGGCCGGTCCTGGCGTCGACGCCCGCCGACGCCCTGGTCGGCGTCGGGTTGTGCTGCACGATGAGGTTGTACCAGTCGCAGATCCACACCGCGCCGTCGGGGCCGACCTCGGCGCAGACCGGGCTCGACCAGGCATCGGCCGAGTCGTAGAGGTTGTTCGGCAGCTGCTGCGCCCGGAACCCCGCCCCGTCGCGCACGAGTTCGAACTGGCCGACGAGCTTGCCGGTCGGCTCGCAGACGAACGCGATCTTGTTCCAGTACGCCTCGGGCAGCCGCCGCGCCGTGTAGATGGTGTGGCCGGCACCGGCCGTGTAGCGATCGAACTGGTCGACCTGGCGGATGTCGGTCGACATCGGGAAGAACCGCGGGTTGTCGTCGGCGCGCGGCGTCGGGCCCGGTTCGAGGCCGACCGCCTGCATCTCGGCGTTCGTGTGCGTGAAGTACCAGCTCGGGTTGGCGTTGGCCGTCGAGCCCACGATGTCGAACTCCTCGGTGAAGCCGAGCCCCCACGTGTTGTTGGTCGTGTTCTGCAGGAACTCGAGCTTCGAGCCGTCGGCGCGGCAGCGCAGCAGGCCCTGGTAGAAGTCGAGGTGTTCGCCGCCGACGTCGCCCGTGAAGCCCGAGTAGCCGACCGTCGCGTAGATCCAGCCGTCGAAGCCGTAACGCAGGTTGGAGATGCCCGCGTGCGTGTCGCCCATGTGGAAGCCGCTCAGCACGACCTTGCGCACGTCGGCGCGGTCGTCGCCGTCGGTGTCGGCGAGGAACAGCACCTCGCTGCCGTTCGTGCACAGCAGGCCGCCGTCGACGAACACGAGCGACGTGGGGATCGACAGGTGTTCGGCGAAGCGCGTGAAGCGATCGGCCCTGCCGTCGCCGTCGCTGTCCTCGCAGATCGTGATGCGGTCGTGGCCGAGGTCGTCGCGGTGCAGGTTGTTGGGGTAGTCGATCGTCTCGACGACGAAGGCGCGCCCGCGGTGGTCGAACGCGACGTGGATCGGGTTGACGATGTCGGGCTCGCTCGCGAACAGCGCGAGCCGCATGCCCGGCGGCACCTGTGCGAGCTTCATCGACTCGGCCGCGGACAGCGGCTTCTGCGCCATCGTGATCTCCTGCCGCTCGCGATAGCCGGGCAGCGAGACCCGTTCCTGTTCGAGCACCGGCAGCGCCAGCGCCGCGAGCTGCTGGCGCCGTTCGGGGCCGACGACCCAGTAGATGGCGTTGCGCAGCAGCTGCTGGAACGCGGGCAGGTCCCAGACGCGGTGGTCGTGCCCGCTCGCCGTGTAGAAGACGCGGCCCTTGCCCTGCCGCCGAGTCCACGACCAGGGTTCGCGATCGCGCACCTGCAGGATCTCGCGATCCGCGGCGTGTTCGCTGTGCACGTAGGTCTCGTCCCAGGCCGTGAAGCCGCTCAGGCCCTCGAGGATCGGGTGCTCGGGCAGCACGTCGCGCACCTGGAACTCCTCGCCGCCGTGCGTCGCGAAGCGCGCGCCGACCAGCTTCACGAACTCGGGCGAGCCGCCGTAGCACGCCGACGCGCAGTGCACGGGCACGAAGCCGCCGCCGCGTTCGACCCAGGCCAGCAGCGCCTGCAGCTGGTCCTTCGGCATCGGTTCGTTCTGCAGCCAGTTGCCGTACATCAACACCGCGTCGAACCGGGCCAGCGTGTCCGGCCGGAAGGCGACCGCCGGCTCGTCGCTGTAGGTCAGGTTGATGCCGTCGCTGCCGAGCGCCTTCTTGAGCACGGCGTAGCGCGTGATCGGGTCGTGGTGCGCACCGTTCGCGGTCGGCGCACCGAAGAACATCACCTCGAGGCGCCTCGGCTCGGCAGGCGGTGCGGCGCCCTGGCGATCGGGGCTGGCGGCGACGAACAACACGCAGCAACCGGCGGAGACCAGGGCGACGAGACTGCGCCGGTGTCGGGCGATCATGGGCGGTCAGGCTACGGGATCCGTTCGCGCAGCGGCAGTTCGCAGCGAGCGAAGCCGGCCGATTTGCTACTGCCCGGCTTCGGGACGCGGGTCCCGCGCTCACGGCGCCTAGCTGCTGAGCGATGCGCTTCGCTCGCGCGTGATCGGCGTCTGACGCGGCGCGCGCAGGCACTGCGCCGGATGGCGACCGAATGGCGATGGTGCTCGGCGCGTTCTGATTCGCGCGCGCCTTGTCGGGCGTGAAGGCGCCCAGGACCGACGCTCCGACGGCCACGTGAGTCGCGGTGCCAGTTCAGTTCCAGGTTGGACATGCTGGCAGGCGTGCCCATGGGTGCGGCGATTGACAGGCTCCTGCGACGCCGTGACAGTGAGCGGACCATGGCCAACATCCGCGTGCCCGTTCTGACCATCGCGGTGGCGTGTTTGGCCGAGGCAGTTGCCGCGCAGTGCCAGTTGCAATGGGCTCCGGGCGACGGAGTGCCCGGTCTCGGTTCGCAGGTCTACGCAATCGCGTCATGGGATCCGGATGGCTCCGCCCCGGCGCCGAGCCAGGTCGCGCTCGGCGGTGCCTTCGTGACGGCCGGAACCATGCTGACCAACCACATCGCGTTGTGGGACCCGGCCAGTGCGACGTTCTCGGCGCTCGGTGGCGGAGTCGACGGCGACGTGCGCGCGCTCGCCGTGGCCGCCAACGGCGAACTCGTGGTCGGCGGTGCGTTCACGCAAGCCGGCGGCGGCGCTGCATCGAACATCGCGCTCTGGAATGGCACGAACTGGGCACCTCTCGGCACCGGCTTGAACGGCGCCGTCCATGCACTGCTGTCGCTGCCGAACGGGGATCTGATCGCCGGCGGCTCGTTCACCGCAGCCGGCTCCACCACCACGCAGCACGTCGCGCGATGGGACGGCGCGAGTTGGTCGGCGATGGGCACGGGTCTGCAACACGCGCTCCCGTTCCCCGCCACAGTGTTCGCGCTGGCGCTGCTGGCGAACGGCGACGTCGTGGCCGGCGGCTCGTTCACCCAGGCGGGCGGCGTGCCGACGAGCCTGGTCGCGAAGTGGGATGGAGTCTCGTGGTCGGCTCTCGGCGCCGGGTTGCCCGCATCGAACTTCTTCGACAGCGTGCAGGCGCTCGCCGTGCTGCCCAACGGCACGCTCTACGCAGGCGGACAACTCGTCGGCGGCTACGGGTTCTTGCAGCGATGGAACGGTACGACGTGGACCTCGGCGGCCAGCTTCAGCGGCGGCTTCGACAACGTGCAGGTGGCGTCCCTCGTCGCGCGCGCCAACGGCGACCTCATCGTGGGTGGCGCGTTCTCGGTTGCCGGCGGCACCGGGGCCAACCTCGTCGCCAGGTGGGACGGCACGAGTTGGTCCGGGCTCGGCACCGGGATGAGCATGCTGTTTCCGACGCTCAGCATCTCGCCCGTCGTGACCGCACTCGCGGAACTGCCCACCGGGGACCTCATCGCCGGCGGCAACTTCACCGTCGCGGGCGGCATGGGAGCCACGTCCGCCGCGCGATGGAACGGCACGGCGTGGGCACCGCTCGGCAACGGCATCCAGGGCTACGTCGCCGCGGTGGCCACGATGCCAAACGGCGACCTCGTCGTCGGCGGCAGCTTCCTGTCGGTCGGCAATGTGCAGGCACGTCGCATCGCGCGTTGGAATGGAGCGATCTGGTCCGCACTCGGCACCGGGCTCAACGACACGGTCACGACGCTGGCCATCCTGCCCAACGGCGATCTGGTTGCAGGCGGCCTGTTCACCTCCGCGGGCGGGGTGCCCACGACGTTCCTCGCGCGATGGACCGGCTCGACCTGGGCGCCGCTCGGCACCGGCACCGGCGGGCACGTCTCGAGATTGCTCGTGCGGGCGAACGGCAATCTGGTCGCGGCAGGCAGCTTCACCAGTGCCGGCGGCGTGGCGGCCAACGGCGTTGCACAGTGGGATGGCTCGACGTGGTCGTCGTTCGGCGGCGGCGTCACCTTCGGCAGTTCCGTGTATTCGCTCGCCGAACTGCCGAACGGAGATCTGGTCGCCGCCGGCGTGTTCGCCTCTGCTGGAGGAACGCCGGCGAACAACATTGCGCGATGGAACGGCAGCTCCTGGTCGCCACTCGGCACGGGTATCAGCGGGTCTCTCGTTGCCCTCGCCGCACTGCCGACGGGCGACCTCGTCGCGGCGGGGTGGTTCAC
>DASUFY010000103.1:0-43197 GCA_036274315.1 Planctomycetota bacterium | reverse complement strand
ATACCTGGCTGGAAATACCCGTTCCCTTTCCGAACACGGCAGTCAAGCAGCCAGGGCCGATGATAGTGCATTGCGCGAAAGTAGGTCAGTGCCGGGTCATTCTCCAAAACGCGGTCTCCCGATTCGGGCGGACCGCGTTTTTCATGTACCCTGGCGCTCCTCTCGAGGAGTTGCGCGCGTGCGGCCTGTATCGGCCTTGTCGCGCACCCGGACGCTTCCCTACTCTCTCAGGTCCATGAAGATCTCCTCCATGTTCGGGCGTGGCGGCCCGGTGGTGTCCTTCGAGTTCTTTCCTCCCAAGACGACGGAAGGGGTCGAGGTGCTCTACCGAACGGTCGAGGAACTGCGACCCTGCCGGCCGTCGTTCGTCTCTGTGACCTACGGAGCGGGTGGGAGTACGCGGGACAGGACACTCGACCTGGTCAGCCGAATCCAACGGGACCTGGGCATCGTGACCATGGCTCACTTGACCTGCGTCGGCAGCAGCCGGGCGGAGATCGCCGAAGTGCTGAAGAGGCTGCGAGACAGCGGCATCGAGAACATCCTCGCGCTGCGGGGTGACCCCCCGAAGGGGGAGGTGGAGTTCCGACCGACGCCGGGTGGCTTCTCCTACGCGAGCGAACTCGTGGCGTTCGTGCGCGCGGAGAATCCGGAGTTCTGCGTCGGGGCCGCCTGTTATCCCGAGGGCCATGTCGAGAATCGGGACCTCGAGGCGGATCTACGGCATCTGTGCACGAAAGTCGCCGCGGGTGCCGACTTCCTCGTCTCGCAGTTGTTCTTCGACAATGAAGACTATCACGCGTTCGTGCGACGGGCCCGCTCGGCGGGGATTCAGGTCCCGATCGTTCCGGGTCTGATGCCGGTCACGAACGTTGGCCAGACAGAGCGCTTCACGCAGATGTGTGGTGCTCGGATTCCGCAGGAGTTGCATCGGCGACTGCGTATCGTCTCGAACGACCCTGCTGCCGTGGTGGCAACAGGAGTCCAGTGGACGGTGGATCAAGGGCGTTCCCTGCTGCGTGGCGGAGCACCAGGTCTGCACTTCTACACGCTCAACCGCTCCTCGGCGACTCTGGCTGTGCACGCGGCTCTGGGGCTGTAGAGCCAGCCTATTCGTCCTGGTTCGCTGCGGGAACCCGGTTGGACTGCTGGGGCGGTCCGTCGAGCGTCTGCAACTCGCGCGAAGCGTTGCCGCGCAGGAGATCCTGCAGCCGTGCACCGAGAGCGCTGTTTCGCTGGCCGTCGTCGTCGTTGCGCACGGCCATCTCGAGCGCCTTCCGTGACCCCACGACGACGACGAGCCGCTTGCCTCGCGTGATGGCCGTGTAGAGGAGCGACCGACGCAGCATCAGGAAGTGGTCGGTGGTGAGCGGGAGGATGACAGCTGGGTATTCGCTGCCTTGGGATCGGTGCACGGTGATCGCGTGCGCCGGCACGAGATCACCGAGATCCTCGAAACGATACTCGTGCTCCCGCTCCGGAAACCGCACGTATGCCTTCGCGGCTCCCTTGTCGATGTACGTGAGTCGACCGACGTCGCCGTTCCACACCTCTCGATCGTAGTCGTTGCGGATCTGCATCACCTTGTCACCGATTCGATAGTGTTTGCCTGCCCGCTCCACTTCGATCTGGCCCGGGTTGAGAAGGTCCTGCAGGTCTCGATTCAGCGTGTCTGCGCCCGTTTCGCCGCGGTACATCGGACACAGGATCTGCACGTCTTCGAGGGGATCGAGGCCGAATCGCCGCGGGATGCGTTGCGTGACCAACTCGCGGATCAGGAGTCTGGCGTGCGCAGGGCTCTTGGCCTCCACGAAGTAGAAGTCACCCGCGTCGCCGCCGCTGTCCGGCACTTCACCATGCAGGATGCCATGGGCCACCCGCACGATGTCCGACCCCGACTGTTGGCGGAACACCTGTGTGAGGGAAGTCGTTGCGACACGCCCACTGGCCAGGATGTCCGCGAGCACGTTGCCGGGACCGACGGGCGGCAGTTGGTTGCGATCCCCCACCAGCACCAGGGCCATGGTCCGCGGCACCGCCCTCAGCAGCGCGCAGGCGAGTTGGACGTCGAGCATGGACGTCTCGTCCACGACGAGCATGTCGCCCTCGAGCGGGTTCTGTGCATCGCGGGCGAACTTCCCGGTGCCCGGAGTGAACTCGAGCAGCCGATGCAGAGTGCATGCCGCATGGTTGGTCGACTCCTCGAGTCGTTTGGCTGCGCGCCCCGTTGGAGCGGCGAGCAGCAGCCGGAGTTCCTTCTGGGCCAGGATCTGCACGATGGCGCGCACGATCGTGGTCTTGCCGACACCGGGGCCCCCGGTGATCACGGACACGGATTCGTTCAGTGCGCGAGAGAGTGCCTGCTTCTGGCCCTCCGGCAATTGCATGCCCGACTTCTCCTCGAACCACGACACGGCGGCGTCCGGATGCAGCGGCAGTCGATGACGATGCTGCAGGAGTTGGTCGATTGCTCGTGCGAGGCCGTGCTCAGCGGCTGCGAGCGCTGCTGGGTAGACGATGGGAAGCGGATCCTCGTGCAGCAGAACCGGTCCCGGCGGCAATTGGCGCACGACGCGACCCGTGCGAACGAGTTCGGGCAATCGAGCGCGAATCGCCGGCTCGGCGCAGGCGAGCAACTCGGTCGTGCGCCGCACGAGCTCGTCCTCGGGCAAGAAGCAGTGCCCCTCCTTGGCTGCCTGCGTGAGACAGAACTCGAGTCCGGCATCGAGACGCTCCGGAGCCCCTGGCGCGATGCCAAGTTGACCGGCCAGTCGGTCCGCCGTGCGAAAGCCGACGCCGACCACGTCGTCGGCGAGCCGGTACGGGTTGGCCTGCACGATCGCGGATGCCGTGGTGCCGTAGCGCTTGACGATGCGAGCGGCCAGACCCGGTCCCAGCCCGTGGGCGCGCAAGAAGACGAGCACGTTCTGCAGGTCCTTCTGGGCGCGAACCGCTCGCGAGAGCTGCTCGATCTTCCGATCGCTGATCCCTCGCACGGTGCGCAGGCGTTGTGGGTCGTCTTCGAGGATGCGCAGGGTCTCCGCTCCGAACGCGCGCACGATCTTCTTCGCCGTCGCCGGCCCGACTCCCTTGACCAGCCCTGACGCCAGGTAGGCCTCGATGCCCTCCGCGGTCGATGGGGCGATCGGCTCGAACGTCTCCACCTTGACCTGGACACCGAATCGCGGGTGCTCCGTCTCGACGCCGGATATCTTAAGTCGTTGACTTTCTGTCAGTTGTGCGATCGATCCGACGACCGTGATCGACCGACCCGTTGCCTCGTCGAGCAGGCGTACGACCGCCCATCCCGTATCCGGATTGCGGAACGTGAAGCGCTCGATGGTTCCCTGCAGGGATACCTGCCGTTCGGGGCTCTTGCTGCTCATCTTGGCGCACGGACCAGGTGCCGCATTGCCCTGCGGGCGCGATCCGCTATCTTGTCTCCCCCTTTCGCCCGTTCGAGGAGTTGCCTCACCATACGCGAGGCAGCTGTTCGGTGCCATCGTGGCGCAGATACGGGCCCCAAGTTCGCCAGTCCCTCCCTCCCTCCCTCATGATTCGTGTCCAGGTCCGCCCGAACGAGCCGCTCGAGGCTGCTCTGCGCCGCTTCAAGCGCCAGTGCAACTACGCCGGCATTTTCCGCCTCGCCAAGAAGCACGCCTACCACGAGAAGTCGAGCGACAAGCGCCGTCGGGAGGAACGCGAACGCCTGCGCAACATCGTGATGGCGGAGCGCAAGCGCGGCGTGACCTCGGGTGGTCGTTCCAACAAGAAGCGTCGCACGCGCCCCGGCAGGTCGAATGATCGTCGCAACAACGAAGGTCCCGACTTCGATCCGTTGACCGCGGACACGACGATCCAGAAGAGCGACACGTAGGTCGCGACGGCAGGCCTCCTTGCTGCCGAAGTACCCGGGTGAAGGACCGCGCGACCTCAGCAAGCCGCTCGAACAGCTGAGGATCCTCGTCGATGCGCGGCTGCACGGCCAACGCCTCGATCTCGCGTTGACTGCCGTGCTCACCTGGCGGTCGCGCGCGAGCATCCACCGCCTCATCGAGCGCAAGCATGTGCGCGTCGATGGCCGCGCGGCTTCGCCCTCACGCCGCGTTCGCAACGGCGAGACCATCGTCGTCGACATTCCTCCCAACCCGGTCGCCAACCCGGACCCGGGTGCCAACGTGGAGTTTCCGGTCCTGTACGAGGACCAGTGGATGATCGCGATCGACAAGCCCCCGGGCATGGCGGTGCATCCTTCCGGGCGGCGGCTCGATGGCACGTTGATCCACGCGCTGCATCGCCGCTATCGCAATGCGAACGACCCGAGCCACGACGTCGTGCCACGCCTGCTGCACCGCATCGATGTCGAGACGTCGGGCGTGGTCGCGGTCGGCCTCGACGAGCAGTTCCATCACCTCGTGGCGCGCCAATTCGAGGACCGGCTCGTGGCCAAGAGCTACCTCGCCATCGTGCGTGGCAAGCCCCCCGAACGCTACGGCACCGTCGATCTGCCGATCGTGCCCGACAAGTCGTCAGCGGTGCGCCTGAAGTTGACCACGGGTGCTCCAGGAACCGGCCTGCCGGCGCTCACCCACTATCGCTTCGTCCGGGGCAACCGCGACTACTCGCTGCTCGAAATCCGGCCGAAGACCGGGCGCACGCACCAGATCCGCGTACACATGGCTGCCATCGGGTGTCCGTTGGTCGGCGACAAGCTCTACGGCGGCGACGAACAGCTCTTCCTGCACCAGATCGCGGGCACCCTGGCCGCAGAGCATCGTGCGGCGCTGGTGCTCGATCGGCACGCCCTGCACTCCCACTCCCTGACCTTCCACCATCCGATGCTCGGCCGCGACACGACGCTGGTGGCGCCACTGCCGACAGACATGGCCGACCTGGTTCCGTCTGCCGACCGGATTCCCTGAGCCCCGGCGGCAACCCCGGCGCGATCAGGTGATGCCTCTCGCGCGCGAGCGCAGCACCGCCGAGTCAGTTGGGCTGTTCGGCGAAGTAGTCGAGCACTTCGTCGAGGAATGCGAGCTGCTCGGTTGTGCAGTTGCTCCAGTCGAGACCCACGTGGTAGAAGTTGCTGTTGTCGCGCCGCTGCACTCGCGTCGCAAAGGTCCGCAGTTCGTGCACGGCGTCGTCGATGCACAGCCGCAGGATGACGCCCTGGCCCAACAGGGGCGGTTGGCCCGTTTCGAGCCCGATGCCGTTCTTGGACACGTCGCGCACGGAGCACAGCGCCTGGTTGCCCGCGTTCAGCACGCCTTTCGTCTCGAGGGTCGCGAATGCCGCGATGCGGATCCGACCGGTGCGGCGCCTGTCGTTCTCGTGGCTCATGCCCAGGAATCGGCAGAAGAGAGCCGCCGCCTGAACGCGTGCCGCCGATCCGGTCTCCGCGCTGGGTTCGCGCGTGGCGCTGGTCTCAGACTCGCGCCGAGTACGGCATCACGAGCCGGTAGCGATCGGTGGCGCGCATGGGATCGACGCTGAGTCGAGGCGCACAATCGACGGGTTCCGCATCCTGATGGCTCCATCCGACGGCCGGATCGGCCACCGCCACCGCACCGCTACCGCGACCCGACCGATCGCCTGCCGCGCACTGCGCTGGCATCGACGGGACAAGCCGCACCGCATCGCTTCTGGCGTCCATGAGCACTCCTCGGTGGGGAACGCCTCAACGGTAGACAGTCCGGGTGGAGTTGACAACCGCAGTGTCTAGGCAGCGAACATCGTGCCGATGGCCAGCGGCAGGACGCACACGGCCGCATAGAGCACCAGGATGGCCCGGAGCTCGCGCGTCAGGGACGCTGCCGTCGCCGGCCTGGGTGACGGATCCTTGGTTGTTGCAGGTGCTTCAGGCGACGGATCGGCCGCCCGGACCCGGGCCGGCGCGAGCAGGTGGCCCTCGGCGGGCGGGGCTCGGCGCAGCAGGGAGGCCGCCAGCCCGCAAGCCAGGGCAGCCAGCGGCCATCGCGCCGGCGTCGGCAGCATGCCTCCGAACCCCACGCCCAGGGCGCCGAGCAACATGGCCGCCGCGAACAGGTGGCCGAGGTCCGTGCTCGCGTCGGCGTCACCGTCCTCGGTGAACGGCACGCTCGCCAGGGACCTCAGCATCATGCGGCTGGCCACGACCCCGACCCCGAGCGAGAACAGTGCGGCGGCGGTGGCGTCCAGGCGCGTCGGATGGAAGCACCAGAGCAGGGCGAGCGCGAGCGCGTGCACCGGCACGAGCACGTGGCTGATCAGCGCCCGCCACGTTGCGTCGCGCACGACCTGCACCGGCAAGGGGGGGGCCTGGGCGAAGACCCAGGCCGTACCGGGTTGATCGGCACGCGGCAGGAACGCGATGAGGAACGGCAGGTAGATCGTCGGGATCTGCAGCAAGAGACACGTGAACATGAACCCGCGCGTCGGCGATTCGCCCGCGAGGCTCAAGAACGCCATGCCGGCCGGCAGTCCGAGCAAGGGCAGCACGCGCGCGCGGAACGCCGCGCTGCGCCACATGGACAGCGCGACGAACTCGGCGACGCCGAGCCGCGGACCGCGCCCCGCCAGCATCCGGAGCAAACGCCGCAACGGGCCTTGACCACCCGCGCGCACTCGCCGCGGCGACTCGGCCTCGCCGACGATCGCAGCGAGGATCAGCAGCAAGGCCGCGCCCGCGAGCAGCGGCAGCAGGCGCCATGCCTCCGCGATCGGTGCCGCGAGCAGCCTCGCGGCGTGATACGGCGGCAGCAGCTCGGCACCGAACCGGCCGATCGGCAGTTCGCCCGCGGTCTGTTGCAGGTGCTGCATGCCGAGCGCGAACAGCACGAATCCGCCGCCGAGCAGCACCGCCTTGCCGGTCCCCGCGATCAGCGCCGCGCGCGCCGGCCCGACCAGGCGATGGAGCGCCTGCAGGGTGAGTCCCAGCGCCCCACCCGCGAGGCCGCTGCAGGCGCAGGCCAGCAGCACGTAGGCGGGAGCGGCGAGCCACTGATGCCTCAGCATCGCGAGCAGCAGCGCGGGCGGCAGGGCCATGCCGATCGTCACGAGGCACACGTGGAACGCGGCATGGCCGCTGCGAGCCAGCGCCACGGTGACTCGACCGAGCGGTGCCGAACCGAGCAGGACCTGGTCGGCGCGCCGCCGATCCTGCCGATCCTCGTTGCCGAGCACACCGATCGCCACGAGCAACGACGACAGGCTCAGGTTGGCCGCCGCGAACGGCACCGGTGGAGTCTCGGGGTAGAGCAGTGCGGCGAAGACGAGCGCGAGGAACGACTGCGTGAAGATCGTCGTCGTCAGGCTGCTCGTCGCCCCGCCCGTGCGCCGCGCGTCGCCGAAGAAGTCGAGCAGCAACCAGGTGCGAACGAGTGCCCGGATCTTCCTCATGTGTGCTCGCTCTGGCCGCGGCGCAGCAGCGCGAAGACCGCCGTGTAGCCGAGCAGTTGCGTCGAACCACCGACCTGGCCGATCTCGCCGTTGCAGTGGAAGCCGACCAGCGGCACGTGCCCGGCGATGCTTGCGAACGCCTCGTGGTCGGGCCCCTCGCGCCCGAGGCAGCGCAGCAGCAAGGCCGCCTGCGCGGCGCCGGGGTTCGCCCTCGCGAGGCGCTCCTGGACGTCGCGCGCGCTGGTCGGACCATCCCGCAGATGCAGCTGGACCTGGCGTCCGACGGGCAGGTGCTCACCGACGAGCACGTTGCCCGTCTCCGGGTCGATGCCGAGGATGTTGCGGACCAGGAAGTCACCCTGTGATGGAGCACACGAGGCGAACGGGTCGGAAGCCACGCCGAGGAACAGCGGACTGTGCTCGGCCAGCTCGAGGTCCTGGCTCGTGAGGGCGGACAGCTGCTCTTCGACGAAGCCGCGGGCTGGCGCGTCGTCGACGGTCATGAGCCGGTTGCGATCTGCCTTGGTGACGCGCCCGACGCGCCCGATGGGGCGGCATCCCTGGGACACGACCGCATGCAGGCGCACATCGCCGGCCATCGACAGCACGGCGGCGCCGGTGCGGTGGGTGCTGCGGCCGACGAACAGCACGTGGCCCTCGGGATGGCGACTGCCGCTCGCGATGCCGCCGAGCTTCGGCAGGTCCGGCCAGCCGTAGTCGAGTCCGGCCAGCAGCGCGCGCGCGTCACAATGGAATGGCTCGCACAGCACGAGCAGGCCCCGGCGCGGCTGTTGGCACTCGGGCAGCAGCCGATGCCACGCCGACGGCGGGGCATCGGGGGTGGGCAGGTCGCCCGTGCCGAGTGCGACGGCGTCGAGCTGCACGCCCGGCAGGCGGCCCGCCAGCATGCTGATCGAATGGCGGTTGGCGATCACCTGACCCTCCCCGATCAGCGCAGCGCCGCTGCAGCCGATCAGCGTGCTCGCACCGAGCAGGTCGTGCAGCAGCACCGGCAGGTGGTCGATGTTGGCGCCGTACCGCGGCGATGCAAAGACGATGACGAGGTCGATCCGGCCGGCGCCCATCCCGGCGCGGATCTTGTCGGCGACGCAGCGGCAGGTCGCTTCGAGGTCGGCGCCGATCGCGGTGGCGCTGTGGAACTGCATGTGTCGACCTTACTCCATCCGCTCACTGCATCCGAGGCCGGGCTTCACGCGGCCGTTGGGCCGAGGATCGATGGAGCCTGTGGCGGACGCTGCACGGCGAGCTACGTTGACGCGGTGCGCATCGTCGTCGTCAGTTCGCCGGGGGCCGGCACCTCGGTGCATTGGAGCCATGCGGCGGCCCTGGAACTCGCCCGCGTGCTGTTGCTCGGTGGGGCGCGCGTCGAGTGGCTCGCGGCGGCGACGCCGGGACACGAATTGCCGTTGGCGCTGCCCGGTGTCGTCGCGGGCGCGGTGAGCACCTGTGCGACGACGCCCGTGCACCGGGTCACGGCCGGCATGACCGATCTGGAGCTCGAGGTGGCGCTCAGTCGCTCGCTGCGTTCGCGGCCCGCGCATGCGGTCGTGCACTTCGGAACGGGTGCACGCGGCTCGCCCAACGTGCTCTGGCTCGCCGACCGCCTCGGCAGCGCCGTGTTCGCCGTCGTGCGCGCCGCCGAGGTCGTGTGCCAGCGCGGCGACCTGGTCGACTTCGCCGGCGAGCCATGTCCGGTCTTCGACGATCCGGAGCGCTGCCGCCGTTGCTGTGGCCCGTCGCGTTGGTCGAGACCCCGCACCGTCGAGTTCCGGAACCGCATCGACCTGCTCGCCGGCGGCCTGCTCGTGACCAAGGCCGTCTTCGTTCCCGACCCGGCCGACGTGCAGCCGCTCGTCACGGCCGGGGTGCCGCGCCATCTGCTCGTGCCGACGCACACTGCGTCGGCGATCGCCGACCGCGTGTTGGCGCGCGCGCCGGTGCAGTGAACCCTATCGCGCCTCGGCGGGCTGCTTCTCGAAGCGCAGTGCGCCGAAGTCGAAGTCGGGGATCGGGCAGTCGATGCGGAATCCGGCGCACGCACCCGTGTGGTCGATCTCGAAGCGCACGAGGGCGAACGGCAGGAACTTGTCGGGGAAGTCGACGCGAAACGTGTCGTAGTGCCAGTGCGACAGCGCGCCGAACAGGCGCCGCCGGCCGGGCACGAGCACCAGGTGCAGCGTGCCCTCCGCCAGCGTGACCTCGGCGGGACCGTAGACGTCGTCGACGTAGGTCCCCGTGTATGCCGACAGCGGCAGGCTCGGTGTGGTGTCCGGATGGCGTTTGGCCGCGCGTTGCCGCGCCGCGGTCTGCTCTCGCGAATGCAGGCGCTTGCCGATCTCGGCGAGGCGCTCCACCTCGGCCATGCCGTCACCGCCGGTGCGTTCGGCGAGCAGGCTGCGTTTGATGGCCTCGTTGAGCACGCCGTCGTTGGCGTTGTTGAGCACGACGAAACCGAAGCGTTCGGCCGGCAGCAAGGAGACCTTGCTCAGGAACCCGGGCATGCCACCGTCGTGCTCGACGAGCTTCTTGCCGCGCTCGAGCGACAGGAACCAGCCCATCCCGTAGCTGCGGAAGTCCCCGGTGCCAGGGCCTGCGCCGCCACCGATCATGACGTGCGGGCGCCACATCTCCTGCAGCGACGCCGCATCGACGAGGGACTTGTCGCCCCACTTGCCGCCGGCGAGCAGCATGCGCATCCACGCCGTCAGTTCGTGCACCGATGCGTAGATCGCGGCCGCCGGTTTGCACGCGACGAACTCGTGATCGGGGACCACCTCGCCGTCGATGTGGGGGAGGGCCTTCTCGGCGTCGGGCGGCAGCCTCTGCGCCGAGGCCCGACTGTGCACCATGCCGAGCGGCGCGAAGAAGTGCTGTTCGACGAAGTCCTCCCACGGCACGCCGCTCGTGCGTTGCACGATGATGCCGGCGACCATGTACATGAGGTTCTGATAGCCGAACTGTTCGCGGAAGCGCTGCTCGATCGGCAGCTTCTCGATGCGCCGCAGCACCTCTGCTTCGTCGTAGTCGCTGTCGTACCACAGCAGGTCGCCGGCGAACGTGACGAGTCCGCAGCGGTGGCTCAGCAGGTCTGCGATCGTCATGTGCGCCGTGATCCAGGGATCGGCCATGCGGAACTCCGGCACGTGGTCGACGACACGGTCGTTCCAACCGAGCTTGCCCTGCTCGACCAGCAGCGCCACGGCGGCTGCCGTGAACGCCTTGCTGCACGAGGCGATGTTGCACAGGGTCTCGGGCGTCATGGGCTTGCCCGCGGCGCGTTCGCCGAACGCGACTTCGGCGAGCACGTCGCCGTCCTGCACGACGGCGACCGCGACACCCGCGCCGCCGAAGCGCTCGTGCGCGCTCTTCACGAGGGCCTCGACGCGCGGCGCGGTCAGCGCCGACTGGGCCGTGATCAGACCGGCGAGGAGAACCAGCGAGGTGGCGAAAACGCGGCAGCGGCGAAGGTCTGGCATGGTGGTGCGTCTGGTGCAGTGGGCGCGAAGGCATGGGCGGTTCGGGCCCGGGAGCCTGGCTTATCCCATGCCAGCGGAGCATTGCCACTGCTTGGGCGAAAGGCCCGATCTGCTTTTGATGATCGGTTGCATCGTTATGCTCCCGCGTCGCATGCGCCTCGTCCGTCTCCTCGTGACCGGTCTGTCCGTCGGGACCGCGGTCGCCCAGTCCTGTGTCCGGCCGGAACCGCCGCCAGGTGGATTCGCGACGCAGTTCGACCTGCTCGTGCCCGTCGTCTATTCGGATGGCTACGAGACGTTCGGCTCGATGCTGTTGCCCGCCGCGCCGGCGCCGGCCTGCGGCTGGCCGCTGGTCGTGTTCGTGCATCCGCTCGGCCAGTCGCGCGGCTTCGACCTCGGCTTCCAGACGCTCGTGCAGAGTCAGGGCTACGCGGTCTGGAGCTACGACGTGCGCGGCCACGGTCAGGCCGTCGCGGCCAACCCTGCGCACCCCAACGCCGGTTCGACCCTGTGGGGGCCGGTCGAACGTCTCGACCTCGCCGAACAGATCGACTTCGTCGCCGGCAACCAGACCTGGACCGGCGTCGTCGACGCGAGCCGCGTGGCCGTCGTCGGCAGCAGTCAAGGTGGTGCGCACGCCTGGGCGGCCGCGGCGTTGTCCGGTCACACCGTGCAGGCCCCGGGGCGACCGAGCCGGGTCTTCCCGACCGTGGCCTGCGCCTTTGCCAGCGAGTTCGTCGGTGACTCGGTCGACGATTGGTTGCGCGGCGGCCTGCTGTTCAGTTCGTGGTTCCTCGAGGCGATCTCGGGCAGCTATCCCGCGCTGCCGATGGACGCGGCGTTCGTCCAGATGTGTCGCTCGGCGTTCCTCGCCCAGGATCCGGGCAGCCTCGTCGTCTCGTTCGCAGCGGAGGGACGCGGCATCGGCGACCTGTTGGCTACGAGCTCGGTTCCGATGATGTGGGCGCACGCCTACCACGACGTGGTCGACAATCCGCTGCCCGGCATGCAGCGGCTGCAGACCCTGGCCGGGCGGCACCGCGCGCTGCTGGGCACCGTCGGCCACGGTTCGCCCGACAACGTCGCCGAGCGCGCGTTCCGCGAGAGCCTGGCCCTTCGGTGGCTGGATCGCTTCCTGTGGAACACGCCCAACGAAGTCGACGACGAGCGGCCCATCGTGCTCGCCGAACTGCCGCTCGACGCGGCCGAGCGCGACGACCTCGCGAGCCACTGGAACCACGCCCACACGATCGATCCGCTGCACCCGTCCTCGTCGCCGAGGTGGTACCTGCACGACGACTTCGTGCTGCGCGAGACCGAGCCCGCAGCACCTCAGGCGACGGCGTCGATCCACCAGGTGATCGACCCGCTGGCCACGGACTTCACGCCGCTCGACTACCTCGACCAGCCGGCCGTGCGCGACATCGCGAACGTGCTGACCGTCTGTCCGCTGCAGGAACTCGTCTACGCCCTCACGACGACGACCGAGCAGCAGCTCGAATCGAGCGCCCGCGTGCACCTGCGCGTCGTTCCCGACCAGGCGCAATGGATGCTGGCGGCGCTGCTCACCGTGCAACCGCCGGGGTCCGGCGCACAGGAGGTCATGCTCGGCGGCAATGCGATCGCGTCCGTGACCAGCACGCCGGGCACGGCCGAGGACCGCGAGTTCCTGCTGCCGCCGGTGGCCGCCCGGCTGCCCGCGGGATCGATCGTGCGGCTGCGCCTGCGCAACCTCTGGCTGCGCGAGTCGCCGATGCCACGCGTGCTCGAGGTGGCGCCGCGCTTCCACGACTTCCAGGTCAACGTCGTGCACGGTGACGCTGCCGCGGGATCGTGGCTCGATCTGCCGCTGGAGCCCGTGCAGCCGCGCCTCGTCGTCTCCCAGCCCTTCCTGCCGCTGCAGGCGGCACCATCGCTCCAATTGACTCTGCGCGGCGGCACGGTGCGCGCCGGTTATCCCTACTTCATGGCGGTCGGACTCAGCGGCCACGAACCGAGCATCCCGTACCTCAACGACATCGTGCCCGTCGAAGGTGACTGGCTCGTGATCGTGTCGGCCGGGTCGAGCCAGGCGCCGTTCTTCGGCGGCTTCCTGGGCTTCCTCGACGGTGAAGGCGTGGGCACCGCAACACTCGATCTGAGCAGCGCGGCGCCGCTGCCGGGCGTGCTCAACGGCTTGCAGTTGACCTTCGTCGGCTTCGCCTGGGACGGCGCCTGGGCGCCGACCGGCAAGGCCGCCAACCCGTGCGACGTGATGCTGCGCTGAACGGCGCGGCATCGCGCCATGTCCGGTTCACGTGTCGCCGGCGGCGTGCATGCGCCGCTGGCGCCGATCCTCGGCGCTCATCTCGCTGTCGAGTCGACCCAGGAACGCGCTGCCCTCCTTGGCACGCAGGTACCGCGCGAACAGCGGTGTCACCTCGCGCACCCGGGCGAGCATGTCGAGCGCGACCTGCCGATACGAGAAGTGGCCCTCGGGACCGCTGCGCAGCTCGATGAAGTAGGCCACCTGGCGCGGGTCGAAGACGAGGCGCACGCGCTGCAGGAACGCGAACGGCGTCACGTAGCCGGCGGCCAGCGGAAACCGCTCGGCGATGATCTGCTGGCGCGCCGCGGTCGCCTCGAGCACCGCTTCGTAGTCGCTGCTGAGTCCGGCCTCGCGCACGAGCGGCGGCACCGCGAAGCCGTGTGCGGTCGTCAGCGCCTGCTGCTGCTGGAAGCCCTTCCGGTGGCGGCCGACGTCGCGGTAGGCGCCGAAGTCGAGCACGACCTCGAAGTCGAAGGAACCGGCGCCCTCGAGCGCCTGCGGCCATGCATCGTGCGGGCCTCGCGCGGCCATGACCTTGTCGAGCAACTCGATGCGTTGCCCCTGGGTCAGTGCCTTGACGCGAGCCAGCAGCGCGGCGAACGGTTGCTGGCTGTGTTCGTAGAGCAGCGACGCCAGCAGCCGGTCGTCGAGTTCCGGGTCGTGTGCGAGCAGCAGCGTGTGACCGGTCGCGGCCCCACGGGTCGCGGGCGAGCGCGCCACGCCGAGGTCCGCCGCGAGCGCCGGCACGGCCCGCTGCAACGCCTGCAGGAACGCATTGGGCCGCGCGTGCTTCAGCAGCGTCGGCAACGCGACCTCGGCCTGCTGCTGCATGCGTTCGCCGACGATGCGGAACTCGGCGAGCGCATGGCTCTTCAGTTCGGTGACGACGTCGCTGAGCGTGCGTGCATCGACGACCATGCCCCACTTGGTGAAGATCGCCGGCGTCAACAGGTAGCGCGCCGCGTCGAACGCCTCGGCCTTGAGCGTGCGCAGCCACGGCCCTTCCTTCTCGCCCGACTGCAACGGGCGCAGCTTCTGCAGGTGCGACAGGCAGCGCTCCGAGCAACTCCGATACAGCGCGAACGTGTCGTGCAGCACCGCCTCGTAGGTCTTCGCCAGCTCCGGATCCGCCATCACGTCGGGATCGCGCCAGTGCGTCTCGGCGCTGAACGAGATGTAGCGCGTCGACGACTCCTCGAAGCTGCAGCGCCGTTCGCGCTGGATGAAGCGCGTGACGAGCTGGGACACGCGTTCGACGGCGAGGTGTACGACCGAGCCCTCGCGCAGCGAGTTGTGGCCGTGGTCGATGGCGTAGGTCTTGAGGAACTGGCCCGACTTGTCGGCCATCACGCCCGACAGCAGGTCCGTGGCGGCGGCTTCGATGGGCAGGTCCTCGAGCTTCTTGCCCTGGGCTTCGAGGCCCTGGCGCAGCCGGTCGAGGAACTGGTCGCGCATCGACTTGCTGCTGCGCGAGTAGACGCCGTTCAACGTCGCCGCCACCTCGCCGGGCAGGTTGCGCACCAGGTAGATGTCGGCGTGTTCGCTGCCGTCGACGACCGAGAAGTAGGTCTGCAGCAGACGGCGTTCGAAGTCGCTGTAGGGCATCGGGAGCTTCGGCGGTGCTTGCGGCGGGCTGCGGCTAGGACGGGCGGTTGGCGGATCGGCGGCGCACGACGAGCACCGTGCCGGCGATGCCGAGGACGAGGCCCGCGGCGAACGCGAACCAGACGACGGGAAGTTCGAACGCGGTGATGTGGACCAGCATGGCGGACATGGGAGCGGGCGGTCGTCCGGACCGCAAGGCCGGCCTCGCCCGTGGCGCGCGCCGGCGAACGGCCTCCCGTCTGCCCCCGGTGTGCCACTTGGCTGCATGGCAAAGCACTTCGAATGGGCGCTGTGCGGTTGGTTCCTGGCCGCGCTGCCGCTCCCTGCCCAGGAACTGACGTGGCGTCTGCCGCCGCTCGGCGCCGTCGAATACCGGCGCGACTGGTCGGCGGCCGCCAGCGAGGTCGCGCGCTCGGCGGCGGCCGCGCGCGCGTTGCCGGCGTCGGCCAGGATGCCCGACAAGTACGTGCATCGCCTCGCGCCCGCGCCGTGGCTGTGCCAGGGCGAATTGAGCGCCGACCAGCGCAGCGTGATCGATCCCGTGCAGGACCTGCGCGACGTGATGCGCGCGGTCGCGTTCGACGTCAGCCGCAGCAGCGCACGGCTGCGCTTCCCGCGGCTCGTGCCGTTTGGGGACGTGACCGTGTCGGGCAGCTGGTCGTCGCGCGCCGCCGACGGCGCACAGTCGCTGCGGGCCACCGTGGCGGCGCGGCGTGCGGCGGCGATCACGGGCGAGCCGCGCGACTGGGCCGAACGGTTGCGTGCGTTCTGCGTCGGCGGTGCCGACGGCAGCCTGACGATGCAGCGCCACCTCGACGTCGACCGGGGCCTCGTCGTGTCGTTCGCGGCGAGCCTCGAACTCGTCGTCGACGAGGGCGACAAGAACTGGCGCCGGCTCGTGATCGCCGATCGCTGGGAGCTGATCGCGGTGCGCGAGAACCAGGACTTCGACTTCCGGAAGCGCGTCGCCGCGGCGATCGCGGCCGGCGTCGGCTTCGTGCGCGACGCCATCGACGAGAAGAAGTCGTTCCTCGTCGACAGCGGCGGGGACGACCGCAACTACGGCAGCGGCCGCCTGGCGCTCGGTCTGCTGACCCTCGTGCACGGGCACTGTGCGGCCGACGATCCCGTGGTCGCGCGAGGCTTCGACGACCTGCGCCGCCGGCGCCTCGAGGACACCTACTCGCTCGGGACGGCGTTGATGGCGCTGGCGGCCCGCCACGCCCCGCCGGGCGAGGCCGAGCGCGTGCGCAACGGGCTGCCGCTGGCGCCGGGGAAGGCGCTCGACGAACGCGACCGCAAGGCGGCCACCAAGTGGGTGAAGCAGCTGCTCGGCAACGTCGACCCGCGCGCCGACGCGGCGACCCTGCTGCGCTTCAACTACACCGCCGGGCCCCGCTACGACACCTCGCTGCAGCAGTACGGTCTGCTCGGGCTGTGGTCCGCACAGCGCTGCGGCCTCGAACTGCCGGCCGGCGTGTTCGCGGCCGCCGCGCGGCATCTGCTCGCCGTGCAGGGCCCCGAGCACGGCAGCCTGTCGCTGCGGCTCGCGAGCCACGCACAGCTGCGCGAGGTCGAGGGCACGGACCAGGTGCCGCGCGTGCCGCAGCTGCGCGCCGAGCCGCGCGGCTTCGCCTACCAGGAGGCCGAAGAGCCGCCGTTCGGTTCGATGACGAGCGCGGGCATCAGCGGGCTGTTGTTGGCGCGCGCCGGCATGGCGGCGACGGGGTGCGAGGATCGGGCGTTGCAGCAGCAGATCGACGCGGCGGTGCGCGACGCGTTCGCCTGGCTGGCCAGCGAGTTCTCGGTGCGCATCAACCCGGGCTTCGCCGAACGCGCGGACCGGCACTGGTACTACTGGCTCTACGGCCTCGAGCGCTCGTGCGAACTGGCCGGCGTCGCGTGGCTGCAGGATCGCGACTGGTACTACGAAGGCGCGCTCCAGCTGCTGTCGCAGCAGCAGTCGAACGGTTCGTTCCGCGCCGAGCAGTCGGGCACGCTGTTGCTCGACAGCACGTGCTTCGCCGTGCTGTTCCTCGCCAAGGCGACCGCGGCGGCTGCCGTGACGGGCGGATGATCGAGCGCCAGCGCGCGGGTCAGTCGTGCTGCGACTCGAGCCACCGTTCGGCTTCGATCGCCGCCATGCAACCCGAGCCGGCGGCCGTCACGGCCTGCCGGTAGTAGCTGTCCTGGCAATCGCCCGAAGCGAAGACGCCGGGGATGTTGGTCTGGGTCTTGCCGGGCACGGTCTTGATGTAGCCCTTCGCGTCCATGTCGAGCAGTCCCTTGAACAGCTCGGTGTTGGGCACGTGGCCGATCGCGAGGAAGAGGCCGTCGGCCGGCACCTGCCGCTTGTCGCCGGTGTTCGTGTGCGTCAGCTCGAGGCCCGTGACCTTGCCCTTCTCGGCGTCGAGCACGTCGGTGACGTTCTGTTCCCAGAGCACCTCGATCTTCGGGTTCTCGAGGGCGCGCTTCTGCATGATCTTCGACGCCCGCAGCGCGTCGCGGCGTACGACCATGTTCACCTTGCTCGCGTACTTGGTCAGGAAGTTCGCTTCCTCGCACGCCGAGTCGCCGCCGCCGACGACGTAGACGACCTTGTTCTTGAAGAAGAAGCCGTCGCACGTCGCACAGGCCGACACGCCGCGGCCCTGCAGCGCCGTCTCGTTGGGCAGACCGAGATACTGCGCGCTCGCCCCCGTCGAGATGATCAGCGTCTGTGTCTCGAAGACCTTGCCCGAGTCGCTCGTGATCTTGAACGGGCGCTTGCCGAGGTCGACGGCCGTGCCGACCTCGTCGTGCACGACGGTGCCGAAGCGCACGGCCTGTTCCTTGAACATCTCCATCATCTCGGGGCCCATGACACCCTTCGGGAAACCGGGGTAGTTCTCGACGTCGCTCGTGATCGTCAGCTGGCCGCCGGGTTGGCGGCCGGCGAGCAGCACGGGCTCGAGGTTGGCGCGAGCGGCGTAGATCGCGGCGGTGTAGCCCGCGGGACCTGAGCCGAGGATCAGGGTCTTCAGTGGTTCGGTCATTGGCTTGGGCCGAAAGGGTAGCGCATGCTACGAGACCGGCGGCAGGAGTTTCCGCTGCCGGCGCCGCGAGCGCCGCGACCGGGGGGTCGCCGGTTCCCGCCCCGCCTGCGCTCAGCGCGGCGGCTGCGCCAGCTCGTGTTCGCGGATGCGATCGTAGTCGGCCGGCGTGAGTTCGCGCGGCACGACCTCTTCGCGCGCCCCCGCGGCCTCGACGACCTCGCATTGCAGACCGGCGGTCGCGACGAGGTCGACCACCAGACGTCCGTACTCGCGCACCACGACGAACTCGCCGACCCTGCCGCCGGCATCGGGGTCCCGCACGCGAACACGGTATTCGCCGTCGAGGCGCTCGGCGCCGAGCACGACGAGCGGCGGTCGCTCCTGCACGCGATCCCATGGCATCGACGCGAGCGCCGCGGCCGACTCGAGGGTCAGCAGGTTGCGGCACGCCGTCTCGTCGTGATGCTGCAGCGCGCGCTGGAACGCGCCGAACACCTGCACGGCTTCGGCCGCGCCGGTGTGCTCGGCGCAACCCGACAGCAGGCACGACACGACGGTGATCGACCAGGCTCGGGATCGCATGTCGCGAACATCGGCATGTCGCAGTTCGGGGCTGTAGCTCGGGGCGAACGGCGACGGTTGGTTTGGGCTGTCGCTGCGGGCCGGGCATACTGACCGCATGCCATCGCCGTGGCCGACGCCCGTGCTCGCCGTCCTGCTCGCGGTCGGGAGTTCGTCGCCCGAGCCGCGCGCGCAGGCGCCGGAAGGGGTCGAGCGGCGACCCGCGTTCGTGCGCGTGTTCGATGCCGCAGGGGAGCCCGCAGTGGCGGCGGCGATCACGCTCGCCGGCTGCCTGCCCCACCTCGGTGCGGTGGCGGGTCCCAGCGACGTGCAGCACGTGCAGAGTGACGCGCGCGGTCGGGCCGTGCCGAAGCTGCAGGCCGGGCTGTGCTACGTCGCGTGGGCGGTGCTCGCCGCCGATGGGCAGCACGGCGCGCGGACCTCCGCGGTGCACGGGTACTTCGGCGCCGGCGCCCAGGTCGACCTGCGCTGCGACACCGAAAGCGCACCCGAACGCGTTCGCGTCGACGGTGCCGAGGCCTGGGCCGGGCTCGGTCCGCTGCGCTTCTTCTCGCTGAGTGCGCTGCCGGGCATCGAGGTGGAGCTGCTCGCCGATGCCGACGGCGCGCTCGTCGTGCCGCCGGGGCCGGCGACGACGATCGAGGCGCGCACACGCGACGGCGAACCGTTGTTCAGTGCGACGAGCGACGGCGGCCGGTTCGTCATCCCCCCGCCGCAGCCACTGCGCGTGCGTGTGGTCGACGAGCACGGCGAGCCGCTGCCGGGTGCTCTGGTGCAGCATCGCGTGACGCGCCGGTTGCCCTGGCGTCTGGACGGTCTCGGTGGCGTCGCCGAGGATCGATGTCGCGATCTGGGCGTCGTCGATGCACAGGGGCGGGCGACCGTGCGCGTGCCCTACGACGCCGACCCGCTGCGCGATCGATGGCACGGCGACCTGCTGCTGCTGGCCGGCGTACCGGGACAACCGCGTGTCGCCGGCGGCATCAAGGACCGCACCCTCATCGGGCCCGACCGCACGTCGCGGACGCGCCAGGCCGAGGAGCTGCTGTTCACGTGCCCGCACGTCGAACCGCTGCGCGGCGTGTGTCGCGCGGTGCCGGCGGGCACGCTCGTGCACCTGGCCGCCGTCGCCACGTTGTTCCGCGAGAGCGAGAGCTTCACCCACGATGCGCGCGCCTTCGTGACCGAGGTCGGCGCCGATGGGCGGTTCGCGTTCACGGAGCTGCCGGCCGAACTGCACTCGTGCCGATTGACGTTCGTGCCACCGAGAGGCAGCGCGCGCCTGCTGCCGATCTTCCCCGCGATGCGGGGCCGGGAGCTGCCGGTCGAGGTCCAGCTGCGCGAGCCGATGCGCAGTGCGAACCTCGACGACGGTGCGGCGGCTCTCACGCTCGTCGTCACCGAACCCGGGGGCGGTCCCGCGCGCGGCGTCGTGGCGTTCCTGGCCCCGGCGGAGCTCGGCGGCGTGCTGCTGCGCGACTCGCTCGTGCGGTTTCCTCTCGATGCGCGCGGCGCCGCGACGATGCGCCTCGCGCTCGGCAAGTGGGTCGTGCTCGCGGCGTCGAGCCTGGGATGGGTCGCGCAGTCGGTCGACCTGACGTCGGGCGAACGTACGGTCGCGCTGTCGATGCAGCCGCTGGCGGTCATGCGTCTCGAACTGCGCGATCGCGAAGGACAACCCGTGGCCGGCGCGCGCATCTGGTGGCGCGGCACCAAGACGCGTGGCACGGGCGACCCGGTGCTGTCGATGGAGCAGGGCCTGCGGGTGCAGGCCCAGACCAGCGGCGACTGGTCGGCGCTCACGACCGATGCCCAGGGGCGGCTCGACATCCCGTTCGTGCCCGTGTCGGGTCTGACCCAGACCCTGTGCCTGTCCTGGGCGCACGAGGTGACGCCCGACTTCGTGCTCGAGGCGAACGACACGCCGTTGCTGCTGCGCCCCAGGTGAAGTGGGGGCCGAGCGTGCGATCGGCTACGCCCTGGTGCGCACGGCGGCGGTGGGCAACTGCCACCCTTGCGCCGGCTCGCCGGTTCGCTATGGCCTGAGCACATGTCGGAGCCGATTCGGTCTCGCGCCGGAGTCTGTGAGGTGTCGTACCTGCGTGGTGCCGGTGCCGCCGCGGCGGCACCGCCGGACCTGGTCCTCGAGGTGGCCCACGGTGCGACGCGGGCCGTGCACTTCGACGAGCTGCGAGCCCAGCTGCGAGATCGGTACGCGCCCGATCTGCGCGACTTCTTCTTCGTCAACACCGACGTCGGCGCTCCCGAGGTGGCGCGCGCCGTCGCTGCGCGCGTCGTGCACAGCCAACCGCGGCGCACGGCGCTCGTCGTGCGGTGCCTGCTGCCGCGCACGTTCGTCGACTGCAACCGCCGCATCGACCGTTCGACGCCCGCCGCTGGGTCTGGCGCCGGCGAGTTGACGCCGGGTCTGCCGCCGTGGATCCGGGAGCCCGCCGACCGCGACCTGCTGCTCGATCGCTACTTCGCCTACCGCGAGGTCGTGGCTGCCGCCGTGGCGAGCGCTTGCGACCGCGGTGGATCGGCGCTCTTCGTGCACACCTACGCGCCGCGCAGCATCGACGTCCCCGTCGACGAGCACGTCGTCGCGAGCCTGCGCGATGCCTATGCTGCGAACCGGATCGGCACCTGGTTGCTGCGTCCGGCCGTCGATCTGATCACGCACGACCCGGACGGGCGCGAGCTGGCCGCGGTGCGGCTCGCGCAGCGCGCCGAACACGAGTATCGGGCCGCCGGCTACGACACGCATCGCAACGGCACGTACAGCCTGCATCCGATGACGATGGCACACGAGTACGCGGTGCGATACCCGGACCGCACGCTGTGCCTCGAGCTGCGGCGCGACCTGTTGCTCGCCGAGTTCAAGCCGTTCGAGGAGATGATCCCCGAGGCGGCGAAGGTCGAACGTGCCGCCGCGCCGCTCGCGGCAGCGGTGCTGCAGAGCTTTGCGTAGCCAAGACGGATCGACGCTGGCAAGTTGCACTTCGCCAGGGTCCAAGTTGGGGTCATGAACCTCCCCTTCGGTTCTGGCCATCGCTCGCGGCGCCGTCGCCGTCGCACGCCGATCGGCGCGTCACCGGGGCTGCTGCAGGCGGATCCCGAAGCACGTCCGTCGGTGATGTCGGCGCTCGCCTTCGGCCCCAGCGGCATGTTCGAGCAGAGCCCGATCGACGCCACCAGGATCGGCGAGCTGCGCGCGCAGTTCCCGGTCGTGTGGATCGACGTCTCGGGCCTCGGTGATCTGGACCTGCTGCGCCGCATCGGCGACATGTTCGGGCTGCATCAGCTCGCGCTCGCGGACGTCGTCAGCCTGCAGCAGCGCGCCAAGGTCGAAGACTACGGCGGCCACGAGTTCCTCGTCGTGCGCATGGTCGACCACGCCAACACGCACGAGACCGAGCAGTTCGCCATGTTCATCGGCCCGGGCTTCGTGCTCACGTTCCAGGAACGACCCGGCGACTGCTTCGGCCTGGTGCGCCAGCGCGCCAGGGACCCCGCGGGGCAGATGCGCAAGCGCGGCAGCGACTACCTCGCCTACGCGCTGTTCGATGCGGTCGTCGACGCGTTCTTTCCCGTGCTCGAGGACGTCGGCGATTGGCTGCAGCGCGTCGAGGACGCGGTGCTCGGCGGCGGCGAGGCGCGCGAGGTGATGGCGGACCTGCACGCGGCGCGGCGTTGCATCCTGTCGCTGCGGCGCGCCCTGTGGCCATTGCGCGAGGTGACGAGCAGCCTGGCGCGCGGCGAGACGAAGCACTTCTCGACGGAGGTGCGGCCGTACCTGCGCGACGTGCAGGACCACGTGGTGCAGCTGCTCGATCTGCTCGAGAACCACCGCGAGATGAGCAGCAGCCTGCTCGACCTGCACCTGTCGTCGGTCAACCACCGGCTCAACGAGGTGATGAAGGTGCTGACGATCATCGCCACGATCTTCATCCCGTTGTCGTTCGTCGTCGGCGTCTACGGCATGAACTTCAAGTGGATGCCGGAGCTGCAGGTCTGGTGGGGCTATCCGGCCGTGATGGCGATCATGCTCGTGATCGCGGCCGCCATGCTGCTCTGGTTCCGGCGCCGCCGGTGGATCTGACCGGGAGCTCAGCGTCGACCGGCCCGAGGTCCGCCGATGCGTCGCTGAGCCGCGATGCGATCGAGCACGGCGGCGACCGTGACGCGCCGGCCGAAGCCGACGACGCGCGGGTGATCGACCAGACCGGCGGGCACGAGCTGCCGGGGCACACACAGCAGGTAGTCGGGTTCGCGATCCAGCAGCGCGAGCTTGCCCGGCAACACGCTGCGGTCGCGCAGGCCGGCGATCTCGAGCAGCCAGCGGCGGCCGCTGCTGCGGCAGCGCAGTTCGAAGTCGGGGAAGGCCAGGTGGTCGCCCGTGGCGAGCGGCGTCGGCTCGCGCAGCAGCTCGAAGCCCGGTGCCGCGGCGGCGAAGTCGCGCGCGAAGCAGCGCTCGAGCTCGCTGTCGTAGGGCCTGGGTTCGGGACCGGGTAGGATCGCATCGCCGGTCGTGAGCACGAGCGTGCCGTCGAGGCCGTTCACGGCGCAGCGGGCGCGCAGCACGTGCCGTCGCGTCCACGGCAGCAGCGGCACGAGCGCGGCCAGCGAGCGAGCGCGTCGCCGGCAGCCGGCGGCGCGGCTCCATCGCAGGTGCACGCCTTCGGCGGTCACGCGATCGACCGACAGGCCGGCGCCGTGCAGCCACGCCGTGCGCAGCAGCGCGCGCGAGGCGCCGATCAGCTGCAGCGTGGCGTCGTTGGCGTGCACGAGCACACCCTGCGCGATGGCGCGGTTGGCGAGCAGCGTGAATCGCGACGGTTCGGGAGGTGGGTCGGGCCAGACGATGCGGCGTGCGTGCGGCAGGTCGGCGAACAGATCGGACGCGAGTGCGTCCGGCGTGCAGCCGTGCGCCGCGGCGACCTCGCGCAGCGCCTCGTCGCGCGCGAGGCCGCTCGCCGCAGCCGCGAACAGCTGCTGCCGGATCGCCGCCAGACGCGGCGGCCGCGCCGCTGCGAGCAGCAGCGCGCGGGCCACGTGGCGGGCGACCGCGAGCCGGCGACCGGCCCGCGGGTCCGGATCGCTGGCGCGCCAACGCCGCCCGAGTTCGGCGAACGGTCGCCCCGCTGCGGCTTCGGTCTCGTGCAGCAGGTCGCGCAGCCACGGCCGGTCGCGGTCCGAGAACCACGCCGGCACGAGTTCACCGTCTGCCAGGGTCGGCGACAGCAGTCGCGCCGGCAGCGGACCGACCGAATCGGTGCGCACGTCCCACCTCCACGGTGTCGAGGGCAACCAGTTGGTAGACGAGGCCGGATCGGCCGACGCGCCGGCAGCGCGCGTCGTGTTGGTTGCGGCCGTAGCCGCCGCCGACGAGCACGCCGACGTCGGCCGTGCCTTCGGGCACGCCGAGGTCGAGCAGGCGCGGGCCCACGAGCGCACGCAGGCGACCGGCGCAGAACGCGGCGAGTGCCTGCTGCCGTTCCCGCCGCGGCAGCTCGGCCGTGACCGGCGCGATGAGGTGCGTGCAGGCGAGTTGGTAGGCGCTCTCGCGACTCGGCGTGAAGACCAGCACCCGTTGCTGCCGGTGGCGCTGCAGCAGCTCGGCCGTCGCGGCGGCCTTGGCCTCGTTCCAAGAGGCCACGTGCAGGGCCCGGTGCCACGCCAGCAGCGCCGGGCGTTGCCTCTCGTCGCGGCGCGCCTGTTGCACGAACGTGCCGAAACCGGCCTGCGGCCGCGTCGCGGCGAACGCGTCGAATGCGCCGAGGAAGGTGTGCCACGCCGCGTCGTAGGTGATGCGGTCGTGCGCCGGCAGCGGCAGCACGAGTTCGAGCCGGTGGGGGCCGGGGCCCGCGTGTGCCACCCCCACGACGGGTCCGAGTCCCGCTGCCCAACGCAGCAGCAGGCGCGCATCGGGCCGGTCGACGAAGCCGAGCCGCGACGACGCGGCGCTGCCGTCGAGCACGGCCTCGAGCGTCGTGTGCGGCATCTGCTCGGGCCGGTCGACCACGAGCAGGTCGTGCCGGCGCGCGCGCCAGTGCATCGTGCGCGCGGCGTCGGCCGCGGTCGCGACGGCGCAGACTTCCTCGCCGCCGCGACGCACGCCGTGCGAGCCGAACACCCGGAGCCACATGCTCTCGGCGCCGCTGTCGCGCACGACGACGAGTGCTTGCTGCCGCGTCGTGTGCACGGCGGCCATCACGAGGTCGAGCCGCGTCGTCTCGGGCAGGCCGCACGCGATGCCACGGCGATCGTTCGCGAGCCAGGCGTGCAGCACGGTGGGAGCCGGTTGCGGCGGCCGGGGCACCGTCTCGGGCGCCAAGGGCGGCGGGGTCACGCGGTCGTCGAAAGCCGCGCCCGACTGCTGCAGCGTGCGACGCACGGCCGCACGCAGCCGGGCCGGGCCCCGCAGTTCGGCGCCGGCGGGCACGAGACCGAACGGCGGCCGCAGCGCGCTCGGCCAATGGCACACGCGCAGCACCCCCGCGCAGAGGTCCAGAGTGGTTCCGCAGGATTCCATGCCTGCTATGTGCCGCGGAATCGCCAGCGGTTGCGGTCAGGGCCGCAGAACGTCGGATCCCGGCTCCCGGGAGCGGCTCAGCCGCGCCTCGCCGCGACCTTCGGCGAGGCCTCGAGGATCAGCGCCAGGATGTCCTTCATCGACACGAGGCCCACGACCGCGCGGTCCGCATCGGTCACGACGACGTGTTTGACGTTGCGGCGCCGCATGATCTCGACCGCGCGCTCGACGGTGTCGGTCGCCGCGAGGCATTGCACGTTGGCCGTGGCGATGGCCTGCAGCGGCTGCTGCAGGTCGACGTCGCGCCGCAGCGCGGCGAACAGGTCCGTGCTGGTGACCAGGCTCACGAGCCGGCCCGTCGCGTCGACGAGCGGGAAGCAGTTGAACTTGCGCGCGACGAACTGCGTCAGGCACTGCTCGAGCGTCGCCTGCTCCGACATCGTCACCACGGGGCTGCTCATCACCTCGCTCACGGCGAGCTGCAGGCGCGCCTCGGGCACCCAGGCCGGGATGATGCTGGCGGCGGGCTGGAAGCGGCGCGACGTCGATTCGAGCAGCCGCCGCAGGCCGAGGAAACTCTTCGTCAGCGTCTTGAACTCGAGGGCGGGGAACGACAACACCGTGGTCGGCTCCACGGCGACGGCGGTGGTGTGCCGCACGCCGTCGCGCAGCAGCGAACCCTCGCCGAAGTGGTCGCCGGGGCCGAGCAGGTCGTTCGCCTTGACGCAGCCCGCCTCGTCGCAGCGCGTGAGTTCGATGCGGCCCGAATCGACGACGTAGAACGCCGCGCTCGGATCGCCCTGACGGAACAGCGTCTCGCCCGCCTCGAGATGGATCGTCGCGTGTCCGTGCGTCGGGGCGACGTCGAGCGCGTTGAGGTCGCGCGGGAAGAACAGGTTCAGCGTCCAGTCGATGACGACGCGCAGCTTGCGGTCGAAACGCGGCAGCTTGAGCAGGTAGATCGTGCGCCACAGCCACCAGGCCAGGAAGCCCGAGATGCGCAGCCGGCCGAGCGCGGCGACGGCGTTCAGGTGGCCGAGCGTCGCGAGCTGGCCCAGGCTCTTGTGCCTGAAGGTCTGCAGCGGTTCGTGCCGCAACGTCGCCGCGATGTTGCGCGCCGCGACGTCGCCCTGCCGCGTGGCGAACTGGGCGGTCGGCGGCGCGGTGCCGCCGTGGCCGTCGGGCACGAGCGCGCAGTCGCCGAGCACCCAGACGTCGTCGCGGCCCTGCAGGTGCAGGTGTTCGTCGGCCTGCAACCGGCCCTCGACCGTCGCGCCGAGGTCCTTGAGGATCGGGTTGGGTGCGTTGCCGACCGTGCAGACGATCGTGCGCGTCGGGATCAGCTCGCCGTTGGCGAGGTAGATGCCCTCGCGCGACGCGGCGCGCGTGCGCTCGCCGAGGCGGAATTCGACCCCGCGCTTCTTCAGCAGGCGCAGCGCCCAGTCGCCGAGCCGCGTCGGCAGTTCGGGCAGGATGTGGTCGCGCGAGTGCACGCAGATGACCCGCTTGGTCTCGGAGACCAGGGTCGGGAAGAACCGCATCGCGCCGTGCACGAGGTCGTGCATCTCGGCGGCCGTCTCGACGCCCGAGAAGCCACCGCCGACGACGACGAAGGTCAGCAGCGCCTGCCGGTCCTTGGCTTCTGGTTCGAGCACGGCGCACTCGAGGCGCCGGATGATCGCGTGCCGCAGGGCCAGCGCATCGGCGACGTTCTTCATCATCAGCGACTGCTCGGCCATGCCGGGGATGCGGCTCACGTCGACGACCGATCCGAGCGCCAGCACGATGTGCTCGGCCGTGAACCCGACCGATTCGTCGACGCCCTCGGCGCGCACCGTCACCGAGCCGGCGCTGCCGGTCCTGCTCGGGGCCAGATTGATCTGGCAGACCTCGCCGCGCACGACGCGCGTGCGCCGCAGCAGGTGGCGCAACGGGCTGATGACGTGCCCCGGGTCGAGGCTGGCGCCGACTACCTCGGGCAGCAGCGGCTGGAACACGAAGTAGTTCTCGCTGCTGAGCAGAGTGATCGTGCGATCCGGCGGCAGCAGTCGTTCGAGTCGCTGCGCGCAGCGCGTGCCGGCGAAGCCGCCGCCCAGCACGAGGACGTCGGTGTGCGGTGCTTCCGTGGTGGGCATGGCGGACGGGCCTGGAGCATAGCTGCTCGAGGGCCGCGAGCGCCGGTCACTTCTTCGACGGCAGCGCGCGGCGCAGGTACTCGGCGACGTCGGTCAGGAACTGGTGCACGGAGGCCTCGGCGATGCGCCGTCCCAGCATCGCATCGATGACCTTGCCGACGGCGCCGAGCGGCGGCTCGTAGTGCCCTTCGAGGTCGAGCTGCGTCTCGCTGGCCGTGAGCGCGTAGACCTTGAGCTGGGCGCGCATGAGCGGGAACAGGCGCGGCGTCTTCGCGGCTTCCCATTCGAGATCGATCTGCGTCACCATCGTGTCGAGCGCGGGGCTGCGAGCCTCTTCGGTGCGCTTCACCGCGATGACGATGTCCTTCTGGATCTCGACGCCGGCGACCTGGATGCGCAGGGCCGAGGCCACGTCGTGTGCGCGCGACGAGGCCGCCTTGGTGGCCGCACGGAACACGGCCAGCGCGTCGCGGGACAGCGCGCCGCGCACCTGCTCGTAGGGGTGGTTGACGTAGTCGTAGCTGTGGATCGCTTGAGGCCGGAGCATCGGAGCCAGACCTTACCACAGCCGGCCGCGCGCCGGCTACGCAGCAGGGCCCAGCCTCAGTCGCCCAACAGCGGCGGCACGCCGGTCTCCTCGCCCGCCGGCCGCAGCTCCGGATGCGCGCGCAGCCGCCGCACGCAGCCGTTCCAGCGCAGGATCGCCTGGTCGTCGCCAGCAGGCCGCAGCCGCTCCGCCTCTTCGAACTGCACCATCGCGCGGCGCAGCCAGTCGTAGGCGATCAGTCCGCTCTGTGGTGCGTGCGAGTGCAGGTGCGCCTTGGCGCGGCGTTCGTAGACGATGCCCGTGAAGTACGCACGCTCGTAGACGTCGGGCAGCGACTGCGCGAGCTGGTAGGCCTCCTCGTAGCGGCCCGCCATGCCGCGGTCGAACCGGTCGGTCAGCGACAGGATCAGCAGCACGGTGCCTTCCTTGTGCTGCGGTTCCACGAGCAGGATGTCGCGGCAGATGCTCTCGGCGTTGCCCGGCTCGTTGAGCAGGCGGTACTGCTTGGCCTTGTCGATGGCGCCGGGCACGCCGGCGTGGGTGAGGGGCTTGAGCTCGAAGCTGTCCATGTCCGTGTCTGCCAGGTGGAACGTGTGGCGAACGCCCGCGCGATCGTCAGCCGCGCATCATGCCAGGAACGGCACGACGAAGTCCGACCGTGAGACGGTATTGGCATGCACGCGGTCGGGCGAGTGATTCTCCCGGCGCGGCTGCCGCGCTCACCATGGCCGCCGGTTCGTCGCGGTCACGTAGGCCTTGCCGTCGAGCACGATCATCGGGTCGTTGACGTTCTTCGGGTGGTTTCGTTTCTCGAGCCCCTGCGTGTAGGGTTCGCCGCGGTCGGGACGGAACGTGATCGAGTCGCCGGCCGCCGACCACGATCCCGTCTCGTCCTGCGAACCCCACGCGGCGCCGTTGGGGTTGGTGCTGACGCTGTCGTGGTGCCATTGGTAGCGACCATCGGCCTGCAGCATGATCCACGTGTTGGTCTGCGAGCCGCCGCCATTGTTGGCGCTGAAGTTGCTCATCCAGATCCACTGGCCGACGAGTTCCTCCGCGACGCCGCCACCGCCGCGGGCCGCCGCGGGCGCGGTCTTCGCGAGCGAGGCGAGCATCGCGTCGACGTCGTGCGCGCGGCGCGCGAGCACGTCGGGGTAGCCGAGCGCGAACAGCGCACAGCCCTGGTTGCCGAGGAACGCGAAGACGCGGACCTCGACCTGCCTGCCGTCCTGCGACGTCGCCGACCAGGTCCACTTGCGGCCGTCGAGCGCGCCGAACTTCGCCGGCTCGGGGCCGCTCGTCTTCGACGCGCCCGGTTGGATCTGCTCGACCGACTGCTGGATCGATCGTTCGGCGTCGTCACCGGCGAACGAACGCACGGCCGGGTCGCCGCCGAGCAGGTACATCTCCTCGACCATGCCGCTCGGGTTCGCCCCCTCGGGCGTCAACAGCATGCCGCCCTGCCCCGCCTGCGAACTCCAGTTCGACGGGATGTCGAAGGTGACGCCCTGGAACTGCACCGCCTTGCCGCCCGCGATGTGGCGCACGGCCGGCGAGGCCGCGCCCGGGTCCCCGCCGCATCCAGCCGACACCAACGAGAGGAGAGCCAGTGTGAGGCGCTGCATGGGAAGCTCGGCGAACGAGGTTGCTCGTGCCTCGGCAGGATACCGGGCCCGCCTTGGGTCGCGAGGGCCGGCTGCTCACTGGGCGCGGAACCTCTCCATGAGCGCGTCGTACTCGGCATCGCCGGCCATCAGCGAGGTGCCGGGCAGCGCGGCGATCTCCGCGTACGACATCGCCTTGCTGTCGACGACCATACGCAGGTGTTCGACGAGGCGCCCGCGCACCGCGGTCAGCCGATCCCGGTCCATCGTCTCCTCGCCCGCGGTCGCGTGCAGGTACTCGACGGCGCCGAGGTAGGCGGCGGTCGCCATCGTCGCCTCGGTGTACGTCATCGGCAGGCACTGCTCCATCGCCTGCAGGTGCGCCCAGATGCCCTGGTCGCGCAGCAGGCCGCTGGCGCGCGCGGCGAGGCTCTCGACGACGACCTTGAGGCTGCGCATCGTGTGGTCGGAGCCCTGGCCCTCGAAGTCCTTGCCCGCGAGCGCACAGGCGCGGTCGCAGTAGTCGAGGCACTCGCGCGCCGCGCTCGGCACCTGGTCGAACAGCGACACCGCGTTGAACGCGCCGGCCATCAGCGCGACGATCGCCTTGCGGCGCAGGCCGTCCTCGTCGGGTTGCGCGAGGTGGTGTTGCACCTGCAGGTCCACGCGGCGCCGTTCGCTCTGCATCGCGCCGCGCGCGTCGCCGGTCTCGCGCATCCACTGCGCCGCACACGCCTCGACGGTCGAGCGCTCGTTCCAGTAGTCCTCGCGGTTGGGAAACCGTGCGACGAGTTCGCCGTACTCGGCGCGGCAGCGTTCGAGTTGGGCCAGCGTTTCGTTGGCATCGCCACCCTGGCCCATCAGCATCTGCAGCAAACCGAGTCGGCTCGCCGCGCGTTGCGCCGCATAGCGGGGATCGCCGGGATCCGCGCGCACGGCGAGCTCCGCGGCCGCGAGCGCGTTGCGCGACAGCTCGAGCACGTCGTCCCTGAGCCGCGTCTGCACGCCGACCTCCGCAATGCCCGAGAGCACGCCGGCGCGCACGAACTGGTTCTCGGGATCGCCGGCCGCGAGCGAGACCGCCTTCTCGATGCGCGACATCGCCAGGTTCGACGACTCGTCGGCCTGCTCGTTGCGATCGAGCGCGGCCAGCGCCTTGGCCATCGTCAGGTGCGCCGACGCCGACAGTCGCAGGCCGGGAACGTCGTCGGGCTCCGCGGCGAGCAGCTCGTCGCACAGCTCGATCGCGCGCCCGGAGCTCGCGACCACCTGCTCGTCCTGGAGCGCGTTGAGCTGCGCCGCACCCGTGATCTGCGCGACTTGCGCGCGCTCGAACAGCAGGCCCTGGCGCGGCAACCCCATCGCCTCGAGGTGTGCGACGGCGGTTTCGTGCGCCGCGACGGCCGCCATGGCGCGTGAATCGTCGCCCATGCCGAACAGGATCTCGGCGTGCGCGCGCGCCAGGAAGGCGACGTCGCGCAGGATCTGTTCGTCGTGCGCCCGTTCCTTCTCGAGCTCGGTGTAGAGCGCGCGCGAGGACGTCAGGATCTGGTCGCGCACGCGGTCCATCTGCGGCGTGCGCGCGAGGCTGCGGTTGGCCACCTTGCCGACGATCTCGACGATCGCTTCCCGGGCGTAGCCGTAGTTGCGGTCCGCTCTCGCCGCATCCGACTTCGACTGCGCGAGCGCTTCCTCGAGCCGCGTGTTGAGCTCCTGGCTCTTGGCGAGGCTCGTTGCGAGTTCCTCGTTGAGCACGCGGGTCCGTCGTGCGAGCCGGTTCTCGGACCACGCGAAGACGAGCGGAGCTGCCACGACGAGCGACACGCCGACGGCGAGGCCCGTGGCCAGTGCGGGTCGCAGCGCGGCCCACTCGCGGCCGCGGCGCAGCAGCCCGGGCGGGCGGCTCTCGATCGAGCGCCCCTCGGCGAACCGGCGCAGGTCGCGCGCGAACGCCGCGGCGGTGGGGAAGCGATAGCGGCTCTGGCGCTCCATCGCACGCAGGCAGATCGTCTCGAGTGCCGGCGGGATCGTCGGGTTGCGCTGGCGCGGCGGCAGTGCGCGACCGGCCAGCACGAGGGCCAGCGTCGAGGCCGCATCCTCGCCGCGGTACGGCGGGCGCAGCGTCAGCAGCTCGTACAGCGTGACCCCGAGCGAGTAGACGTCCGAACGCTCGTCGATCGAGCCGCGCTCGCCGAGCGCCTGCTCGGGCGCCATGTACAGCAGCGAACCGAGCTGCGTGCCGCTGCGCGTCAGCGTCTCGGCGCCCTCGATCGCACCGAGGCCGAAGTCGACGAGCACGGCGTGCCCGCGCTCGTGCAGCATGATGTTGGACGGTTTGATGTCGCGGTGCCGCACGCCGCGCGAGTGGGCGTGTTCGAGCGCATCGGCGACCTCGGCGACGAGCAGTGCGCAGCGGCGCGGCCAGCTGCCGGGGTCGGTGCTGTCGGGCCTCGCGTCGCGTGGTGCACGTGGGTCCAGGTCGACGTGCGAGAGCTCTTCGGGCCGGCGCGTCGCGAGCCGTTGCAGCAGCACGTCGAGGCTCACGCCGGGCACGAAGTCGAACGCGCAATACGGCTGCGTGTGTTCGACGCCGGCGCCGCGCAGCGCCGCGATGCCGGGGTGGTCGAGCTTGCGCGCGATCTCCACCTCGCGCTCGAAGCGCGCGAGTCCGCCGCCGATCAGCTTGCCGCGGCGGATCAGTTTGAGCGCCACGGGTTGCCCGGTCGAGTCCTCGTGCGCGAGGTAGACGATGCCCATGGCGCCGGTGCCGAGCGTGCGTTCGATGCGCATGCCGGCGACGGTGGTGGGGCGCCCCGACACCACAGCGCCTCCCAGCAGGCCCTGCTCGACGAGCGTGGCGACGCCGGCGCGCAACGCGGCGGCGGCGTGGGGGTGCTCCTCGCAGAGCTGCTCGAGCAGTTCGTCGCCGTCGGCCGCGCCACTCTCGACGGCGTGCAGGTACTCGAACAGCAGGTCCTCGCTGGTCAGGCTCTCGCTCATCGCGCCGCCATGGTAGGCGCCGCGTTCTTCGGCGGGCGGGGGGCGCACATGGATTTCCGGTGCCCGGCCGGTCCACGGGGTGACAGTCGGCCGCGATCGTCACCGGCTGGCTTCCGCGCGACCGGTCAGGCGCAGGTCGGCTTGTAGGCCCGCGCCGCCAGCAGACCGGCGAACGTGCCGCACTGGATCGTCAACGGCAGCCAGATGCAGAGCTGCGACGCGCCGAGCACGAGACCGCGAGCGAGGTCGGGCATCTCGGGGGAGCCGGGCGCCAGCCGCTCGTAGTGCGTGCCCCAATTGCCGGCGATGGCGCACGCGGTGATGACGAGGATCGGCAACCGCGCCAGCAGCGCGTACATCAACAGGAGGCGGGCGAGCGCGGGCCAGCTGCGCCACGCCGCGATCGTGACCGCCGGCAGGGCGAGCGACACGAAGGCGAACGTGGGGAAGCTGACGCCCAGCACATTCCTGGCCAGCATCAGGATCGCAACGGTCGCGACCAGGGCCACCGTGAGGCGGCGCCATGCTGCCCTGGAGTCAGCGGGGACCTGCCCCGCCCGCGCCAGGCGTCGGCCGAACCAGAAGCCGACCACGGGAATCAGCCAGCCGATGCCGAGCAGCGAACCGCCACCACCGGCCTGTCGACCGAACAACCATTCGTTGCCCGAGCACAGCTCGCCGACCAGGCGCACGATCGTCAGCACCAGGGTCACGGCGGCGGCGACACACAAGGGACCTCGCAGTGCAGGCGACACGTTGGCAGCGTAGCCGGGTGGCCACGGAAACCTCTCGTCTCGTGCGCTCCATCGACGCGGCCGTTCGCGTCCCCGCTCGCTTGCCCGCTTGCGCCGCGGCCTTGACGTGACGCCGGTCGCTGGGGCCCGGGTGGCGCTCACCGATGCGCAGACAGGCAGCGCGGGCACGGAGACCGATGCCGAGGGTCGCATCACGCTGCAGCACGTGATACCCGGGCGCTTGGATCTGAGCGTCTGGCACAAGGATCTGTGTGCGGCGTCCGTTCAGGTCGACGTCGCGCCCGGCGCCGACCTCGACCTCGGCGATGTGATCATGTTGCCGGGTGTCGCGGTCGAACTCGCCCTGGACGACTTCGGCGGCAAGGGCAGTGTGCGGTTCAACTGTCTCGACGCCCTGCCCGCGGGTCGCATGCCGCATGACTCCTGCGTGAGCAACGAGAGCCACAAGACATACCCGCTGCGCCTCTTCCCCGGCCGCTACGGCATGCTCGCGTCGGGTCCGAGAGGCGTGGCACTCGTCGAGATCGACGTGCACGCTGCGCCCGCGGCACCGATCCACTTCGACCTCCGTCCCGGTGCAACGTTGCGCATCGACAACCGCGTCGGGGCGGGCTTCGCGCGCTTGGAAGTCGCGAGTGCGTCCGGCGTGATCGTGCGCCGCCGCGAGCTGAGCGGCACAGGCGTCGAGCTCGTCTCGCTGCCGCCGGGTGACTACGTCGCGACGATCACCGATGCCGTGGGCGCGGTGACGCGCCGCACGATCCACCTCACGAGCGACGGTGCCGTGCTCGCGATTCCGTGAGCGACGCGCATTCGAGGACCCCGCCGCCTCCTTGGTGCCGGATCAGCGCGGATCCACCAACGCCTCGAACGGCGTGGGAACTGCGTCCGCTGACAGCGGCAAGTACCGCTGTGTCGCCAGCGGGCGGAATCCGTCGACGTGCGGTGCCTTGATGCGCACGAGCAACCGTTGATGCACTGGCGCGGGCGGGGCGTTCATGAGTACGACCTCGGCCGAGAGGTCGCTACCCAGGTCCATCAATCGGTTGAGGTCTTCCACCAACGTGTGCGGGGCGAAGCCGACCCGGATCCGATCCCCGGTTCGCAGGAACATGGCCCGCACGTCCCATTCGTTCGTCACATCGCGTTCGATGATGAGGACATCGCCAGGCAGCAGAGTTGCAACCGCAGCCTCGGCGCCTGGCGTGTGTCGGATGCCACGCACGAATGCCGAGTAGATCCAACATTCCGCGACGGAGTCGAATTCGGGCGGTGCGAACACCTCGAGGTTGTCCGTGACCTTGCGGCCCTCGCTTCGCGCCAGGAGCAGCGCCGGCCCGGGCGAACCTTCGAGGCCAAGCCGCGCGATGTAGTCTCGGAAGTCGGGGCGCGAGGAAGCCATGACCCGGTTGCCGAACAAAGGAAACAGGCTCTCGGACAGGTACACGCGGTCGAGCGCCCGCATCCCCGCGAACGGAATGAAGCCGTGCTGAAGTGCATCGCGGACACCATGAACGTACGCGAACTCGTACCGCGGGACGTCGTCACGAACCACGAGGCGAGCGACTGGATAGATCGCTCGGTTCGCGCGGCACTGCCAGGCGACGAACAGGACTCGTGGGATCATGATGCGAGAAGGGAGAGCAGGAAGCGTTGGTTGCAGTCTAGCATCGCCTTGGCGAATCGACGGGCTGTAGCCGCGACGATACCCGAGGGTAGGTCATCAACGGCCTGGAGCAGCCTGGCTTCTGGCAGGTCCTGAAGCTGTCGGAGCCATCCGGAAGCCGCCGCAGGTTGAATCTCCCGGGCACGCTCAAAGGCCGCACGTACAGTCAGTGCCCGACCGCCCGTGCTGTGGAGCGGTGACGGCCCCTTGGCGCAGTAGCTCTCGACAGTGGCTCGCCGATCGAGGTGCTCGAGTCGCCGGTTCCTCTGCCGGTCGTCGAGTTCACGCCCGAGCGAGGAGGCATGGTCAAACGTAGGGGCGAGTTCCACGACCCCGCCGCTCGTGGCTTGGATCAGCAGGCCCCAGTTCTCGTGGTGGCGGTCCGTGTTGCCAACGAGGGCATCGAGCATCAGGTAGCCCACGATGGCATCTGCGGCTGAACGGACCCAGCTCATACCAAAGCAACCTGACGGTGGACGGATCTTCGGCAGATTGAGCGCGCGAAGAACCAACTCGACCGAGTGAAGCTTCGGCTTCTGCTTCGCAGGCTCGTAGCCAGGTATGCCGGACAACAGGTTGTTGCCGAGGATCAAGGAGCCTGCGGTTCGATCCTTGGTGAAGTTCAAAGAGACGCTGCCGATCCTGTCGTTCCACCTGGCGAGTTCGACCGTGGCATGGGGGATGCCGAGCAAGCCCGCGATTTCGGCAGCCACCTTTTCAGCCCAATGTTCGCCCGTTCCTGGTCGCGGATGCTTGAACAGCCAAGCGCGCTTCTGACCGTCAACGAGCCAGACCTTCTCCTTGGTGCCAAGCGACTCTTCTTCGAGCGTCTCCCAACGCGAGGCATCCAAGATTGGGTAGGGCACGGCATCGCCATGATGGCGCGCCCGAACCGTTGCGGCCACCGGTTGCTCAGGCACGACCGATGGGACTCGCATCGGGGGAGAGGGACCGCATGGCGTATTCGACGGGAACGCGACCCTCGCGCTGGCACCACGCGCCCGCCCTCAGGCCTTGCCGAGCAGCTTGCGCCAGAGCATCTTGAGCGGATCGTAGAAGCGGTCGACGACGCGCTCCTTCAAGGGAATGATCGCGTTGTCGGTGATCGTGATGTGCTCCGGGCAGACCACCGTGCAGCACTTCGTGATGTTGCAGTAGCCGATGCCGTGCGTCTGCCGGAGCTCGGGCAGGCGGTCCTCGGTGTCGAGCGGGTGCATCTCGAGCGCGGCCGTGTGCACGAAGAAGCGCGGGCCGATGAACTCCTCGTGCTTGCTGTGTTCGCGCAGCACGTGGCAGACGTCCTGGCACAGGAAGCACTCGATGCACTTCCGGAACTCCTGCACGCGGTCGATGTCCTCCTGCTGCATCGACCAGGTGCCGTCCGGATTGTCGGGCGCGCGCGGCTTGAACTTCTTGATCTTCTTCTTCACCGCGAAGTTCCACGACACGTCGGTGACGAGGTCCTTGATCGACGGGAAGGCCTTGAGCGGCTGCAGCGTGACCGGCTCGTCGAGCGGGATGTCCGAGCAGCGCGTCATGCACATGAGCCGCGGCGTGCCGTTGATCTCGGCCGAACACGAACCGCACTTGCCGGCCTTGCAGTTCCAGCGCACGGCGAGGTCGGGCGCCGACTCGGCCTGGATCTGGTGCACGGCGTCGAGCACGACCATGCCCTCGCCGATCTGGGTGGTGTAGTCGGTGAACGCACCGCCGCGCGCGTCGCCGCGCCAGACGCTGAAGGTTGCCGCTTTCACTTCGTGTTCTCGTCCATGACCTTCTGCAGTTCGTCGGGCCACTGCGGCACCGGGATGTGCGCGAGCTGCATCGAGCCGTCTTTGCCCTTCTTGACCATCGTCGTGAGCTTGGCGAACTTCTTGTCCTTGTCGGGGAAGTCCTCGCGGAAGTGGCCGCCGCGGCTCTCGGGGCGCGAGGCCGCCGAACGGGCGATCGCTTCGCTGACGGTGAGCAGGCAGTGCAGATCGAGCGCGGAGTGCCAGCCCGGGTTGTACTCGCGGTTGCCGGGCGCGGCGGCGTTCGCGGCGCGCGCGCGGTAGCCCGCGAGCTTCTCGACCATCTGGTCCATCTCGGCCTGGTTGCGCACGATGCCGACCATCGCCTGCATCTCCTTCTGCAGGCCGTGTTGGATCGTGTACGGGTTCTCGCCGCCGCTCGCCGCACGCTCCATCGGAGCCAGCATCTGCCGGATCGCGGCGTCGACCTCGCTCGCGGCGACGTTGCCGGCGCCGTGTTCCTTGGCCCAGCGCGCCGCGTACTCGCCCGCGCGTTTGCCGAAGACGAGCAGGTCCGAGAGCGAATTGCCGCCGAGGCGGTTGGCGCCGTGCAGGCCCGCCGCGCACTCGCCGGCCGCGAACAGGCCCGGCACCGTCGACATCTGGCTGTCGGGGTCGACGTGGATGCCGCCCATGATGTAGTGCGTCGTCGGGCCGACCTCCATCGGTTCCTGCGTGATGTCGATGCCGGCCAGCTCCTTGAACTGGTGGTACATGCTCGGCAGCTTCTTCCGGATGTGCTCGGCGGCGTTCGGCAGCTTCTCCTTGATCCACGAGATGTCGAGGAACACGCCGCCGTGCGGGCTGCCGCGGCCGGCCTTGACCTCGCGCATGATGCAGCGCGCGACGTGGTCGCGCGTCAGCAGCTCGGGCGGGCGGCGCGCTTCCTTGTCGCCCTGCGTGTAGCGCCAGCCCTCCTCCGGATCGCTCGCCGTCTGCGGCTTGTAGTTGTCCGGGATGTCGTCGAACATGAAGCGCTTGCCGTCCTTGTTGCGCAGCACGCCGCCCTCGCCGCGCACGCCCTCGGTGACGAGGATGCCGCGCACGCTCGGCGGCCAGACCATGCCGGTCGGATGGAACTGGATGTACTCCATGTCGATCAGCTCGGCGCCCGCGTCGTAGGCGAGCGTGTGGCCGTCGCCGGTGTACTCCCAGCTGTTGGACGTGATCTCGAAGGCTCGGCCGATGCCGCCCGTGGCGAGCACGACGGCCTTGGTGCGGAACAGGCGGAAGCGGCCCTTCTCGCGGTCGTAGGCGAGCGCGCCGCAGACGCGGCCACCGTCGAGCAGCAGGCGCACGACGGTGACCTCCATGTGCACGTCGATGCCCTGGTGCACGCCGTGGTCCTGCAGCGTTCGGATCATCTCGAGGCCCGTGCGGTCGCCGACGTGGGCGAGGCGCGGATAGCGGTGGCCGCCGAAGTTGCGCTGCAGGATCTTGCCGTCGTGCGTGCGGTCGAACACCGCGCCCCAGGCCTCGAGTTCGCGCACGCGGGCCGGCGCCTCCTGCGCGTGCAGCTGGGCCATGCGCCACTGGTTGACGTACTGGCCGCCGCGCATGGTGTCGGCGAAGTGCACCTGCCAGCCGTCGCGGCCGTCGACGTTGGCGAGAGCCGCCGCGACGCCGCCTTCGGCCATCACGGTGTGCGCCTTGCCGAGCAGCGACTTGCAGACGAGGCCGACCTTGGCGCCGCCCGCCGAGGCCTCGATCGCCGCGCGCAGGCCGGCGCCGCCGGCGCCGATGACGAGCACGTCGTGCTCGAAGGTCGTGTACGCCGCCTCGGCCATCAGACGATTCTCCAGTCGGTCCACACACCGTGCGAACACAGCCGCACGTACGCGTCCGTGAACCCGACCCAGAACAGGCTCAGCCACGCCCACAGGTGGTGGCGCTTGTTGAGGCAGGTGACGCAGTCCCAGCACTTCTTGCGCATCGGGTTCCTGCTGAACACCGCGAGCGCACCGCCGACGAGGTGGCGCAGGCTGTGGCAGCCGAGCGTGTAGCTGCTCAGCAGCACGACGTTGACACAGAGAACCAGGGTGCCGACGCCGATGCCGAAGTGCTCCACGCCGTCGGCGCCCGCGAACCACATCGCCTTCCACGCGTCGTGGGCGAGCAGCAGGATGAAGACGAGCGCCAGGTAGAGAAAGTACCGGTGCACGTTCTGCAGGATCAGCGGCAGCGAGTTCTCACCCAGGTACACGTTGCGCGGTTCGGCGACGGCGCACGCGGGCGGGTCCTGCCAGAACGCCTTGTAGTAGGCGCCGCGGTAGTAGTAGCACGTGAAGCGGAAGCCGCCCGGCGCCCAGAGGATCAGCAGCGCCGGCGAGAACGGCAGCCAGCCCGGCCACCAACCCGGTTTGCCGCCGAACCACGCGTGCGGCGAGTCGCCGAACAGCTCGGGCGAGTAGAACGGCGACAGGTAGTTGCCGAGGTGGTAGTGGTCGCCCTGGAAGGCGGCCCACGTCGAGTAGACGATGAAGGCCGAGAAGCCGAGGAAGACGAGCAACGGCTTGGTCCACCACCGGTCGCGGCGAGCGGTGGCGCCAAAGCCGGAGCGATGGGCGGTCTGTACGGTGGACATGAGGCGCGGGGCGGCAGCGAGCGCGGGACCGTATTGGCGTCGCGGCGGCCGGGCAAGCGATTCCCTCGACTCCGTTTCGGCCGCGCGCCCGATGCGGTGTCGCGCCGGCGCCGACGGTCTCGACCGTCACCCTGCATTCACCGCACGCGTTGCCCGAGCGTGAGCGAGCGCAGGCCGTGGTAGCGGCAAGGTGGTGTCGAAGGGGACGAGGCGAACGAAACGACGAAACGACACCGGGGCTTCACTTCACCCCAGGTCCGTCCGATACTGAGCAGGAGTTACGTACGTACTTCCGATGCCACACATCTCTGTTCAGGAACTCAAGCAAGGCATGGCGAGTGTGCTTCGCCGCATCAAGTCGGGAGAGTGGTTCACCCTCATGAGGCACGGCCGGCCGGTGGCACAGCTCGGCCCGGCCACCGAACCCGGCGTGCACACGGGTCGCCGCTACGAGAAGCTCGACCGCATCCCACCGTTGGGTCGGCGAGCCACGGGAGGAGCGTATCTCGACGTCCTCCTGGCCGACCGCAGCGGCGAGGACGCGTGACGCGGCTCTACGTCGACACGTCTGCGTACCTGTGTGTGTTGCTCGGCGAATCGGGCGCCAAGGAGCTGGTCGATCGCTTCGCCAACGCGTACCTGCACTCCAGCGTGCTGCTCGTGCTCGAGGCACGTCGCAATCTGGTGCGGCTCGCGCGCGTCGGCCAGTTGCCGCAGAGCAGGCTGCAGCAGTACCTCGCCCGCGTGCAGCAGGACAGCGAGCGGTTTCAGTTGATGGATCTCACGCAGGAACTGTGCACCGACCCGACTATTCCCGCGGTCACGACGCCGCGCAGCCTCGATCTCGCGCACCTGCGCACGGCTCTGTGGTTCCACCGGCGGAAGCCCCTGCACGGCTACGTGACCCTGGACGTGGGTCAGCGACTCTCTGCACAAGAACTGGGTCTGCCGGTGAACTGAGCCCCTCGGACCCGCGAGCGGTCAGTGCGGCAGCTTCGACTCGATGCGCCGGTCGGGCACCAGCCAGATCAACGCCACGACGATGTAGAGTCCGCCCGCGATGCCCGCGTGCACGAACGCGAGCGGGATCGCCGCGACGTAGGCGGCCATCGAGAGCAGGCCCTTCCTGTCCCTGCCGACCGCGGCCGCGAGCCGCGAGCCCTCACCCTGGGTGCGGATGATCGCCCGCTGCAGCACCGTGTAGGCGATCGCCGCGCAGAGCAGCACGACGCCGTAGGCGGCCAGCGGTGCCGGCGCGAAGTGCGTGTCGCCGATCCACGCCGTGGTCGTCGGCACCAGCGACAACCAGAACAAGAGGTGCAGGTTGGCCCAGAGGATCGCGCCGTTGACGCGGTCGGCCATGTGCAGCATGTGGTGGTGGTTGTTCCAGTAGATGCCGAGGAACACGAAGCTCAGCACGTAGGCCAGGAACTGCGTGCCGATGCCGTGCAGGGCCGCGAACGAGGCGGCGACTTCGCCAGCGTCGTGGCCGCCGATCTTGAGTTCGAGCACCATGATGGTGATCAGGATCGCGACCACGCCGTCGCTGAAAGCTTCGAGTCGTCCCTTGGTCATGCGCGGCCGCAGAGCCTACCGATCGCGGCGCGCGGCGCCACGTGGTCGGCGCCCGTTCAGACGCGGCGGATCACCACGAGCGTGACGTCGTCGTCGGGCAAGCCGCCAGCGAACTCGAAGGCCGCCTGGGCCAGCGCGCGTGTGATCTGCTCGGCGCTCGAGCCCTTGGCCGCATGCTCGACGAGGACCTGCCGCACGCGTTCTTCGCCGAACAGCTGCTCGGCGCCGGCCGCGCGGGCTTCGATGAGGCCGTCCGTGAACGCGAGCAGCACGTCGCCGCGCTCGAGCTGCAGGCGATGATCGACCTTGTACTCGAGTTCGGCGGCGACCCCCAACGCCAGCCCGTGCGCATCGGACGTGAGCACCTGACCGGCGCGCACGAGCAGGGCCGGAGGATGACCGGCATTGCACACCTCGACCGCACCGTCTGCCGCGAAGACGAGCATCAACAGCGTCAGGAACTTGTCGGGGTCGATGCGCTCGGACAGGTCCTGGTTGAGCATCGTCAGCGCGGCGGCCGGATCGCCGACCACACGAAGGCCCGTGCGCAGCGTCGCCTGCGCGCTCGCGGTGATCAACGCCGGCCCGACGCCATGGCCCGACACGTCGCCGACGACGACGGCGAGCCGGCCGTCCTTGAGCTTGACGAAGTCGAAGAAGTCGCCCGACGTGCGCTCGGCCGGCTGATAGAAGCCGTGGATGTCGAGGTTGGGCGCGTCCTTCGGGATGCGCGGCATCAGGCCCGACTGCACGGCCTTGGCCAGTTCGAGCGACTGCTCGAGGCGCGTCTTCTCGAGCGACTCCTGATGCGAACGGCGCTTGCCGAGCGTGATCGCGATGTGCTGCGACAGCGCCGCGAACAGGTCCAGTTCGCGGTGGCTGAACTCGCGCGTGACGGCGCGCGAGTCGACGTACAGGGCACCGCGAGTCTCGGTGCTCTGCTTGTCGCGCGTCAATGGCACGCACATCACGGCCCGCAGCTTGAGGTCGAACACCGACTGGCCGAGCTCGAGCGCGTCGGAGTCGTTCTGCACGGTCGCCAGCATCGGCTCGTTCGATTCGATCACGCGGTTGACGACGCTCGTCGAGAAGCGCACGTTCTCCTCGATGTCCTTGCGATCCTTCGTTCGCGCGACGCTGATCGTCGGCTTGCCGTCGGCGCCGACGAGGATCAGCAACCCACGCTCGGCACCACACAGTTCGACGGAGTTGTCGACGATGTGTTCGAGCAGCGTCTCGTCGTCGGACGACTCGGACACGCGCGCGATGGTCGTCAACAGGATCTCGACCGTGCGCCGGTCGACGTTGCTGTCGCCGGTCAGGAACCGCGACGACGACTCGGGCTCGCCGCCCGCTGCGTCCGTCGATGCGCGCTGCGCGTTGGCCGCGCCCTGCTTGTCGCTGTGGGTCTTGCCTTTGCGCCAGAACATCGCCGGCGCATGGTAGCGCGCGTCGTGCACGCCGCCGTCGCGAAATGGCTTGCGCGCGGCCCGGCCGGCCTCAAGATCTCCCGGGTCTCGCCTCGTCCCGCCGCCTGAGCCGAACGCCATGCACACCCACATCGAGCACGCAGAGAACTTCGCCACCCTGCATCTCCGCGGCGAGTTCGACACCTTCTACTGCAAGCACCTCCAGGACGAGATCGACGGGCTCGTGCAGAGCGGGGTCACCCGCGTGGTGCTCGTGCTGCGCCTGGTCAAGTTCGTCAACTCGACGGCGCTCGGCGCCATCATCAAGGCCGCCAAGACGCTCGCGGCGAAGGGCGGCAAGCTCGTCATCGCGCAGCCGTCGCCGTTCTGTCGCGAGATCATCGGCAAGGTCGGCATCGACCGCGTCGTGCCGGTCTTCGACACGCAAGAGCAAGCCCAGAAGGCGCTCTTCGGCGCCGCCGCGCCGGCGCCCAGGGCAGCGCCGCCGGTCGCCGAGGACGACAGCTCGGTGCTGTTCGCGCCGACCGATGCTGCGGCCGTCGAGCAGTTCCTCGGCCATGTGCGCCCGGTCAAGGGCGTCATCAGTCCGGTGCACGGCCACGACTTCGGCGCCAACGCGGTCGCGCGCGGTCGCATGTCGAGCCTCGACGAGCGTTGCCTGGTGTTCCAGTGGAGCGCGCCCGGCACCGGCCTGGACCCGACCGCGATGAGCGCGTTGTTGCCCGAAGGCCTCGAACTGCGCGTCAAGTTCCGCCTGCCGCTGTTCCAGGTCGGCTTCAGCCAAGCGACGGCGAAGGTCGACGCGGTCGAGCCGTATGGAGACGGGGTCCGGGTCGTCGCGCGCTTCTCGAGGATCGAAGAGGAGACGCTCAACGCGGTCCGCCAGTTCTCGGCGGACATGAAGCTGCTCAAGGACGAACTCAAGCACACCGCGCGATAGCGTTCGCGAGCCATGAAACCGATCAACACGTCTCTTCTCGTCACCCTCTTGTTGTCGACCGCGTGCTCCAAGGACCAGCCTTCCGCCGTCGCTAGTCCTTGAACCAGGGTGACCGCTGAGGTTGCTGGTCAAGAAAGCGCTCGAAACGCGCCCTCCGCGCGCGAAGATGGCGTTTGCCACAACAACCATCGAGCCCTGGGAGGGGCGTTTCGAGTGAAGGCAATCATCAAGC
>DASUFY010000102.1:0-2580 GCA_036274315.1 Planctomycetota bacterium | reverse complement strand
GGCAGCGGGGCCGGCGGCAGGCGCTCGATCAGCTCGATCAGCTCGAAGTGCCCCTCGCGCGGCACCACGATGCGCTCGCCCGGCTGCTGGAGCCGCATCATGCCCATGATCCCCTGCTGCATCAGCTCTTCGACCGGAGCGGGGCCGATCTCTTCGCTCGCGGCCGGGTCGAGCCGGCCGTCGGCGCCGAGGCGCGCGTTCTCGGCCTGCGCCGCGTCCGCCGTCGGGAACACGGCGCGCCGCAGGTGCAGCTGCGGCTCCATGAAGCGCATGGGCGCCTTCTCGTACTGCGCGCGCAGCTCCTCCTCGCTGACGGCGACGTCCGCGTCGAGCGACGCGACGAGGGCGTCGCGCAGCAGCGACTCCTCTCGCGCCGCGGCCTCGCGGCGGAGCGCGGCGAGCTGCGCCTGCACATCGTCCTTCGCGTCGAGGCGCCGACGCCGCGCCTCCTCCGCCGCCAGGCGCCGCGCGACGGTGGCGTCGAGCGCCGGACGAAGATCGCCCCGCATGTCGATCGGGAGCGACGCGCGCAGGTCGTCGACCTCGATCGGCTCGCCGTTCAGGTGCGCGACGACGCGCGAGCCGCCGTCTGCCGCGGCGTTGCCTGCCTTCGCCGCAGGCTGCTCGCCTCTTCCACACGCCAGCACGAGGCCCAGCCCGACCACGCTCCGCCATCCCATTGCGGCTCCTTCGCCCGGGTTGCGACAGGCGGCAGCGTAGCCCTGCGCAGCCGCGATGCAGGTCGGAGGCAACCACGCGGCAACGGATCAAGAGGACCGGCGATCGAGACGAGAAGCCTCCGATCTCTGGAGGAACCCGATGACCCGCAGCGGCCGCCGCCCGCGAATCGCTCCCTGCCTCTCCCTCGCGCTCGCGGCGGCCCTGGCGGCGTCGTCCGCGCGCGCCGGCGACGTCAGCGTGAAGCTCGACAGCGGCACGGGCTTCAGCGTGAAGAACGCGGCAGGCGCGATCGAGCGCCTGCGCGTCGACGAGGCCACGGGCAACGTCTCGCGCAACGGCGCGCTGTTCGTGCACACCACGGGAACCAACAACCTCTACGTCGGGCCGGGCGCCGGGAATCCTGCGGTGACCCCCTCGCAGCTGAATACGGCATTCGGGATCAACGCACTGGCCGTCGCCACGGGCTCCTACAACACCGCGGTCGGAGCCAATGCTCTGTCCGTGAACACGGTCGGGTGGAGGAACACGGCATTCGGTCAGGACGCGCTGCGCAGCAACACCCTCGGTCGATGGAACACGGCGCTCGGCACGCGAACCCTGGAGCTCAACACCACGGGCTACGAGAACACGGCCGTTGGCGTGCATTCACTGACCATCAATACCACCGGGGCGCAGAACGTGGCCCTCGGCTCCGCCGCGCTCGGCCAGAACACCTCCGGCTCGTTGAACGTCGCCATCGGCCAGTGGGCGGGACAGAACCAGACGACGGGCAGCAACAACATCTACATCGCCAACGACGGCGGGGCGGGAGAGAACGGTCAGATCCGGATCGGACGCAGCGGGATCCACACGCAGGCCCACATCGCCGGCATCTTCGGCGCGACGAGCAGCGGCGGTTCGCCCGTCCTGGTGAACTCGTCCGGCACGCTCGGCACGACCACCTCCTCGGCGCGCTTCAAGCGCGACGTCGAGGAGATGGGCGACGCGAGCGACCTGCTGCTGCGCCTGCGGCCGGTGCGCTTCCACTACCTCGAAGAGGTCGTCGGCGCGGACGAAGCGGGCACCGAGCAGTACGGGCTCATCGCCGAGGAGGTGGCGAAGGTCGCGCCCGAGCTCGTCGTCGCGGGCAGCGACGGCAAGCCGTACTCCGTGAAGTACCACGTGCTGCCGTCGCTGCTGCTGAACGAGATGCAGAAGCAGCAGCGCGTGATCGCGGCGCTGTCGGCGCGCATCGCGGCGCTCGAGGCCGCACCCGGCGCCGCCTGCGAAGCGGGCGCTCGATGAAGGGCGCCGCATGCACATGGCTCGCCGCGCTCGGCATCGCGTCGTCGGCCTGGGCCGGCAGCGTGAGCGTCGGCGCGAACGCGTCGCTCGATCTCGGCACCGGCAGCCTCGCGCTCGGCTGCGCCGACCTCGACGTCCTCGGCACGATGTCGGCCGGAGTCGTCGGCTTCACGCAAGGGCGGGACGTCGCGATCGATTCGAACGGCACCCTGAACGGCAACTCCGCCACGCTCGAGCTCTCGGGCGACTGGGACAACCAGGGCACCTTCGTGGCCGGCACGAGCACCGTGCGCATGGTCGACGGCTGCGGCCTGCTCTCGGCGGTCGTGTCGGGCAAGAGCAGCTTCCACAACTTCGAAGTCATCAGTGCCGGCGGGAAGCAGATCCGCTTCGAGGCGAAGGCGACCCAGCAGGTGACGAACCTGCTCTCGTTCGCGGGCGTGCTCGGCAGCCTGCTCCAGATCCGCAGCACGGTGGACGGAACCCCCGCGTACCTCGAAGCGGCTGGCGCGAGCAGCGCGACCTTCGTCGACGTGCAGGACAACGACGCGACCCCCGGCGGCCCCATCGCCCTCGGTTCGGACTCGGTGAAGGGTTCCAACACGCCGGGCTGGC
>DASUFY010000101.1:0-22485 GCA_036274315.1 Planctomycetota bacterium | reverse complement strand
GCACGGCGCCGTCGACCGCATGGTCGAGGACTTCACCGAGCTGCTGAAGAACCCGCTCGTGCTCGAACAGCGCTCGGGCGAGTTCGCCGAGCAGGGCGCCGTGCTCGTGCGCCTCGGCGGCGCGAGCCGGCTGCCGCCGCTGCTCACCGCACTGCGCAACCAGCACCCGGCGGCGCAGGTCGCCGACGCGTGCGCCTTCCTGCAGGGCATGGTGCAGGTCAGCGAACAGCACGAACCGAGCGCGAGCCTCAAGGCGCAACTGGCGCGCGAAGGCGACAGCATCTGGACGGCGCTGCTCGACGCGTTCGCGCACGAACTGCGCGGCGAGGTCGCCGACATGCAGACGTCGCTCGTGCGCGCGTCGGGCCTTTCGAGTTCGCCGATGACCAAGGCGTTGCTCGCGCGCAGCCTGCGCGCCACGGGCAAGGTCGCCGAGGCCGATGCGCTGCGCGCGGCCCTGCGCCGCGAACTGACCACGATCGACCTGCGCGCGGCGCCGCAGCACCCGCTGCTCGGGCCCGAACTCGCATTCGCCTGGCGCGCCGAATGATGCGGGCCGGCGCGCCGCTCAGCCGAACAGCAGCAGCCGGCAACGCCCCGCGACCGCCATGCCGGCGCGTTCGTAGGCGGCCCGCGCCGGCGCGTTGTGCATGCCGACGTGCAGGCAGACCTGCCCCGGGGCCCGCCGCAGGCTCGTCGCGACGAGCGCGGCGGCCAACCCGCGGCCGCGCGCCTCGGGGAACGTGAACACACCCTCGAGCACGAGCCCCGCCGGGCCGTCGCTGCCGTGGTCGAGCTTGCACTGCGGCGAACCGATCGGGCCGATGACCCACGTCGCGCCTTCGGCGATGCGCTGTTCGATCGACTCGCGCAGCCAGCGCCGGTCGACGCGCGCGGGCTCGATCCTGAGGTCGCTCTCGTTGAGCGCCAACGTCGCCTGCACGAGCCGATCGCGGTCGGCGCGCTCGGCCCGGCGCACGTCGGCCGAGACGAGCGCCGCATCGGCCGCGGCCGCGGAGCCGGCGTAGTACACCTGGTCGCGCAACAGCAGCGGCGTCCTGACCGAACGATCGCGCAGCGCGTTGACGATCGCGCTCGGCCCCATGGCGATGCGCCACGCGGGCCGCGCGCGTTCGACGGCGTCGGTCATCGCGACTTCGATCGCGGGCACGTCCGGCTCGTCCGCGATCACGACCAGGTTGCCGCGCGGCCCGAACCAGACGAGGCCGCGGTCCACGCCGCCGTGTTCGAAGACGCTGCCCTGCCCTTCACCGACCACCAACGCATTGTGCACGTATGCACCGTGTGCACCGGCGGCGACCGCGAGTGCTCGCGCCGATGCGTCGTCGCCGAGCAAGGGGCGTTGCGTGACTCGGGTCGATTGGCGCATCGATGCTCAAGAATCCGTTGCCGAGGTCCGATCAGCAATGGTGCTCCGACAACGGATCTCGCTTTGGACACCTACGACTTCCTCGCCGACCCCCGCGCCATCACCCTGCAAGAACGCCGCGCCACCGCGCTCCGGCTGCACAAGGAACAGACGAGCTGGCTCGAACGCCTGCGCCTGCTGACCGAACCGCCGAGCCCGGAACAGGACTTCCCCGCGTTCCTGCTGGCGACCCAGCCGTTCGCCGACCTGGCGCAGCGCCTGCTGGCTGCCACGAGCCGCAGCGAGTTGCCGCTGGCCGTCGCCGACGAACTCGACTGGTTCGTGCGCGCGTTCGCCGGCTACCTGCGCACGTGCGACGGCGAGGACGTGTTCTCGAGCACGGACTGGATCCTCAGCGAGTGACGAGCCGGGCCGCGATCGCGGCCATCTGTGCGGCGGCGAGCGGCGGTCCCTCGACTCCGGGCACCTGACCCGGCGCGTCGGTCGGCACGAGGTGCACGTGCGCGTGCCGCACGACCCAGCCGATCACGCTGACGGTGACGCGCGCGCACGGCAGGCGTTCGCGCAGCCGCAGCGCCACTTCGCGCACGAACGCCCACAGCGCCGCGTGCTCGGCCGGCTCCAGATCGAACACTGCATCGGCGACGGCGCACGTCGCGACGATGACGTGACCGGGCCGCGCCGGGCGTTCGGCGAGCCACGCCACGTGCCGCGCATCGCGCGCGACCTCGTGGACCGGCCGCCGCCCCTCGACGATGTCCACGAACGTCGCCGGCGTCATCGTGCACCAGCGAGTCTGGCCGGGTCGGTGACGGGCGCCTCGCAGAGGCCGCGGCGGCAGACGTAGGCGGCCGGCACGCCGGCCTGCGGCAGCTTGCCGTCGAAGACCTTCGACAGCCGTGCGAGCGCCTCGCGGTTGCCGTCGTGCACGAGCGCCGTCACGTGCGCGCCGGGGAAGGCGCGCCACGCGGAGTGCAGCAGCGCTTGCGTGCGCGCATCCCCGGGCTCGCCGGCGACCACGACCTCGCGCGGGTCGGCCAGATGGAACTGCAGCGCGAGCACCAGCGACGGCACCGAACCCGGCGAACGCGCGAGCAGTTCGTGGTTGGCACGCAGGGCCGCCACGCCGCGGTCGTACAGCGCGGGTTCGCCGAGCAGCAGGCCGGCGCGCAGGAACGCCAGCGCCGCGACCGCGATGCCGGGCGGCGTCGAACCCTCGATCGCACTCTTGCTGCGCGCGAGCAGGACCTCGTGGTCGTCGGCCGTGAAGTAGAAGCTGCCATCGTCGGCGAGGAAGTGCTCCTCGATGGCGCGCAGGATCTCGCGGCTCGCGGCGAGCCAGCGCGGGTCGGCGTCGACCTCGAACAGCGACAGCAGGCCGTCGGCGAGCATCGCGTGGTCCTCGAGGTAGCCCTGCAGCTGCGCCTTGCCCGAGTGCCAGCTGCGCTTGCAGCGTCCGCCCTCGACCATCTCGGTCAGCAGGAACGTCGCCGCCTGCCGCGCCGCCGCGAGGTAGCGCTCGTCGCCGAGCACGCGGTGGCCGGCGGCCAGCGCCGAGATCGCGAGCCCGTTCCAGGCGCAGAGGATCTTGTCGTCGATGGCCGGGTGCACACGTTGCTCGCGCGCCGCGAGCAGCGCCGCGCGCGCGGCGACCAGGCGCTGCTGCACGGCGTCGGCGGGCAGCTTCGCAGCCGCCGCGAGCGCGTCGGCGCGCTGCGCGAGCACGAGCACGTTCTGGTGTTCCCAGTTGCCCTGCTCGGTGACCCCGAAGTGACCGCAGGCGAGCGCCGCGTCCGCACCGAGCAGGTCGTCGACCTGCTGCTTCTGCCAGACGAAGAACCGGCCCTCGACGCCTTCGCTCTGCGCGTCCTGGCTCGAGAAGAAGCCGCCGCGCTCGTGCCGCATCTCGCGCAGCAGCCAGTCGAGCGTCTCGCGCGCGACGGCCGCGCAGTCGGCGTCGCCGGTCGCGAGCCCCGCCTCGAGGTAGCACGGCACGAGCAGCGCGTTGTCGTAGAGCATCTTCTCGAAGTGCGGCACGAGCCAGCGCCGGTCGGTGCTGTAGCGGTGGAAGCCGCCGCCGAGCTGGTCGTAGATGCCGCCGCTGCGCATGGCCGCCAGCGTCTTCGCACACATCTCGCGCGCCTTCTCGCCGGGCAGCCGCAGCAGCACGCGCAGCTGGATCGCACTCGGGAACTTCGGCGCGTAGCCCGGCGGACGCGAGAAGCCGCCGTACTCGGCGTCGTACCAGGCCTCGGCCTGCGGCAGCACCTGCGCCAGCAGCTCCGCCGTCGGTTCGCCGGGCGCGACCTTGGGCGCCAGCGCCTGCTGCATGTGGTCCGACACCTCCCTGGCCCCCCGCAGCACGTCGTCGCGTTCCTCGCGCCAGACCTGGGCCAGGCGCTCGAGCACGCGGCGGAAGCCGGGCCGGCCGTTGCCGTCCTCGGGTGGGAAGTAGGTGCCGCCGTAGAACGGCTTGCCGTCGGGCGTGAGCCACACCGACAGCGGCCAGCCGCCCTGCATGCCCATCGCCTGCACGGCGCCCATGTAGATCTCGTCGATGTCGGGGCGCTCCTCGCGGTCGACCTTGATGCAGATGAAGTGCTCGTTCATGACCGCGGCGATCGCCGGGTCCTCGAAGCTCTCGTGCGCCATGACGTGGCACCAATGGCACGCGGCGTAGCCGATGCTGAGGAAGATCGGCTTGTCCTGCGCCTTCGCCGCGGCCAGCGCTTCGGCGCCCCACGGATACCAGTCGACGGGATTCCACTGGTGCAGGCGCAGGTACGGAGACGTCTCCTTGGCGAGTCGGTTGGGCTTCTGCCCTGGCTTCGGCGCGTGGGTCACGCTGGGTTCCTGGGTTGGCTGCACAACGGTCGGCCGCGGCGCGGGCGACTGGGGTGCGCCGGCCGCAAGGCACGCCGCCATCGGCACCGCGCACACGAACGCCGCGGCGGCCGCTGGCGACAGAAGGGAAGGCATCGCCCCATCGTCCGCGCGATGGCCGCCGGGCGCGAGCCCTTCCCGCCGGTCCTGCATCGGGTAGCCTTGTCGCCATGCCACGCTGCCCGGTCCTGCTCGCCCTGCTCCTGGTGCCCGCCTGCGGCGGCAGCAGCGGCGGTGGTGCGACGCCGCCGGCCGCGGCCCCGGCGCGGCTCACGGCCGCGGACCTGGACCTGGGTCCCGCGACGACGAGCGCCGACCTGGTCGTGGGCCTCGCGACGACGACGGAACCGGCACCCGTGCTGCTCCAGTTCGCGGTCGAACTGCCCTCGGCATTGTCGGTGGCACCCACGGATCGGCTGCAGGCCGCGGTGCCGCTGGCGACGCTCGACGGCGACTTCAAGGACGGACGCTTCGTCGTGCTCTGCGGCGACGGGCAGAATGCGAACGCGAGCGCGCTGCAGGTCGGACCGCTGTTGCGGCTGCGTCTCGTGACGGCGACGCCGCGGCAACCGGGCACCTACACGATCCTGTTGCGCGATCTGCGCGCGGCGACGAACGACGGCGGCGCGTCGGCGGCGACGACGGAGCCGACGTCGGTGCAGGTCACGATCCGCTAACACGCGCGGGGCGGTGCCGTCGCCGCTCACGGTCGGCTGGCGCTGCGGGCAGATCCCGTGAGGCACGCTAGAACGCGCCGATCGTCAGCGACAGAGCGTTCGAACTCGTGACGCCGGTCACGACACCGGAGGTCGCCAACTCGAACGCCACGACCTGTTGACGGAACGTCTGGGTCGCGAGCGAGATCGTGTTCGGGATCACGATCGGCAGCTGCACGTTGCCACCGCTCGGCACGTAGAGCGACAGCAGGTCCGGCGTGACGTACAACGTGCAGCCGGGCAGACCCTGGGACAGCAGCGACGAAAGCGGCGCGAACGGGTTGCCGAGCCCGAGCACGGAGACGGCGAGCGCGTTCCCGGCGAGGCCCGTGGCGTCGGCACGGAACGTCGAGGCGAGCCACGGCAGCGTTGCGGCCGTCAACCGGTTGACGCCACCCGTGCCGCTGCAACCGACACCGTCCATCGTTGCGACCGCCGGACAGGTCGTCGCCACGCGCAGGATGCGGCTCCAGAACTCGCCGCTCTGGGGCGCGAAGTCGGCCGCGATCGCGAGCTCGCCGTCGGGCAGCATCTGCATCGCGTGCACGTCGACCGCGGTCTGTCCGGCGACGAACGGCAACCACACGCCGTTGCTCCGGCGCAGGAACGCATCGCCCGACGCGAACTGCCCGCCCGCGACGACGTCGCCGTTCGGCAACGCGACGACGCTTTGCACCGTGCCGGCGGGCGCACCGAGGCTGGTCCATTGCGTGCCGTCCCATCGTGCAACTCCCCATCCGGAGGCGCTCGTCGAGCTGCCGGCGACGAGGTCGCCGTTCGGCAGCAGCGCGAGCGATCGCACGGTCACGGCGATCGGGCCGCCGCCGATCCCGCCGCCCATCGCCGACCACGTCGCACCGTTCCAGCGCGCGATGCCGTTCGCCGGCACGCCGCCCGCCGACTGGAAGCGGCCGCCGACGACGAGATCGCCGTTCGGCATCGTGGCCAACGCGTACGCAACGGGCGCACCGAGCGTGCCGCCCTGCAGGCCGGTGCCGAGCGATGCCCAGGCCGCGCCGTTCCAGCGCGCGATCGCGCTCGCGGGCACGCCGCCGGCGGTCGCGAAGTCGCCGGCGACGACGACGTCGCCGCTCTGCAGCGCGGCCAACACGTTGCCGACCGGCACGAGAACGCCGCCGAGCCCCGAACCGAGCGCCGACCAGGTCGCGCCGTCCCAGCGTGCGACGCCGCCGACCGGCGTGCTGCCGGCCAGCGGGAACGCGCCCGCGGCGACGACGTCGCCGTTGCCGAGCTGCACCATGGCGCGCACCTCGCCGCCGGTGACGCCACCGCCGAGCGCGTGCCACGCAGCACCGTCCCACCTGCCGATGCCACGCAGCGTCGTGCCGAGCCCGCTCGTGAACGCACCACCCGCGAGCAGGTCGCCGTTCGCGGCCAGCGCCAGCGCGCGCACGCTGCCGTCGAGCGCAGCGCCCGGTGCGCGCCACTCGACGCCATCCCAGAGCGCGACGCAGCTCGCCTCGACCGAGCCCGCGGTCGTGAAGTTGCCGACGAGCGCGACGTCTCCGGTCGGCAGCTCGACGCCGCTGGCGCCCACGCCGTCGAGACCGTTGCCCATCGGCGACCAGCCGACTCCGTCCCACCGCGCGACGTACGCGGCCGCGACGCCGCCGAGGAACGTGAACCTGCCGGTCGCGATCAGGTCGCCGTTGCCGAGCGCCACGAGCCCCTCGACGACGGGCTGCAACCCGCCGACCGATCCGGCGAGGTCCGTCCAGCCGGTGCCGTCCCAGCGCGCCACACAGGTGCCGATGTCGGTGAACGTGCCGCCCGCGACGAGATCGCCGTTCGGCAGCGCGGCGAGACACTGCACGGGCAGGCTCGGCTGCGCCAGCAGCGACCAGTTGGCGCCGTCCCAACGATGGATGCGAACGACCCAGCCGGGCGACCATGGCAGCAGCGTCGTGGAGAAGGACTCGCTCACGGCCAGATCGCCGTTCGCCATCTCGGCGACGGCGCTCACGGGCCCCTGCGTGCCCTGCCCGAGCGAATGCCAGTTGACCCCGTCCCAGCGCGCGATGTACGGCGCCGCCACGGAACCGGCCTGCGTGAAGGCGCCGGCGACGATCAGGTCGCCGTTCCGCAGGACCTCGAGCGCGGTGACCGTGCCGTTGACCCCGCCGGCGAGCGGCGCCCACGTCGCGCCGTTCCACACGTAGACGCCGTACGGCAGGTTGTTGAGGAATGGGTTGTTGAAGCCGCCGGCGATCAGGTCGCCGTTCGGCAGCACGGCGACTTCGAAGATGACGCCCGGCAAGCCGGCGCCGAGCGCGGTCCACGTGTGCGTCACCACGTCGAACGCGGCGACGTTGTTCGCCGACACCGTGCCGGCGCGGTCGAAGATGCCCGCGACGACGATCTGCGGATGCTGCAGCCCGCCCACGTTCGGCTGCCACCACGTGGCCGCGTACGCGAGCGAACTCGTGCCGGGTATGCCGTGGCCCGGCAGCCACTGCGTCGTGCACTGGCCGACGGCGGTCGCGATCGGACCGCAGGCGACGGCGACGACCAACACGATCGTCGAGAGGGAACAACCCGGGAGCCACGCGCGCATCGGCGACCTCATGGAGGGTGAATGGATGGAACGGGCCTGCCCGATGGACCGCCCGCGGCGATAGCAGGCAACCGGAGGCAGTAGGACCTGCGCGGCAGAGGGTAACCGCAGCGCGCGGGCATGCGCGCGGCCGGCGCCGCCCCCTACTTCCCGGCCGCGCGCGCGCCTTCGATCGCCTGCTGCAGACCCGCAAGGCTCGCACCCTGCACCTCGCGCAGGCGCTCCTGCAGCGCGCCGAACCACCCGAACCAGCGCCCGACGGTGCTGTCCCACGAGCCCTCGTCGCGCCAGCACACGCGACAGCCACCGGCCTCGGCGCTCCACACGATGCGCCCGCGGCTGCGCAGCCGCGGTTCGGCGTCGTGCGCACCCTGGCCGACGAACTCGTAGTCGACCGAGTCGCTGCCGACCGCGGCCAGCTGCAGGCGGGCCGTGCCGTGCGGCCCGGTCCACGTGATGGCGTTGCCGACCTTGCCGGGTTCGCCGACCACCGCGCGCGCCGTCTGCGGGCCGAGGTTGGCGTCGGTGGACGACCACTTGCTCCAGGTGTCGAGGTCGCCGACGAAGCGCGCGACCTCGTCGGGGCTGGCGCGCAGCACGCGCACCGTCTCGATGTGCCATTCGTTGGCGAGGATCTGGCCCACGCCGAGGTACACGAGCACCATGCCGGCCATCGCCATCACCATGGTCCTGAACACGAAGCGGGCCTTCGACATGCGCGCGCAACGTAGCGGGCCGTCGCGTCTTTCGCACCCACTCGCCGGGCTCGCGCGCAGAACGCGTTCAGCGGCCGAGCAGCAGCGGCGTGAAGTAGCGGTAGTAGACCTCGAGGCTCAGCACGCACATCGCCGTCGTGTAGCTGCGATCGCGGTTGTTGTCGCCGGCCTCGCGCGCGTAGACGTCGATCGGCGGGAACGAACCGTCCCGGGCCTGCGCCGCCGGCAGCACCGTGCGCAGCCGTTCGTTCCAGCGATCCCAGGCCTCACCGCCGGCCAGGAAGCAGCACAACGAACCGTAGTACCAGAAGTAGACGTTGCCCTGGCCGCGCTGCACGAAGTCGTCGTCGCCGTAGGCGCGGTACTGCTCGGGTCGCCGGTCGACCGTGAACTCGAGCGCCGCGCGCACCATCTCCTGGTCGGCCGGCACGCCGAGCAGCTGCAGGCAGAAGCCGCCGGCCGGCGTGCTCGCCGGCAGCGTCGGCCAGGCCGACTGCAGACGGCTCGGCTTGTGGTTGTAGCGGAACCAGCCGTTCTGCTGGTCGAACGAGGCCTCGAGGTACTCACGCGCGCGCGGCAGCGGTTCGGGCGGCAGGTCGATGCCCGAGAGCCGCGCCGACTCGAGCGCCATCACCATCCACGACGTGACCGAGACGCGCGCGTAGTCGTCCTCGCGCTGCAGTCCCGGCGAGAAGTAGCCCCAACCGCCGCGGTTGCGCCGGTCGCGGCGCGGCCCCTGGTTCTGCAGGATCCAGGTCAACGCCGACTCGAGCGGCCGCAGCAATTCGGGCGCCTTGGTCAGGCCGTAACACTCCGCGAGCGCATAGGTCGTGATGCCGTGGCCATAACACGAGCTCGAACCGAACGCGCCGTTGTCCTGGTCCTGCAGCGCGAGCAGGTGGCGCAGCGCCCGATCGACCACGCGGCTGTGTTCGGTGCCCGACTTCGGCGTGTGGCCGGCGCCGAGGAACGCGAGCACGCACAGCGCCGTCTTGCCGACGTAGACGTGACCGTACTTGGCGCCGAACAGGTCGCGGTCGCCCCAGCTCCCGTCCTCGTTCTGGATGCCCGCGAGGTAGCGCAGGCCGTCGGCGACCGCACGCTCCGTGTCGACCGTGCCGCCGAACTTCTCGAGGGCCTTGGCCTTGGCCGGGCCGAACCGGTTGCTGTACGGCGTCGCGGTCGCCTGGGCCACCGCTTCGGGTGCGTAACGCGGCGCCGATGGTGCGCGGTCGAGCAGGCTGCCCGGCGGTGCGATCGGCGGCAGCAGCGCCTGGAAGGCACCCGGTGCGGAGTCGCGCCGGGGCGACTCGAGCGGCAGCGTGAGCGGCGCGCGCACGGCCACGTCGACGCCTGCCACCGGCATCGACGCGCGCACCGCTGCCGGCGCGCGTGACGCCGCGGTCGCGGGTGCCGCGGCGCGTGCGTCGCGCAGCACGATCGCCGCGCCGGGGCTCGTGCGCAGGTGCTGCGCGAGCGGCGCGGCCTGCGGGCCCGACCCGGTCGGTGCCGACAGCGGCGAAGCGCTGCGCGCGAGCGAACTGCCGGGCGAGCCCGGGGGCGGCACCGGCGCTGCGACCGTGCCCGGCGTCGCCGCACTGCGCGCGGGTTCGATCGCGGCGGCCAATGGTCCTTGGACGCGCGCGTCGGCGGCCGGCACGAGCGCCGGCTCGGCACCGGATCGCAGCGCGCCCGGCGCCGCAGCGTGGGCCGGCGCCGCGGCATCGTGCAGCACCATCGGCGCGTGGGTGTGTTCGCGTGCGTGCACGTTGGCGAGCACCGTCGCCTCGCTCGCCGGTGACGGCGCAGCCAGGGCGTCGGCCGACCGCGCGAGCGAGCTGCCCGGTGGCGACGTCGACGGTGTCGGCACCGCCGCGGTGCCGGCTTCGTCCGCACGCAGCGCGTGCAGCGACGGCTCGGTCTGGTGCGGGCCGAGCGGCGCCGCCTGCATCGGTTCGAGTCGGGCGGCCTCGGCCGGCGCCGGTGCCGCCCGCGGCGCGGCCGCGGCGACCGGGCCCGGGTCTTCGCGCAGCGCGATCGACACCGCGGCGCGCCTCGGCGTGGGCGCCACGAGCGCCCCGGCCATCGCGGCGGCCGGACCGGCCAGCGCCGGCGTCGCGCCGCGTTCGACGTGCGCCTCGGGGGCCGCGTAGGCGGGCAACGCCGGCCCGGCGTCCGGTTCGCGCGCGGCCTGCACGCCGTCGGCGGTCGCACTCTCGACGGAGAGCAGCTCCGCGCGCGCCTGCACGGCGGCTTCGCCCGTCTCGCTGCCCGAGCGCAGCGCACCCACGACAACCGCGGCGCCACCGACCGCGTCGGCCGCGTCGTGCAGTGCCGGCGCGTCCGGAGCCGCCAGCGCCACCGGAGCCGGCATCGCCGCGCCGCGCGTGGCCTGGTTCACCGGCGCGCTGATGGCGAACTCGGCCTTCGGCAGCTCGGCGCCGGGCTTCACCACCGACACCGCTTCGCCCGACGCGTTCGCGATCGCCATGCGCGCGGCGGCGGCCTTCGTCGCCGCCACCGTCATCGCGGGCAGATCGGCGGCCGCCGTCGCGACCTCGGCGTCGTGGCCCGACCGCGCGGGCGCCACGATCGCGGCGTCCTGCACCGCGGCGGTGGCTGCGACCGGCTTCGCTTCGGCCTCGCGTTGCCATTCGCCGCTCGGCCCGTCGAGCGCGTTCGCCGACTCGCGCTCCGGGCTCGTGCCCGGCGCGTCCGCGGCCAACGAACGCTCGTCGGGCCGGAACTGCACGCGCGCCGCGATGTCGTCCAGGCTCTGTCCGTCCGACGAGGTGCTCGACGCGGCCGACGCCTCGAGCAGCGTGACCTGGAGGCCGCCGCCTTCGTCGTTGCCGCGCAGCAGGCCGCCCGTGATCTCGACGCCCATGAGCCACAGGAACAGCAGGATGTGCAGCAGCAGCGACAGCAGCAGGCACTGCGCGACGAGGTCGAGCGTCGACCAGCGCCGGCCCAGGTGCAGCAGCACGAGCAGCAGCCCGCAGACGCCGATCACGGCGAGCAGCACCCACTCGAGCCACCGCTGGCCCGGCCACCACGGATACAGTTCGCTCGCCTGCGCGCGGAACCACAGGTCGGCGGAGCCTTCGCCGCGCCTGGGCTGCAGCAGATCGAGGTGCAACCCATCGGCGCTCGGCATCGGCGCGCGCAGTTCGCCCGTGCCCCAGTCGGCACCGACGACGAGCGGCGCGTCGAACGTGCCGGCACAGCAGCTCGCGCGCATGAGGCGCAGCGGCGCGCCGCGCGCGCGGCGCACGAACCAGAGCGCCCCGCCGCCGGCGGCGAACGCCGGGTCGCGGTCCATCGTGGTGGCCGGGCCCGGGCGGTGCGCGGCCGCCGCGAACAGCGGGCGGGCATCGAGGTCCGACCCGGGCTGCCAACGGAACAGCTCGCCGTTGTTGCCGTCGTCGACACGTCGGTCGACGCGCACGAACACGAACTCGCTGCCGTCGTCGCTCGGCGCCGGATCGGTCTCGTCGAGCTGCGTGTTGCAGGCGCTCAACGGCCCCGGGCGGCCGAAGCGGCCGTTCTGCCAGCTCGCGACGTAGAGGTCGTAGCCGCCGACGCCGTCGGTGCGATCCGAGGCGAAGTAGAGGCGGCCGTCGGGCCCGAGCGCGGGCGCCAGTTCGTTGAACCCGGTGTTGAGATCGTAGAGCGGTTCGGGTGGTACCGCGGGATGCCCCGGATCCCACTGCACGAGGTCGGTCGTGCCGTCGGCGCCCGCGCGACCGTAGACGAGCCGCCCGTCGGGCAGCACGGCGACGCGGCCCTGCACGGGTCCGGGCAGCTCGGCCTGCACCTCGGGCGTCTGCCAGCGCAGCATGCCCGAGGTGGCCAGCACCTGCCCCGGCACCTCGGCGCGTCCATCGGTGTAGTACACCGGCCGGCCGATGCGCAGGCCGGCGAGCAACGAACTCGCGACCAGCAGCAGGGCCCACGCGGTCCGCGTCGCCCATCGCCGGGTGCGTTCGCGCATCACCATGGTCTGCTACTGGGCTTTGGCCGGCAGCGCCGCGAAGTCGACCTTCGTGAGCTTCGCGAGCCGGCACGCATCGAGCACCTGCAGGCCGACCCCGAACTGCGCCGCGTGGTCGCCGCGCACGAGCACCGCCTGGTCGCGATTGCGCTGGCCGGCGGCGAGCAGCTTCTGGCGCAACGCCTCGAGCGTGACCTCGCGCCCTTCGACCGACAGGCGACCGTCGGCGAGGATGTTGACGATGAGGTGCTGCATCTCGGCACCGGGCTTGCCGCTCTTCGCTTCGGGCAGGCGCAGGTCGAGTTCGACCTCGTCGCGCGCGAACGTGGTCGCGGCGAGGAAGAAGACCAGCAGCAGGAACACGACGTCGACCATGGGCGTCAGGTTCATGACCTCGTCGCGGTCGGGATCGTCGTCGTCAAGCCGCATTGGTGCCCTCGTTCTTCTGGTCGCCCGCCGCGCCAGCGACGCCCGGTGCGGCCAGCGCGCCGACCGCCGGGGACACGGCGTCGGCGACGATCACGAGCAGGCGCCGGGCGCGCGCCTGCAGGTGCGCCGCGAGCAGCGTCGCCGGGATCGCGACGAACAGGCCGAACACGGTCGTGTAGAGCGCGACCTTGATGCCGGCCGCCAGCTGCTCGCTGCTCTCGGCCTTGCCCAGGCCCGTCATCTCGACCGCGGCGAACGCGTCGGCGATGCCCAGCACGGTGCCGAGCAGGCCCAGCAGCGGGGCCACCGCGGCCACGAGCGCGATGCCGCGCACGTTGCCGCGCAGCAGCGAACCCTCGGCGGCGAGCCGGTCCTCCATCGCCTTCTCGACGTCGGCGAGCAGATGGCCGCGGCGCCGCAGGCCCGCCGCGAGCACGCGCGCCGCCGGTGCCGTGCTCTCGAGCATGCCGGCCTCGACGACGTTGGCGCGGCCCTGCACGACCTGCTCGATGGCGTCGACGACGACCGGCGGCAGCACGCGGCTCTTGCGCAGGCTCGCGTACCGCTCGATGGCGAGGCCGACGACGACCACCGAGCAGCCGAGGATCGGCCACATCAGGAAGCCGCCCGCGGTGAAGAACTCGCCGATCGTCGTCACGACGTTCGGCGACTGGAACAGGAAGGTCATCGACATGGCGTCACTCCATCACCCGTCGCGGAGATGCGGCTCTGCCGCCTTGGCCTCCTCGCTGCCGGCGTGCTGCTGCACGAGTTCGCGGAAGAACCGCTGCGCCTTGGCCGGCTGCGCGAGCCGTTCGTAGACGAGGCCCGCGTGCAGCAGGCCGAGCCGCACCCACTCCGGATGCGCGTAGAGGATCGGCAGCTTGACGTAGGCGTCGGCGGCGCCCGCCAGGTTGCCGCTCTGCTCGCGGTTCTCGCCGAGCCGGAATTGCGCCTCGGCGGCCAGCGGACCATCGCTGAGTTCGGTCACCCGCTGCAGACTCGCCTCGGCCTTGTCCGCCTCGCCGCGCAGCATGCGGGCGCGGCCGAGCCACAGCTGGGCGCGCGCCTCGTCGGTGCGTTCACGATCCACGCCGCGCAGGTACTCCTCGAGCACGGGCACCGCCGCGTTGCCGTCGCCGAGCCCGACGGCGCATTCGCCGAGCAAGAGCCGCGCGCGGTCGGCGCGCGCGTGCTTCGGGTCCAGCTCGAGCAGCTGCTGCAGGCGCTGGCTGGCGCCGCGCAGGTCGCCGAGCCGGTGGCAACACTCGGCGCCCAGGTACAGCGCTTCGCCGGCGAGCGTTTCGCCCGGCATCGCGGCGATCGCGCCGAACAGGTCGCGCGCCGTCGCCAGCTGGTCCTGCGGCGACGTGTTCGCACCGGCGGCCTCGAACTCGGCGAACCCGAGCCGATAGAGCGCCGTGCCGCGATGGCTGCCCTGCACCTTGCGCAACAGCACGCGCGCCTTGGCCAGGTCCTTGGCGTCGAGCGCGGCCGCGCCGAGATGCAGGTTGGCTTCGCCGGCGAGTTCTTCGTCCTTCGAGTCCGCGGCGACCCGGCCGAACGCAGCGAGCGCAGCGGGCTCGTCGCCGCAGCGCCGGCAGGCCCACGCGAGTTCGTAGTAGACGCGGTCGGCGCGCTCGTAGCCGCCGTCGGCCGCCAGCTTCTCGAGCGTGACGCGCGCCGCCGCGTGTTCGCCGTTGCGCGCCTGGGCCGTGCCCAGCGCGTAGCGCATCGCGGGCGCCTTGCTGTGCTTCGGGAACTGCTCGAGGAACGATTTGGCCACGGCGATCGCTTCGGGCCAGGCCTTCTGGCGGTGGTGCAGCGCCGACTGCAGTTCGAGCAGGCCAGGCTGCTCGGCCGCGGCCGCCGGGTGCGAACGCGCCGAGCCGAGCAGCTTTGCGCACGCCGCATCGTCGCCGAGCTCGAACGCGCACCACGCGCGTCCGGCCAGCGCGCGCGCGCCGGTCGCATCGCCGCGTTCGGCGAGCTGTAGGAACAGCGGATCGGCGGCCTTGTAGTCGCCCTGCAGGTAGGCGAGCTCCGCCTGTTCGAGCACGTCGCCGCCGGCAGCGTCCGCGGCCCCCGAGGCCGTCGCCACGGCCGCCGCGCGCTCGAGCCGCTTCTGCGCCGCCGCGAGATCCCCCTTCTGCCGCAGCACGCGCGCCGCCACGCGTTCGGTGCGGTCGAGGAACTTGCCGGTCTTGTAGCGCGCGCGGTAGCGATCGGCGACGGCGAGCGCCGCATCCGCGTCGCCGCCCTCGAGCGAGGCGAGCGACTGCATGGCCATCGCCTCTTCCGTGAACGGCGACTCCGCGTCGGCGGCGATCGCCGCGAACCGCGTCGCGGCCGCCGTCTTGTCGCCGCGCAGGTAACGGCACCACGCGAGCTTCCACTGCGCCTTGGTGCGGTGTGCGGGCAGTTCGACGACGGCTTCGTAGTCGCGTTCTGCCTCCGCATACTTCTCGAGCGCGAACAGGTTCTCGGCCGCCGCGAACGTCGCCTGGTCGGCGAGCCGGTGGCGCGGCTGCAGCGCGCGCAGCGCCGTGGCGCGCGCCAGGGACTCCTGGTGCCGGCCCAGCGAGTGCAGCGCGAAGCACGCCCCGTACAGCGCATCGCCGCGCAGCTCGGCCGGCGCATCGGCGGGCACCTGCTCGTAGGCGGCCAGCGCCTCCTGCCAGCGCGACAGGTTGGCGAACGCCTCGCCGAGCGCGAACGACAGGCGCGGGCGGTCGGCCGGCGCAGCCTCGGCGAGCGCCTTCTGCAGGTTGTCGAGCGCCTGCTGTCCGGCGCCGCTCGCGAGCGCACACAGGCCGATCAGTTCGCGAGCCGGCTGGCGCACGTCCTCGGCGACGTTGCCGTCGAGCAGCGGCTGCAGCGTGCGTTCGGCCTCCGCGTACGACTTGTCGCCGTACAACGACCGGCCGATCTCGAGCTTGGCCCGGTTGACGAGCGGCGACTCGGCATGTCGTTCGACGACCGCGGCGAAGGCCCGCCGCGCCGCCTTGGCGTCGCCGCGCCCGAGCGCCACCCAACCGAGTCCGAAGGCGGCGTCGTCGGCGAACTCGCCCTGGAACTCGAGCGACTTCGTGAACGCACGCTCGGCGGCGTCGTACGCGGACCGGCGCAGCAGCAGATCGCCGCAGAGGTAGTGGCACTCGCCCTTCGCGGCATCGTCGGGCGCGCTGGCGGCCGCCTGCGTGAACGTCACCGCCGCCTCGGCCAGCTGCTGCTGCCGCATCTGTGCGAAGCCGAGCTGGTAGAGCGCGGGGAAGCGGAACGACGCGCGTTCGCCGACGGCGGCCGCGGCCGCGGCCGTGAACGCGGCGGCCGCGCGCTGGTCGTCGCCGAGTTCGCGCCAGGCCTCCCCCTCGGCGTAGCGCGCCGCCGCCAGCAGGTAGTGGTCGGCGGGCACCGCCGCCGCGAGCGCCTCGAACTGCTCGCCGGCGGCGCGGTGCTTGCCGGCTGCCTCGAGCAGGTTGCCGAGCCGGTAGCGGCACTCGGGCTGCCAGCGGAAGCCGTCGCCACCGAGCCGCAGCGCCTGTTCGAGCGACTTCTGCGCCGCGTCCTTCTGGTCGAGTTCGAGCTGGCTCGTCGCCAGCCGGTAGTTCGCCTCGGCGGCGAGGGCATGGCGCGGCTCCTGGCGGAGGAACTCGGTGAACTGGCGCACGGCCTCCTCGTGCAGGCCGCGCTGCTGCAGACCCAGCGCCAACTGGAACGACTCGGGTGGGCGTTCGCTCTGCGCGGTGAGCAGGTCGGCGGCCAGCAGCGACAGCGCTGCAGCCAGCGCACGGACGGAGACGGGCATCGGGTGTGTTCGCCGTCGCCGCGAACTATTCGATGCGACGGGCGCCGCAACGTAGCCCGAAGCGGCACCGCCTGCACCGGTTCGCCGCCGCGATGCGCGGGTCGGGGAAAGTGGCCCGAAACGCCAACACCTGGCCGCGCTCTACCGAAACCCGAACGCGGCGTGGTGACGCTCGTCGAACTCGGCATGATACCGCGACTACGGCGCGCGGTTCGCGCCGTCCGACACGCCGATGCCCCGCCGCTCCATGCTCGTCTGGCCGTTGTTGGCACTCTGCGCCGCCGTCTGGATCGCGGCGTGCGGCGCCCCGGAGCATGCCGCGCCGAACGACCCGCCGCCCGTGCTCGAGCGCGAGTTCCGCGGCGCGTGGGTCGCGACCGTCAACAACATCGACTGGCCGAGCCGCCCCGGCCTGCCCGTGGCGACGATGCGGGCCGAACTCGATGCGATCGTCGCGCGCGCCGTCGAACTGCGCCTCAATGCGCTGGTCTTCCAGGTCCGCGCGGCGGCCGACGCGTTCTACGACTCGCCGCTCGAGCCGTGGTCGGAGTGGCTGACCGGCCAGCAGGGCCAGGCGCCGGCGCACGGCTTCGACCCGCTCGCGTACATCGTCGCGCGCTGCCACACGAACGGCCTGCAGCTGCACGCCTGGTTCAACCCGTACCGCGCGTGGCACCCGAGCAGCAAGTCGTCGATCGCCAAGGGCCACGTGCTCGAACGGGCGCCCGGATCTTGCGTGCGCTACGGCAGCTACCAGTGGATGGATCCCGGCGACGCGATCGCGGCCAAGTGGTCGCTCGCGGTGATCCAGGACGTCGTGCAGCGCTACGACGTCGACGGCGTGCACATCGACGACTACTTCTACCCGTATCCCGAGCACGGCCAGGCGTTCCCCGACGACGCCAGCTACGCGCGCTACCGCGAGACCGGTGGCAAGCTCGCCCGCGCCGACTGGCGGCGCGCCAACATCGACACGTTCGTGCAGCGCATGTACACGATCGTGCACGACGCGAAACCCTGGGTGCAGGTCGGCATCAGCCCGTTCGGCATCGCGCGACCCGGCGTGCCGAGGAGCATCCAGGCCGGCATCGACCAGTACGACCAGCTCTACGCCGACGTGCCGAAATGGCTGCGCGAGGGCTGGCTCGACTACCTCGCGCCGCAGCTGTACTGGCCGATCGACGAGGCGCCGCAGAGCTTCGCCACGCTGCTGCCGTGGTGGCACTCGCAGAACACGAAGCACCGGCACCTGTGGCCCGGCATCAACCCCGGCCGCGCGCTGCTCGGCAAGGCGCCGTGGCGCACCGACGAACTGTCCGACCAGATCAACCTGATCCGCTCGGCCGACGGCGCAGCACCGGGACACATCCACTTCAGCTTCAAGGCGCTGCGCTCCGACGCCGCGAACGTCGGCGGTGCGCTGCGCGACCGCGTCTACCGCGCGCCCGTGCTCGCGCCCGCGACACCGTGGCTCGGCTCGACCGCACCCGCGACCCCGCTCGCGCGCGTCGATGGCACGGGGCGCGAACGTGCGGTGCACTGGCCGGCGGCCGGCGACGCGCGCTTCGTCGCGGTGCAGGTGTGCGGCGCGAACGGGTGGCGCACGCTGGCCGTCGTCGGAGCCGACGTCGGCAGCGTGGCGCTGCCCGCCGACACCACGGCGGTGGCGGTCACGGCTGTGAGCAGGACCGGCGTCGCGAGCGCACCCGGCCTGCCCGTCTGGCGGTAGCACCGCGGCGCGGCCTTCAGACGATGCGCACGTTGCCGAGCACCTCGCGCATCGCGTCGACGACCCCCTGCGTCGCCGCGGCGCGCACGATGACGAAGCCATCCCCCTCGTAGTGCGTCGACCGCGGCTGGCCCGGCTGCGGCAGCTCGAGCTCGACGATCGATGCACCGATGCGGGCGCGCATCGCCTCGACGCCGTGCACGGCGCGCACGACCGGCCCGCCGCCCATCGCCCGCAGGAACACGCAGCCGGCCGCGAATTGGCGCGGCGGCAGTTCCCACGCGCCGTGCACGATGAGGCGCGCCCATGCCGCCCAGGGATCGGCCCCGTGCGCCGCGCGCAGCAGCGGCATGATGTTGGCGCCCGGCGGGCGCGCGCCGACCTCGGAGACGACCGGGCCGCCGCGCTCGCGCAGGAACCACTCCATGTGCGAGATGCCGTGCCGCAGGCCGAGCGCCGCGAGCGCCTTCTCGTTGATCGGCGCGAAGGCGCGCACGTGCTCCGCATCGGGCTCGCGCGGCATGACGAGGCAGTACTGCATCCACGCGTTCTCGAGCACCTGCAGCGGACTCGGCAGGTACGACACCGACGACGACCACACGCTGCGACCGTCGATGGTCACCGTCTCGAACGTGTGCTCTTCGCCGCTCACGAACTCCTCGGCCTGGGCCGGGTTCGCGCGCGAGGGCAGCAGCGTGTTGAGCGCCGACGCCAGCGAGACCTCGTCGGTGGCGCGCTGCGTGTTGCGCGCGCCGAGTCCGGCCAGCGGCTTGAGCACGATCGGGTAGCCGACCTCGGCGGCGAACCGGCGCGCGTCTTCGGCGTCGTGCACGAGCGCCTGCCGCGCCACCGGCACGCCGGCCGCGCGCAGCACCTCCTTCATGCGGTTCTTGTCGCGGAAGTTGCGCGCGACCTCGGCGCCGATGCCGGGCAGGCCCAGGCGGTCGCGCGCCTCGGCCACGGGCACCTGCAGCATCTCGAGGTACGACTCGAGGCGGTCGATGCGCCCCCACCGCTGCTCGACGTGGCGCGCCGCTGTGACGAGCTGCTGCGCGTCGTTCGCGTCGTCGACGCGATAGTGCGCGGCCAGGCGCTCGCGGATCCCGGCCGGCACACGCTGCTCGGGTTCCTGCGTGATGACGCCGAGCTGGACGTCGGGCAGGTCGAGCAGGCAGCGCAGACAGTGGCGCATGTTCTCGCCGAAGAACGGGGCGACGAAGACGACGTGGATCATGGAGGGCCTGGGTGCCGCATCGTAGACCGCCGCCGGCCGAAGCACCGGCTCGATCGGCCATCTCGCGCGGCTACGCGAGCGCGAACCTCGCCGCCGCCTCGGCGTGGATCCGGGCGGTGTCGAACAGCGGCACCGGCACGTCGGCCTGTTGCAGCAGCAGCCCGATCTCGGTGCAACCGAGGATCACGCCCTGTGCGCCCGCGGCGACGAGGTCGTCGACGATGCGGCGGTACCCGTCGCGCGAACCCGCGTCGACGCGGCCGCGGCACAGCTCCTCGTAGATCACCCGATGCACGATCGTGCGGTCCTCGGCCGGCGGCACGAGCACGCCGAGTCCGTGCTGCTGCTCGAGGCGACCCCGATAGAAGTCCTGTTCCATCGTGAACCGCGTGCCCAGCAGCGCGACGCGCTCGATGCCGGCCGCCGCGATGCGCTCGGCCGTCGCGTCGGCGATGTGCAGCAGCGGCAGCCGCGTCGCGGCCTCGATCTGCGGCGCGACGCGATGCATGGTGTTCGTGCACAGCACGAGGAAGTCGGCCCCGGCGCGCGCGAGCGAGCTCGCCGCATCGGCGAGCATCGCGCCGGCCTGCTGCCACCTGCCCGCGTGCTGCAGTTCGGAGATCGCGTGGAACTCGACGCTGTGCAGCACGATGCGGGCCGAGTGCAATCCACCGAGTGCCGCGCCGACGCTTCGATTGATGGTCTGGTAGTAGGTGACGGTCGATTCCCAGCTCATGCCGCCGAGCAGGCCGATGGTCTTCATCGGTGCCTCGTTACGGTCCGGCTGCGCGGATGCAAGCGCGCTCCGATCGGCGGCCCACCGCAGCCTTGGCCATCGTGCACCCGTCCGGACGGCTTCGATTGTAGCGCCTGTGTAAGCGCGCTCGCCGCGGGCCCGCGACCGCTTCGCCGCGGTTATGGTCGTGCGCCCACCCATCAGGAATCCCATGTCCATCGCACCTCTGTACACCATCCCGACCTCGCTGCTGCTCGCCGCCGCCGTCACCGCTCAGGGCGGTTGGTCCGCGCCGGTCTTCGAACCCGCGCTCAACAGCACCGCCGCCGATTCCGGACCGCATCTGTCGTTCGACGGACTGACGCTGCACTTCGCTTCCTTCCGCGTGAACGGCAGCATGATCGGCAACTGGGAGATCTACTCGAGCACGCGCGGGTTCCCGGGCGACGCCTGGTCGGCGCCGGTGCCCGTGAACGAACTCAACGATCCGGCCGCCACCGACGACCAGCCGTTCCTCGTCGTCGGCGACCTCGAGATCTACTTCGCGAGCACCCGCGCCGGCGGCCTCGGCGGCTTCGACATCCTGCACAGCACGCGGGCGGCGACGAACCAGCCGTGGGACCCGCCGACGTTCGTGACCGAACTGAACAGCGCGGGCTCGGAGAGTTCGTTCAGCCTGACGGCCGACGGGCTCGAGGCCTACATCCTCACCACGGGTTGGGGGGCCCCGTTTGCCCCACAGAACGCGATCTTCCGCGCCACGCGTCCGTCGACGGGCATGCCGTTCGGCACGCCGACCGTGGTCAGCGAACTGCTGACGCCGAACACGCACCGCGACTGCGAGATCGCACCCGACGGCCTCAGCATCGTCTACACGGAGTTCATCAGCCCGCGGCTCAAGGTGTTCTACGCCGAGCGCCCCAACACCGGCGCGCCCTTCGGCACGCCGGTCGTCTGGACCGAGTTCGACAACGTCGGCACGCTTTCGGGCGTGTTCTCGTTCACGCGCGCCGTGGCCGGCAACGAGGCGTTCCTAGCCGCGGGCTTCGCCGCCGCGGCGGGCGGTCAGGAGATCATGAGCACGCGGCGCAGCGTGGCCTACGGCACGGGCTGCGGTGCACCGCTGCCGCTCGGCCTCGGTGCCACGGCGGCCGTGCTCGGCAGCAACTGGGACTTCACGACGACCCACATCGACCCCATCTCGCCGATCGCGGTCACGTTCTTCGGCAACACGCGCGTGTTCGTGCCGATCGACTTCCTCGGCGCGACGGGCTGCTTCGCGCACATCGATGCGCTCAACGGTTCGCTGACCGGGGTCAACATGAGCGGCACGTCGGTGGCCTCGCTGCCCGTGCCGCTGAACCTGGTCCTGATCGGCCAGTCGCTGACCGCGCAGTCGGTCTGCCTGACGCTCGGCAATGCGTTCAACCTCTACACGTCGAACGGCATCGAAGGCACGATCGGCTACTAGTGCCGTCGCAGCTCACTGCCGCGCCGCAGCCACGAGCCGCAGCAGTTCGGCATGCTGCGGTTCGCCGGCGCCCACGACCTTGCCCACGACCTTGCCGTCGCGCCCGAGCACGTACATGGTCGGAATGCCCGTGACGCCGAAGCGCTCGCGCGCGAGTTCCTGATCGCGGCTGAACACGATCGGGTAGTTGATGCCGAAGCGCTCGACGAGCGGCGCATAGAGCGCGCCCTCCTGGTCGCGATCGAGGTCCCCGACGCTCTTGCCGCCGTGCGGTGCCGTGGCGTCGGGGTCGGAGAAGTCCATGCCTCGTCCGTAGTAGCGCGTCACGCCGACCACCTGCACGTCGTCCGGGTGGTCCTTCTGCAGCTGCACGAGGTGAGGCACCGCGGCGCGGCACGGACCGCACCACGACGCGAAGAAGTCGAGCACGACGACCTTGCCCTTGCAGGCGGCGAGATCGAAGCCGTCCGGGCCGTGCACGACGCGATCGACGGCGAAGTTCTCGACCGGCTGCCCGACCTGCACGACGTTGCCGGCCGGTGCGGCCGGTTTGCCCGGCGCGGCCGGCCTGGCCGCCGGCTGGGACGGGCTCTCGGCGTAGAGGCTCTGCAAGAACGCGTCCTGCTGCGCCGTCGTCAGGCCCGACGCGAACACACCGCGCGCCAGCGCCACGCGGAACGCCGCCGGGTCCGGTGCGCGCGCGGCGATCACCTTCGCCATGCGCTCGAGCATGCTCGTGTCGTGGTAGAGCCGCACCATCGCCTCGCCCCAGCGCGCCAACCTGGCCATGTCCGGTGCGTCGGC
>DASUFY010000100.1:0-35154 GCA_036274315.1 Planctomycetota bacterium | reverse complement strand
GGTGTTCGCCGCGACGCTCGCCGAGCTCGATGTCGCCACCGCGATGGCGCCCGCGATCGACGACCTGCGCCCGATCGCCGCGGCGGGCGGCAACCTGCTCGTGCTCGCCTACGGCAAGGCCGCGCGGGCGATGGCCCAGGCGCTCGTCACCGGCCTGCCCGGGGCCCGGCTGCGTGGGCTCGTCGTGCCGCCCGAGCCGGACACGGCGCCGCTGCCGCCGTTCGAGGTGATCGCCGGCGGGCACCCGCTGCCGAGCGCGGGCAGCCTCGCGGCCGGCCGCCGCGCGCTCGAACTCGCGCGCAGCGCCGCCGCCGACGAGACGGTCGTGTTCCTCGCCTCGGGCGGCGGTTCGGCGATGCTCGAACAGCCGATCGACGATTCGGTGACGCTCGCCGACCTGCAGGGCCTGCACCGCGCGCTGGTCGGCTCGGGCGCCGACATCGTCGCGATGAACACCGTGCGCAAGCACGTGTCGGCCGTCAAGGGCGGTCGCCTCGCGCTGGCCGCGCGCGCCGCCGGCAGCCAGCGCACGATCGTGATCAGCGACGTGCCCGACCGCCCCGGCGCCGCGGTCGCATCGGGGCCGAGCACCGTCGACGCGTCGACGCCCGAGCAGTGCCGTGCGGTGCTCGACCGCTTCGAGTTGTGGTCCCACCTGCCGGCGCGCTTGCGCGAACGGCTCGAACGCGGCGAGGTGCCGCCGCGGCTCATGGACGCGACCGCGGGCATGCCACCGCTCGCGGTGGCGACGATCGCGTGCAACCGGCGCGCGCGGGCCGCGGCGCGCGCCCACCTGGCTGCGCTCGGCGTGCTCGCCGTCGACGACGTCGTCGACGACACGCCCTGCGCGCACACCACATGGCACCTGCTGCGCCGCCTCGATCGGCTGCGGCGACGCCACCCGGGCCGTGTGGTCGCGGTCGTCAGCGGCGGCGAACTCTCGGTGCCGCTGCCGGCCGAGACCGGCACCGGCGGTCGCAACCAGCAGTTCGCGCTGCACTGCGCGCGCCTGATCCGCGGCCGCCGGGTCGCCGTGCTCAGCGCCGGCACCGACGGCGTCGACGGCAATTCGCCGGCGGCCGGTGCGGTCGTCGACGGTTCGACGATGTTGCGCGCGCGCGCGCTCGGCCTCGACGTGCACGAGCACCTGCGCCGATTCGACGCGTTCCCGCTGCTGCATGCGCTCGGCGACACCGTGCAAACGGGTCCGACCGGCACCAACGTGCGCGACCTGCGCATCTGCGTCGCGCGCGGCTGAGCCGCTCGACGCCGCAACGCGGCGTCTCATCAACCGGCGAGACTCCTCGGATGCGCGAGCACCTGCGCGTTGTCGATTCGTGCGACAGCACCGTCGCGACGCGCGCGCGACGCGCACGCGTTCGCCGTCGGCGCCGTGCCAGCGGCGCGCCACGACGGCTCAGGTCGGGACTTCAAACGACCGCGCGCTCGAGTCGATGTGCCCTGCACGCAACCGGGAGACACAACGCGGATGGGGAAACGAACACGAGCGGCGGCCCTGGCCGTCACCGCCATTCTGGGCGCCTGCGGCGGTGGTGGCGGTGGCACCGGCAGCGCCGGCAGCGGCGGCGGCAGCGGTGCGGCGTTCGGTGCCGTGCGCCTGGTGAGCCATTCGCCGGCCGACGAGGCCGTGCAGGTGGCCGCCGATGCGGTGATCGTGCTCGAGTTCGATGCCGACATCGCGCTCGAGAGCCTCGCCGACGAGGACACGTGGCTGCGCAGGGACGGCTCGCCGGACAACGTGCCGGGCAGCTTCGCACGCGGTGGGCAGTCGCGCGTGACCTTCACGCCCTCGGCGCCGCTCGCGCTCGAGTCCGACTACCGGTTCCAGCTGTCGGCGCTCACGTGCGACCTCGATGGCCGCATCCTCGACGTGACCACGTCGTTCGGCTTCCGCACCTTCGACGCGACGCCGCCGCAGATCACGAACATCGACGTCGTCGCCAACAGCACGAACCAGAGCCGCACGCGCACGTACCAGATCACGTTCTCCGAGGCGATCGGCCGCACGTCCGTCACCGACGCGAGCTACTTCCTGCGCGACTCGTTCGGCATCCGCTACGCGGCGGCGCGCACGATCGAAGGCGCCGTCATGACGCTCGACCCCTACGCCGATCTGCCCGGGGACCGGCAGTTCTTCCTCGTCGCGACGACGAGCATCGCCGATCGCGCGGGCAACCTGCTGGCGGCCGCCTCGCAGACGGCATTCCGCACGCAGGCCGACGCCGAGGCGCCCAGCGTCGTCACGTCGTGGCCGCCGATGAACCGCACCGGCGTCTCGCCGCTCGTGCAGCCGACGTTCACGTTCAGCGAATCGATGGACCCCGACTCGGTCGAAACGGCCTCGCTGCTGTTCCAGGACGAGTTCGGCAGCATCGTGCCGTTCTCGATCGCGAGCAACAAGGAGCAGCGCACGCTGCGGGTGCGGCCGAACGTGCCGCTGCAGCCCGATCGCAACTACACGCTCGCGTTCCTGCTCGGCGCCGCGGGCGCGACCGACGTGAGCGGCAACGTGCTGACCGCGACCCAGGCGCTCGTGTTCCGCACCGGCACGGACTCGGTGGCACCCACGCTCGCGACGAGTTCGCCGATGAACGGTGAGACCCGCGTGCCGGGCACGCTCGTCGCCGAGCTGGAATACGACGAGGCCCTCGATCCGGACTGGGTGTCGGAGGCGACGGTGACGCTGACCGTCGCCGGCGAACGGTGGACCTCGGTCGTGCAGCTGGCGAGCGCCAACACGATCCGCGTGACGCCCGTGCTGCCGCTCGACACGGGCACCGGAGCCGTGCTGCGCGTGCTCGGTGGCGGCGAGGGCGTGCGCGACCTGGCCGGCAACCTGCTCGCCGCGGACAGCACGATCTCGTTCACGACCTCGGCCGACACCGCGCTGCCCCGCGTCATGGTGATGCCGCCGGACGGCGCCTCGGCCGTCGCCGCGCAGTCGCACGTCAGCTTCGTCTTCGACGGCGCGATGGATCCGTCGACGCTGACCAGCTCGAGCGTGCAGGTGCTCGACGATTCCGGGCAGCCGCTGCCCGGTCAGCTCACGGTCGGCGCCGGCAACCGCGTCGTCACGTTCGTGCCCACACCCGCGTTCGCGCCGCTGACCTACTACCGCACGCGCGTGTTCGGCGGCAGCGAGGGGCCGCGACGGATCAGCGGCAACTGGTTCACCGAGGACCATCTGGGCCGCTTCCGCACGGGCGCCGTGAGCGACTCGGTGCCCCCCACCGTGGACGTTTCGGTCAACGCCGTGCAGGCCTCGCGCGCGGTCGGCCTCGTGCTGCCCCCTTCCGGCTTCTCGATCGACGTCAAGGCCTCCGACGCCGCCAATCAATGGGTCGACATGGGCAGCGTGCAGGTGCAGCTGCAGGGCACCGGATCGGGACCCGGGGCGGCCACGCTGTTCGCCGACGCCGTCATCGACTACACGACGCTGCACGTGGTCGTGCCCGCGAGCGCGGCGCTCGCCGAAGGCAACTGGACGCTGACCATCAGCGCCTCCGACCTGTGCGGGAACGTCGGCACTTCGACCCCGCTGCAGTTCGCGGTGGCGACGCCGAACGCGGCGCTGCTGCCGTTCGAACGCACGCAGGTGGTCTGGATCCGCACCGACCTCGACCGCGACGGCAACGGCACGCCGGACTTCGACGACGACATGCTGCGCCTCGGCCTCGGCACGGCCGGTGATCCGCTGGGCACGAACGACCGCGTGCGCAGCATCGTGTTGGACGGCATCCTCGCGCAGAGCAACCACCTCTACGGCCGCGGCAGCCGCGGCGAACCCATCGACGCCGGCTCGGTCGCGCTGCGCTTCACGAAGCGCCAGCCGATCGCGGTGCCGCACATGCAGATGGCGCTCGGCGGCCTCGATCCCGAGGGCGATCGCACGCGCCACTACGGCAGCGAGAGCACGGGCATCCTCGGGCGCGCCTACTTCGACTACCGCAACGGCGACCCGAGCGAACGCAACACGACGACCTCGCCCGGGCTCGGCGTGTTCCCGGCCGAGATGTGGTTGTATCAGGCGACGATCCACCAGCAGGTCTGGCCCGCCTACCAGACGCTGTTCGCGCAGCGCTTCCGGCCGCTGTGCCCCGACATGGGCGGCACGCCCGCGGGCTCGCACGCACTCGACGCGATCGTGCTCGCACCGGGATTCGACTACACCACGGCCCCGACCGCGCAGCGCGCGCGCTGGCAGACGATCATGGACGCGGCCGACGACTGGGCCTCGGTGATCGGCATCATCCTCGCCCACGAGGTCGGGCATTCGATCGGCCTCGTCGCGCCCGGTCCCGCGCCCGGCGGCCTGTTCGGCGATGCCTCGCTGCACGACAGCCAGGCCGGCGCGGCCGAGGTCATGGCGCCATCGGTCGGCTACGAGGCGATGACCTCGCTCGAATACGGCTTCCGCGATCTCGACCTGGCCTACCTGCGCCAAAGGGTGTTGCTCCGATGAAGAACCTGCTCCCGCTCGCGGCGACGTTCGCCTTCGTGCTGCCGCCGGCCCAGGCCCAGGACCAGGCGACGAGCCTGTGCGCCGCGACCCAGAAGGCCGCTGTCGTCGTGCGCGCGACGGTGGTGGCGGCGACGGATCCCTCGCCGCTCTGGCACCGCCTGCAGCTGCACGGCGACGAGCTGCTCCACGGTACGATCGACGCCGACTTCACGCTCGTCGAACCGGCCGGTGCATGCTGCGGCCGCAGCCTGTTCGCGCTCGAGATCGGCGAACGGTGCCTCCTGATGCTCGAATGGCGCGGCCCGGCCCTGCACGTCTTCGGCGGCTCGCGCGGCGTACTGCCCGACGATCCGGCCATCGTGGCGCACGTGCGGGCGCTGCTCGCCGCGACGGACGACGCGCAGCGTGCCGCGCTGCTCGCGGCGAGCCTCACGGCCGCGCAACCGCGCATCGCCGACGACGCCGCCTGTGCGCTGGCCGCGCTGCCACAGCTCGCGCTGTCGGCCGCGGGGCGCGCCGCGGTCGTCTCGGCGCTGCACGGCGACGTGCTGCGCGGCGCGACGCGCGCGGCGCCGCTCGTCGACGTCGTCGTGCGCCTGCACGACGCGACCATGCTCGACGCGGTGTTGCCCACCTACCTGGGCACGGCGCGCGCGGACCAGGCGGCGCTGCTGCGCCGCGGTCTGTCGCGCTGCGACGCGCCGCTCGTGATCGACCGCATGATGTTGGCGGTCGACGGCAGCGAGACGAAGCAGGTGCGCGCGGCGCAGCTGCTGGCCACGCTGCCGCCCGACCAGGCCAGGGTCGGCATGCAGCAGATGCTGGCGCGCACGACCAACCCGCGCGTCCTGTTCCACCTCGCCGAGGGCATGCTCGCGATCGGCGTGCCCGGCCAGGCCGTGGCCGCGCAGATGCCGGCATCGATGCAGCTGCCGGTGCTGCGCCTGGCCCAGCAGCGTCACGACAGGGCCAAGACCTTCCGTTCGATCGACCCACTCCGCCGATGAGCAAGAAGCGCAACCGCTCGCCCGCGAAAGCGGCGCGCGACATCTCTCGCCGCCTGTTGCCGAGCACGTTGCTCGATCTGCCGCTCCGGCACCTGAGTCTCGGCGCCGACCTCGCACAGCGCCTCGCGGTGCGCCAGCTGGCGACGGTCGGCGACCTGCTGGCCTTGCCGGCCGACAACAAGACCTCGCTGGCCGACACCGACATCGAAGGCGTGCAGCAGGCGCTCGCGCGCGCGCTGCACGACGGTCTGTGCCAGGTGGGACTCGAAGCCCAGCACGCCGACTGGACGACCGCGCGGGCCCAGCTCGAAGCCCAGCTGCAGGAGCCCGAACGCCGCCTGTTCGGAGCGCTGCTCGGCCTCGACGGCGCGCCGTCGACGAGGCCCGCGATCGCGCGCCAGCTGGGTCTGTCGATGCTGCAACTCGACGAGCAGATGGCGCAGCTGCGGGCCCGCCTGCTCGACCGCGCGGCCGCCTGGCTCGGACGCCTGCGTTACGAGATGGGGCGCGGCTTCGCGGCCGCCGACGGCCTGCTGCCCGCGGCCGAGCTCGCGCCCGACTCGCTGTTGCACTCGATCGCGCGCACGAGCGGCGACGCGCTGCTGGCGCTGCGCCTGTGTGCGTTCTGCTTCCCGCGCGAATGCCACCTGCACGGCGCGAGCCTGTTCGCGATCTCGCCGCCGCGCTTCCGCAAGCTGCTGCGCACGCTGCCGCGCCTCGTCGCGCAGAACCGCCTGCCGCTGGCCGTCGACGAGCTGGTCGCCGTGCTCGCCGCGGAGGGACTGCAGGTGCAGCGCCAGGTGCTGCTGCACCTGCTGCGCTCGCAGCTGCGCATCACGATCACGAACGACACCACGGCCGGCGAGATCTGCGTGCCGGACCCGCGCTCGACGACCACGAGGCTGGCCGACCTGCTGCGCGAGATCGGCCAGCCGATCTCGATCGAGAACCTGGTGTTCGCCTATCGCGAACGCTTCCGCCGCGCCAACCGCACGAGCATCGAGCAGCGCCTGCGCCGCAGCAACATCTTCGTCATGCTCGGCCCTTCGACGTGGTCGCTGCGGGCCTGGCACGAGACGGAACTCGCCGGCGTGTCGGCGCTCGTCGACAAGGTCGTGCGCCGCATCTGCAACGACGGCAGACGCGGCAACGTGGTGCGCATGCTCGGCGAGGAGCAGGTCGACGAACGCACGCTGTGGCTCGTGCTCGATCGCATGGCGGTCGATCCGCGGGTGCGCATGCTCGGTCGCGGCGAGGCGTGTCCCGCCGTGCACCAGAAGTCGCAGGTGCTCGAGCAGCTGCTGCGCGACTTCCGCCGCGCTGGCGGCGACGTCGTGCTGAGCCTGTTCGTGGCCAACCAACCGCGGCCCCGGCGGCGCATCGTCGAGCGGCTGCTGCGCTGGAACCGCCTGTTCGTCTGCCCGGCCCCCGACCGCATCGACCTGCTGACCAACTATCCGTTCAACGAGGACCGGCTGCGCCGCCTCATGGCGATGCTGCACCGCGAGTTGCAGGAACGCGCCGGCTACGCGCCGGCGAGCGCGCTGAAGACCGCCGTGGACCGCACGGACCTCGGCGGCTCGTGGCTCACGCCCGAGCTGCTCACCGACCTGCTGCAGCGCCACAGCCGTTTCGAGGTGCTGCCCGGCGGCGTCATCGCGCGGCGCGACCTGCACCTGCGCGCGAACCTGATGCGCACCGTACGGCAGGCCCTGCGCGACGCCGACCACCCGGTCGCCGTGGCCGACGTGCTGCGCGCGCGGCCCGAACTCGGCGAGTTCGAGAGCTGCCTGCGCGACCTGCTGCGCGCCGACCCGCTCGTACAGGCATCGGAGACCGACTACTTCAGCCTGCTCTGACGGCGCTCGGCCACGCGTCGAGGTCCATGAGCACGTCGCAGAGCCTCGCGCAGGGCCACGCGACGGCGGCGCCGGCCAGCACGTCGCACGACCAGTGGTAGCGCAGCAGCATCGTGCTCGCGATCAAGGTCAGCGCCACGGGCAGCAGCAGCCAGAAGCAGGTGCGGTTCCAGCGCCACGCGACGAGCAGGCTCGTCACCGTCAGCATCGTGTGGCCGCTCGGGAAGCAGTCCCAGGGGTTCGCCTCGGCGGCGTCGATCGCCGGCCGCAGGTGTCCCGTGAACCACAGCCCGGTGACGTCGTGCGCGTGCGCCAGCACGGCGTTCGGGCTCAGGGTCGGCACGAGCAGGTAGCCGAGGTAGCTCGCGAGGAAGGCGCCGACCACGAGCACGGCGCCCCGATCGAACGCCGCGCGGCCGCTGCGGGCCGCACTCGTCACGGCGACGATCGGCACGAAGTAGAAACCGGCGTAGACCACCTGCAGCACGTCGACGCCCCACGGCGCGAGCCACCGATCGGCGAGGCGCGCGACATCGGTGCCGAACACGGCCCGGTCGAAGCGCAACCACAGGTACTCGTGCGGTTCGGGGTTCACGGCCGGCAACAGCCAACCCATCGCCGAGAACACGATCGGCAGCCCACACAGGCCGAGCACGATGCGCCACGGACGCGCCGCGTCGTGCGAACGATGCACGGCCCGCCACCGCACCGACAGCACGGCGACGAGCATCAACACGTGCACCGCGACATGCGCCGCCAGCGACGCCGTTGGCAGCGGAGCCGGCGTCGTCAGCCCGACCCCGAGCACTGCCGCCAGGTAGCCGAGCCAGATGTGCTCGAGCGTCGGACGCGGTCTCACGACCCGGCGACCTGCGCCGCGCCGACCCTGCCGGTCGCCGGATGGCTCGCGGTCACCTCGGTGCTGGTCGCGGTCGTTCCGTCGAAACTGAGCAGACGCCCCTTGCCGCTCTCGATGGTCTCGATGTGCACCGGCCGCTGCCAGATGCGGAACAGGCCCTGCAGCGTCATCTGCGCCTGATCGAGCTGCAGGTCGCCGCCGACCCACTCGTGCACGAGGTAGAGCTCGCCGCGGTTCTTGTGGTTGCCGTCGACGACCTTGATGATCGGGTTGCCGAAGTTGGTCAGGGCCGCGAGCAGCTGCTCCTTCACCTTGCGGTAGTCGCGGTCGAGGATGACGAGCTGACCCGTCTGCGGATCCTGACCGTAGACGAACATCTTCTGGTCCTCGGCGAACTCGGGCGTCACGAACTCGTCGATGAACGTGACGTCGTTGTAGATGCGCCGCACCTCGAAGACCTTGGCGCGCCCTTCGTTGGTCGGGCGATCCCACTTGCGGCGCAGCTCGGGGTCGTCGCAGGCCTGGTACTCCTGGCCGAAGCGGCCGTGGTTCCACCGCTGCTCGATGTCGCGGAACAGCTCGACGCCCATCTTGTAGGGGTTGATCTGCCCGGGCCGCGTCGCGAGCGTGCCGCTGTGCGTGTCGCAGTACTGCACGATCTCGCTCGCGTCGCACAGGTGGCGCGTCATCAGCGTGCTGTGCCAGAACACGGCCCAACCCTCGTTCATGATCTTCGTCATGCCCTGCGGCGCGAAGTAGTAGGCCTCGTCGCGCAGCATCGCCATCACGTCCTGTTCCCAGGTCTGCAGCGGCGCGTGGTCGAGCAGGAACTTGAGCACGTCGCGCGCCGGCCGGGCCGGGAACTGGTGGGACTGCCGCTGGTCCTTCTCCATTCGTTCGCGCTCGCGCTTCATGAACTCGGGCGGGTTGATGTACCGGTCCATGTAGTCCTTGGCCGCGATCTTGCGCACCTCGGGACGTTCGTCGTCGGCGTCCTGCTTGCCGCCGCTGCCGGGCCTGGTTTCGGTGCCGCGATCGATGTACGGGCTGTACGGATCGATGAGGTTGTCGAGCGAGTGCACGAGATCGATGAAGTTCTCGACCCGCTCCTGGCCGTGCCGGTCCATGTAGCGCCGGATCTTGGAGCCGTGGTTGGCCAGCGCGTCCATCATCTTGCGCGAGGTGTGCGCGAACCACGCGTTGTTCTTGAAGAAGTCGCAGTGGCCGTAGACGTGCGCCATGACGAGCTTCTGCTCGGTCAGCGCGTTGCTGCGCATCAGGTAGGCGTAGCAGGGGTCGTTGTTGATGACGAGCTCGTAGATCTTCGACAGGCCGTACGCGTACGACTTGGTCAGGTGTTCGTACTCCATGCCGAAGCGCCAGTGCGGATAGCGCGTCGGGAAGCCGCCGTAGCTGGCGATCATGTTGAGTTCGTCGTGGTCGACGAGCTCGAAGATGACCTCGTAGAAGTCGAGACCGTAGCTCTTGGCCAGGTCGCGCGTCTCGTCGCGCAGCGCTGCGAGTTCGGGGGTCAGGTTGCCCATGTCTGCCTGTCGGGGACCGCCGGTACCATCGGCCGTCGGGGGCTGAGACTAAGGCCGATCGGCCCCGCTGCAAACGTTTCCGCGGACCACCCGGAATCAACAGGGCCGGCGCGACCTGCGAGTGCGGCCCATCCGACATCGGCCCGTGCGAGGCCCTTGACGCGGTCCGGCGATCCGCTAATATCTGCGGAATCAGAATGGTCACCGGCGTGTCCCACGAGCAGAAGAAGCGGCCGCAGCAGCGAGCGCTGCCCTTCCGCCAGAACGGCGGCCGCCGCGCCGGCGCCGGCCGGAAGCCCAACGGCGACGTCGCCGGGGTCGGACACGGACCGCGCGCCGCCCGGGCGGCGCGCTTTCCGGCGCACGTGACGCTGAAGCTGCGGCGGGGGCTGCCGCGCCTGCGCAGCCGGCGCGAGTACGCCGCGCTGCGCGCGGCGTTCGCCGCCGGCTGCGACCGCCACGGCTTCCGCCTCACCCACTACGCCGTGCTCAACGACCACCTGCACCTGCTCGTCGAAGCCCGTCACCGCGACGCGCTGTCGCGCGGCATGCAGGGCCTCGCGATCCGTGTCGCCAAGGCGTTGAACAAGCTCTGGGCTCGGCGTGGCACCGTGTTCGCGGATCGTTACCACGACCGCATCTTGAAGACGCCGCGAGAGGTCCGGAACGCGCTGCGCTACGTGTTGGCGAACGGCAAGAAGCACGCGGCCCAAGGCCGCGAGGTCGCGGTGCCCCAGGCGATCGACACGTTCACCTCGGCGCCTTGGTTCGATGGGTTCCGCGAGACGGTGAGCGTTCGTGGCATCGAAGCGATGCCACGCCCCGTCGCCGACGCGCGCACCTGGATGCTCACCATCGGCTGGCGACGGCACGGGCTGCTCTCCGTGCGCGACCTGCCGGCGACCGGCTGACGGGCGGGCCGTTCCCCCGCCGCCCCTACCGCCCCTTGCCCAGGAACGCCTTGATGCTCGGCAGGATGCCGTCGCGATCCTGGATGTCGGTCGTGACGATGCGGTCCTCGCCGCGGAACGCAGTGTCCAGGTCCTTCTTGAACTGGCCGCTGCCGTAGGCGCTCTTGACCTGGCCGTAGCAGAACTGGTTGCAGAACGGCAGCAGGCTGTCCTTGAGCAGCGAGACGCAGTGCTCCGTGTCGCGCGTGCTCCAGTTGTCGCCGTCGCTGAAGTGGAACGGGTAGACGTTCCATTCCTGGGCCGGGTACTTGTCGCGCACGAGCTGCAGGCACAGCTCGTAGGCCGAGCTGATCTTGGTGCCGCCGCTCTCGCGCAGGTGGAAGAACGTGTGCTGGTCGACCTCGTGCGCGACCGCGTCGTGCACGATGTAGTGCACGTCGAGGTTCTTGTATTGATGCCGCAGCCAGGTGTCGATCCAGAACGCCTCGATGCGCACGATGTCCTTCTGCTCACGCCCCATCGAGCCCGACACGTCCATCATGTAGATGATCGCCGCGCTCGCCTGCGGCACCGTGCGCGTCTGCAGCGCGCGGAAGCGCATGTCCTCGCGGATCGGCACGACGAGCGGCAGGTCCGGGTCGTAGGTGCCCGAGGCGATCTGGCGCTTGAGCGCCTCGCGGAACGTGCGCTTGAAGTGGCGCAGCGACATCGGCCCCGAACGCGAGATGCCCGTGTAGCGCCCGGCCGCCGTGCGCATGCTCTTCTTGCCCTTCGGCTCGATGTTGGGCAGCTCGAGTTCCTCGCCGAGGATCTTCGCGAGGTCGTCGAGCGACACCTCGACCTCGAGCGTGTGCTTGCCCTCGTCCTCGCCGGCCTGCCCCGTGCCGTCGCCCTGCTGGCCCGGCACCGGCTCGCCGTCGCCGCCCTCGCCCTGCCCGACGCCCTGCTTCTGGTTCTCGCCGTAGCGGAACCGCGGCAACGTGATCTGCGGCAGCGGGATCGTGACGTAGCGCTGGCCCTGCTTGCCGATCAGCTCGCCCGAGCTGACGAAGCGCTTGAGGTCCTTCTTGATCTTGCCGCGCACGATCTGGCGAAAGCGCGTGTGATCGTTGTCGATCCTTCGCACGGACACGTCGGCCTCACTCGCCCTTGGTGTCCCCGCGCGCGAAGATCGAGGCGACGTAGTTCAGCACGTCCGTGGCGCTGACCTCGTCGTAGCCGAAATCGCGCATCAGGCGACCCTTGACGACCTCGATCTTCTCCTGGGTGTCCTTGTCGACGACCGTCGAGACGAGGCTCGTGAGCTTGATCGAGTCCTTCTGGTCCTCGAACAGCTTGAGCTCGAGCGCCCGGTGCAGGCGCTCGTTGGTCTTGTAGTTGAACGTGCGGCCCTCGACGGCGAGCGCGCCGATGTAGTTCATGATCTCGCGGCGGAAGTCGTCCTTGCGCGAGTCGGGGATGTTGATCTTCTCCTCGATCGACCGCATCAGCCGCTCGTCGGGCTCCTCGTCGCGCCCCGTGTAGGGGTTCTTGACCTTCTCGCTCTGCGTGTAGGCCTTGACGTTGTCGATGTAGTTGCCGCAGAGGCGGGCGATCGCCTCCTCGTCGGCCGAGATCGCGCGCTGCACCTCGTTCTTGATGATCTCCTCGTACTCCTCGCGCACGACGAGCAGCAGGTCCTTGTAGCGCTTCTTGGTCTCGGGATCGGAGATCAGGCTGTGGTGGTCGAGCCCCTCCTCGAGCTCGTTCATGATCATGAACGCGTTGATGCACGGCAGGTCGCGCACGAGCACGTTGCTGATCTTGTCCTGGATGTAGCGCGGCGAGATGCCCTCCATGCCCTCGCGCGTGGCCTCGTCGCGCAGCTCGCGGATGTTGTCGCGCGTATAGCCCGGCAGCGACTTGCCGTTGTAGAGCTTGAGCTTCTGCAGCAATGAGAGGTTGGCCTTCTTGGGCTCCTCGAGCCGCGTCAGGATCGCCCACATCGCGGCGATCTCGAGCGTGTGCGGGGCGATGTGCTTGCCGGGCACCTGCTTCCTGCCGAAGTCCTTCTCGTAGATCTTGATCTCGTTGGTCAGGCGCAGGTTGTAGGGGATGTCGATCTTGATGGTGCGGTCGCGGAACGCCTCCATCAGCTCGTTGCTCTGCAGCCGGTTGTACTCGGGCTCGTTGGTGTGCCCGATGATGACCTCGTCGATGTCGGTCTGCGCGAACTTCTTCGGCTTGATCTTGTGCTCCTGGCTCGCCGTCAGCAGGTCGTAGAGGAACGCGACGTCGAGCTTGAGCACCTCGATGAACTCGATGACGCCGCGGTTGGCGACGCAGAACTCGCCGTCGAAGTTGAACGCGCGCGGATCGCTGTCGGTGCCGAGCTCGGCGATCTTGCGGTAGTTGATGTCACCGGTCAGCTCGGTGCTGTCCTGGTTCTTCTCGTCCTTCGGCATGAACGTGCCGATGCCGACGCGGTCCTTCTCGGAGATCAGCAGCCGCCGCACGATGACGTGCTCGAGCACCTTGTTGTAGTCGCCGCCGTAGCGCTTGAGCAGCAGCTCGAGGTAGTAGCGCGAGACCGGCGACAGGTCGAAGTCCTGGCGAAGCTTGTACGAGGTGCGCACCTTCTTCTGCAGCGAGCCGAGCACCTTGGTCCGCACGTCGAGCGGCAGCAGCAGCATCGGCTCCTCGTTCATCGGCGAGGGGATGCTCTGGCCGTCGATCTGCCACGTGAACGTGTAGAGCGCACCCTGCGGCGTGTGCGAATAGGCCTCGAGCCCCTTCTTGAGCAGGCGCACGATCGTCGACTTGCTCGAACCGACCGGCCCGTGCAGCAACAGCACGCGGCGCTCGGGCCCGAACCCGTGCGACGCCGCCTTGAACATGGCCATCAGGTTGTGCAGCGAACGCTCGAGGCCGAACACGCCGTCGCGGCCGTCCTCGATCACGTCGCTGAAGAAGCGGTAGCGCGGCACCTTCTCCTTGTCGACCTCGATCTCCTCGACGCCGTGGCTCAGGACCATGTCGTAGAGCCGCTGGTGCGCCGTGCGCACGATCAGCGGGTTCTGCTGCACGAGGTCGAGGTACTGCTGGAAGGTGCCTTCCCAGTGCTCCGCCTGGTACTGCTTCTGGTCGAGGGATGCGCGAATGAGTCCTGGCAGGTCGAGTTCGGTCATGGCGTGCGCTCGGCAGTCGCGCCGGTGACTCTGGGCCGGTCCGGCGGCACTTGGATCCGCCCATCCTATCGACGTCACGGCGAGGTGCCATGAGCCTTTGTCGGGCAACGTTCGGTCCGGAAAGCACCTGTGGTCCACTGCCCGCGGTGCTAACGTGCACGCCATGTCCGATGGATCGAAGCGCGGGCCGCTGCGAACGGCCGGGTTCGTGTTGGCCTCCGCCGCAGCGCTCTCGTGCTGCCTGTTCCTGTTCTCGCGCTGCGGCGGCGGCCCCAAGGGCCCCGTCGACGGCGCGCGCGCCTACAGCCACCTCGAGAAGATCGTCGGCTTCGGGCCGCGGCCGTTCGGCTCCGACGCGCTCGCCAAGACCGCTGACTACATCACGGGCGAGCTGAAGGCGCTCGGCCTCGAGCCGAAGCGCCAGGAGGTCGTGGACGAGAAGGAGAAGAAGACGATCCGCAACCTCTACGTGCAGATCGACGGCGACGACCCCGCGAACGGACCGATCCTCATGGTCGCCGCGCACTACGACACCAAGCTGGCCGCCGGCCACAGCGACGCCGCCCACAACTTCCCGTTCGTCGGCGCCATCGACGGCGGCGGCGGACCGGCCGTGCTGCTCGAACTCGCGCGCGTGCTGAAGGAGCGCCAGCCGAAGCCGAAGGTCAACGTCTGGCTGTACTGGATCGACGCCGAGGAGTCGCTCGACTGGGTCTGGAACAACGACCGCGCGCTGCTCGGCAGCAAGGCGTTCTGCAAGATGCTGTCCGAGACGAAGGTGCTGCCGCGCGTCAAGGCCTTCGTGCTGCTCGATCTGATCGGCGACAAGAACTACAAGATCGACAAGGACGGCAACTCCGACGGCCGGCTGCAGGAGCTCTTCGAGCGGGCCGGCAAGGCGCTCGGCGTCGCCGAGCGCATGTACGAGTTCCCGACGCCCAACGAAGTCGCCTACTACAAGCAGAAGGGCGTCAACTGGGGCACCACGGACGACCACAACACGTTCTCGGCCTTCGGCGTGCCCAGCGTGTTGCTCATCGACTTCGCGCGGCGCGTGCCGCCACAGAAGCCCGGCGAGGCGCCGCAGGTCGACGAGCGCTACACGCAGTGGTGGCACACGCCCGACGACGACCTGTCGCAGACGAGCCCCGACGCCCTCGCCTTCGCCGGCGACCTCGTCATGCAGGCATTCCCCGACCTCGAGGCGTTCTGTCTGCCCCGCAAGTGAACAGGAGGCACGTCTTGCGCACCTCTACGCTCGTCGCCGTGCTGGCCACGGGACTCGCCGCCTGCATCGGCGCGGCGATGGCCAACCGCAACGCCGCGGACCGCCGAGCCATCGACGGCGGGGCCCCGGTGCGCCGACAGGACCCGCAGCAGACCGAGATCGACAAGAAGACCGTGCTGCCGCTGCCCGCGATCCGGGCACCGAAAGGCCTCGGCGACGAGGCGTTCGAGCACGTGCGCGCGATCACGGCGTTCGGCGAGCGCCGCACGGGCAACCCACCCACGCCGGGCTGGACCAGACAACTCGACTACATCGAGGCGCAGTGCCACAAGCTCGGCCTCGAGGTCGTGCGCGACACGTGGACCGATGCCAAGGAGCATCTGACGTTCACGAACCTGTCGGCGACGATCCCCGGCAAGAAGCACGAGCGCATCGTGCTCTGCTGCCACCACGACACGAAGCGCACGTCCGGTCACGCGGACCCCGAGCACAACTTCGACTTCGTCGGCGCCAACGACGGCGGCAGCGGCGTCGGCGTGCTGCTCGCGCTCGCCCCGGTGCTGCTCGCCGAGAAGCGCGAGGCGACGATCGAGCTGGTCTTCTTCGACGGCGAAGAGAGCCTCGACTGGGCCTGGAACGACGCGGCGCGCGCGCTGTTCGGCAGCAAGCGCTTCGCGAAGCGACACCGCGACGCGCTGCTGCTCGGCGAAGAACCGCGCATCGAAGCCCTGGTCCTGCTCGACATGGTCGGCGGCAAGGACCTGCACCTGCAGGAGGAGCTCTATTCGACGCCGCGCCTGCGCCGCATCCTGTGGTCGGCCGCGGTCGCCTGCGGCCACGAGAAGCGCGTCTTCCAGCGCGCCGAGGCCGCCAACGACGACCACAAGCCGTTCCTCGACGTCGGCATCCCGGCGCTCGACCTCATCGACCTCAACGGCAACCCGACCTGGCACAAGCCGACCGACACGCTCGAGAACGTGTCGCCCGCGAGCCTGCAGATCACGGCCGACCTCGTGTTGACGATGCTGCCCGAGATCGAGCGCGCCTACGTGCTGCGCCAGAACTGACGCCCGCATGCCGACAGTCGAACGCAGCGGGCGCACGATCCATCACACGCGCGACGGCGAGGGTCCCGGCGTCGTGCTCGTGCCCGGCCTCGGCTCGGGCGCGCGCCTGTTCGGCACGCTGCCGCGCCGCTTCGCGCGCGCGGGCTTCACGTGCTGCGCGGTCGACCCGGTCGGACTCGCGCCGTCGAGCCCGCTGCCGGGCGGCGTCTTCGACTTCGTGCAGGCGGCACACGACGTGCTCGCGGTCGCGGCGACGCTGCCGCCGCCGACGGCGCTCGTCGGCACCTCGCTCGGCGGCAAGGTCGCGCTCGCCGCCGCGGCGATGCAGAGCCCGGCCGCGCACAAGCTCGTGATGCTGTGCAGTTCGGCGCTGCACAGCGAGCGCGGCGTGCGCATCTATCGCTGGTTCGAGCTGCTGTGCAGCGAGATCGACGGCCGCTGGCTCGGCGAACTGACGGCCCCGTTCCTGTTCGGCGAGACGTTCCTCAACACGCGGCCGTCGGTCGTCGACGACATCGTGCGCAGCACGAAGCCGAGCGCGGAGTCGCGCGTGTTCATGCGCGCACAGGCGCAGGCGCTGCAGTCGTTCGACGGCGCGAGCCTGTGCGGCAACGTGCGCTGGCCGACGTTGTGCCTCTCCGGCGCCGAGGACGTGCTGACGCTGCCCGGCGAGGTGGCGGCGACGGCGGCGAAGATCCCGGGCGCGCAGCATCACTGCGTCGAGGGTGCGGGGCACAGTCTGCTGCTCGAGAGTGCGGACGCGTTCGAGCGCGTGGTTGCGTTCCTGCGCGGCTGACTGCGCGCGTTACGGCACGCGCAGGTCGACGCCCTCGGGCCCGACGTGCAACGTGCGGCGCGTGACGTTGCCGCGGCGGTCCTCGAGTTCGACGCGGTAGTCGCCGGGCAGCACGAGGATCGGGTACTTCGCATCCTGCTGCAGCCAGCGGCCGGACACCTTCGTGCCCTCGGGACCGAAGATCGAGACCTGCAGCATTTCGCCGCCGGTCCGCGCATCGATCCGGATCGCGGCCTCCTCGGCGAGCTGCAGCACGAGCGGCGCACTGCCGAGCGCACGCGTGTCGATCGTCGCCGTCGCCCCACCGCCGCCCGTCGCTCGGAGGAAATAGGATCCCACGGGCAGGTGCAGCTGGAACGTGCCGTCCATGGCCACCTGGGCCCGGATCGGTTCGGGCCGCAGCGCCGGCGACGAGGCGGTCCGCAGCCAGGCGAACACAGCCGGCGGCTTGCTGGACTCGCCGCGGTGCTCGTAGCGACCCTCGACGGTCGTGAAGGGCATCACCACCACGTCGCCGAGGTCGAGGGTCTGGCCCGGTGCCAGCAGCACTTCGGCACGGAGGCCAGAACGCTCGCGCCCGGCGATCGTCATGTGCAGCAGACCGGGGCGCAGATCGTGGACCTCGATGCGACCCTCGACGTCGGTCCGGTCCTCACCACCACTGAGGGTCTGGCCATCGCTGAAGCCGACGCGCGCTCCGGCGGCGGGCACCCCCGTCATGCCGTCGACCACGCGCAGGCGGATCGTGCCGAGTTGTTGCAGCACACGACCGAGCGCGACGGTGAGCGCGACCTCGTGCTGCCCCGGCGCGACCGCGGCGGTGGCCAACACCCGATGGCGCAGCACGGCACTGACCCAGACGGGTCGACGTTCGGTGAACTCGAGCGTGCCCGCGTACTCGCTGCCGACCTTGGGGCCGTCGCGTACCGCGAACGGACCCGAGGCGCCGCGCCAGCGACCGATGCCGTGCGGACTGTTGCGCTGGTCCGTTGGCGGAAGGTCGCCGTCGGGGGGATACGGCGTCGCGACGGCGGTCACTTCGAGCCAGAACAGGGCGTGGCGGGTCTTGTTGAGTTCCTGCAGCACCTCGTGCAGCGGCTGGCCCTCCGGCGTCTGGATCTTGACGCGCAGGTTCCACGCCTGCTGCAGCACGATGTCGTGCCGCAGCCGCGCGGTGCCGGCCGGGATGTCGATCGTGTCGATGCCTTCGTGGTAGCCCACCGCGCGCACCCGCACGGCCAGGCTGCCCGGCAGCAGCCCCGCCACCACGAACTCGCCGCGCGGTTCCGAACTCCGGGTCTCGATGGGCCTGGCAGCGCCTTCGCGAGTGAGCGACACATGGCCGTCGCCGACCGGGTCGCCGGCTTCGTCCACGAGCAGACCGAACAGGATCGTGCCCTCGGGGGTCAGGGCTCGTGGCGCCGGCGTTGCCTCGCCCGGCGGCGTCGATGGCTCGTCGGCCGCGCCCTGGTCCGAGGCAGCGGCCGGCAGCGACGTCGCCGGTGGCGGCGGCACCGCCGCGACGGGCGCGGGCGCCACGTCCTCGCCGCGCAGCAGCAGCACGACCAGGGTCGCGATCACCGCACCTTGCACGACGGCCAGCGCCTCGAGCCACGGCATCGTGCGTCGGTTCCCCGCCCTCATGGCACGTCGAGGGTCAGCGGTTCCCGACCGACCGTGAGCGCGAAGCTGCGAACGAGCCGGTCGTTGCCATCGTGGATCTCGACCGTGTAGTTGCCCGGCGGCAGCATCGTGCCGTCGGGACGACGTTCGCCACCGAGCCAGACCGAGCGCACGGGCGTGCGCTGGCCGTCGAACACGGTCACGAGGTAGCCGACCGTCTGGTCGAAGTCGCAACGAAGCACGATGCGCGTACCCTCGACGAGCGTGACGCTGACCGCCGCCGGTGCGACCCCGCTCGCGTCGACGAGCGCGTGGCCGCAGCCCTTGCGGCGGCTCCTTGCGAACACGACGTAGCGGTGGTCGCCGAACGGCAGCCTGGCCTGCCCGCTGCCGTCGACCGGGACCCAACCGCGCGCCGACGGCACCGTCGGGACTGCAGCCTCGTCGAACTCGTCCAGGTCGACTTCGGCGTCGGTGACGGGCCTGCCCTCCGCATCGAGCGCGGCGACCTGGATCCACCGGGGCACCGCCATCCGGACTTCGCCGAAGTCGAGCGTGCCACCGGGCGGCACACGCACGTGACGCCGCAGGAAGCCGTTGGCCACGGTCCACACGAGCAGTTGCATGGGCCCGGGTGCGACGTGTTCGAGCACGGCACGGCCGTCGTCGCCGGTCATGCCGATCGACGGTGCGCCGGCGCCGGCTCGGAGTTCGATGCGGGCCCTGGGCAAGGGCTGCAAGGTGGCGCCGTCGACGAGTCGCAGCGTCGCGGTCGCGAGTCGGCCGAGCACGTCGTCGGCTTCCACCGTGAACACGACCTCGTGCTGACCCGGAGCGACGGGCTGGCTCTGCAGCACGTAGTGACGGAACACGAGCGCGACGTGGACCGGTGGATCGTGGTCGAGCCGCAGCTCCCCCGCGCAACCCTGCGCCCTCATCTGCGCGTCCAGAGCGCCGCCGCGCCCCGAGTTCGTGCTCGTGTGCCACTCGCCGGCGCCGAACCGTCGGTAGGTCGGCTCCCCGGTGATCGGGAGATCGCCGGACAACGGCGCCTCGCTGGCGACCGCACCGAGTTCGACGCCGCTCTGCGTGGCGATCAGACTCGGCACGAACTGACCCGCCGCGTTCTGGATCTTGACCTTGACGATGTAGGCGGGGTGCAGCTCGAAGTCGAATTGCTGGTACGGGCGTCGGTCGAGCGTGACGCGCTGTTCGACCTGCGCGAAGTCCTCCGCGTTGCAGGTCAACGACCATTCGCCGGGGTCGAGGCCGAGCGCGGCGTAGGCGCCGTTCGGCTCGGTGCTGCCGATGTGGTACTCGTCGCCGCGGCGAAAGGTGACGCCGGCACTCGGAATCGGCCACCCATCGACGCTGCGCACGGTACCGCCAACGAGGATGCCGATCGGGTCGCCAGCGGCGACCGCGGCCATCGGCGAGCCGACCTGCTGCCGTTCGAAGACCGGCTCGCGCACCGGTGGCAACGCCAGCGCAGCCGCGACCGGCGGTGAGTCGTCGGTCGCGAGTGCCGCCTGCACGAGCGGCGCGGACTCAGCCGTCGCAGGCGAGCCGCCGAGCCAGACCGAGCCGAGCAGCACGATCGGCAGGGTCTCGGCGAACACGACGACGGCAAGCGGGCGCATGGACCTCCCGGTCAGGCGGCGCAGCATACGACGCGGCGGCACCGCCCGCTGCTACTTGACGCCGAGCGCCTCGCGCGCGCGCTGCATCACCGGCGAATCGGGTTCCGAAGCGTTGCGCAGGAAGTAGACCGCCGCTGCCAGCATGTGCGGGCGCCAGCGCGCATCGACGAGGCGGTAGTCCTCGAAGATCGCGGCCGGGAACTTGTATTCGTGCTCCTCCGTGGCCTTGCGGAAGATCAACTGCCGCGCCTGCGCGCACAGCGCTTCCGCCTCGGGGAACAGCTGCGCGCAGCGGAACGCCTTGGCGGGCCCCGCGGCGGCCGTCCAGCTGCCGCCGCGCGCGAGCGAGCCCGTGAAGGGCGGCTCGGCGAGCACCTCGCGCGCTGCCGCGACCTCGTCGGCCGGCACCTCGCCCGGCGTCAGCTCCGTGATGTGCACCAGGTGGAGGCCACGTTCCGCCATCGTCGCATGGAACAGGCCCAGCCAGCCGATCGCCTGCAGCAGGATCAGGAGCCGGCTCTCGGTGCGGCCGCTGGCGCGGAAGCAGAAGTGCAGCGCGTTGCTCGAGGTGACCGCGTGCACGCCGTCGATGCCCGGCTGCCGCATCATCAGCTCGGCGGCGCCGAGATGCACCGCGTCCCACAGCGCACCGGCGCGCGCCTTGCCGTCGCGCAACAGCGAAGCGGCCAGCGCGCACGCGTCGTTCGTGCGGCCGTCGTGCAGCAGCGCCAGCACTTCGTGCGTGGGGCCCGCATCGCCGCCGGTGCCGGCCCAATCCACCGGCAGCTGGCCCTTCATCTCACGCACGCGTTCGACGTTGGCGAGGTAGGGCTGCTGGTCGAACCGTTCGCGCGCGGCCTTCGCGTAGCGCATGTGGTACGAGACGAGCGCGAGCGACAGCGCGCGCAGCACCGGTTCGGCGTGCTGCCAACCGATCGCCTGCAGCGTGCGCCACGCGTTGGCGACGAAGATCGCCTTGTGGCCGATGTGGTTCTGGTCGCGCGCCGCGTAGGGCCACAGGTGTTCGCCGATCTCGGCCATGCCGCGCGTGCGCAGCAGCACGACCATCGCACGGTCGGCGCGTTCGCCGTCCCAATCGTCCATCGCCGCGCGGAACTCGTCGCTCGCCGCCGCGGCCGCGGGCAGCGTGCCCTGCAGCGGCAGCAGCGGCTCGTGCGGTCCGGACTTCGCAACCTGCTCGCGGTAGGTCACGAGGTTGTCGAGCGCGAAGAAGAGCGGCAGCAGCCGGTCCTCGGGCCGCGCGTCGAGGCTGAACTGATGCACCGAGTGCATCAGGAACACCGAGTGCATCGCGCCAGTCGAAGCCGACTTGAAGTTGCGGATGCCCGTCAGGAAGAGGGCCGCCATGAGCTGGCGATAGGGCAGACCGGCGCGCAGCTGCGCAGCGAACACCTCGAAGCACCGCTCGAGCGGTGTCGCTTCGATGAGGCGCACGAGCGGCTCGATGTCGGGGCCCAGGCGAACGAGTTCGGGCGTGACCTTCGGGTCCTGCAGCAGGCCGGGACACTTCGCCAGCAGCGAGGCGAAGCCGCCGAGCTGCGTCGAGGCTGCACCGGTGGCTTGCAGGAACGACCGCCGGGTCCAGGGCGCGGACATGAACGACCTCCATCGGCTCGGGTGACCGGGTCGCGCTCAGGGGGCTGACGCCGCGGCGGGCCACCCGGCCCGTCGCCGCACTATCCCCGGCCCGGTGGCGCACGTCCATCGGACTGACTGCTCGAGTGTTGTTGATCGCAACGCCGGCCCAAGGGAGTCGTGTGGCCGTCGCAGAAACCGGGTGCCAGGAGACCGGCACCCGGCAAGACCCTGCGGCGAGTGTCGGGCCGGCGCAGATTGCCGGGAAATCCGGCGAGAATTCGCAGGCCCGATTCCACCCTGTACGTGGCCACCACCAACACTCAGGAAGTCAGTCAATGAATCGGTGCGCGGCCGCGCCGACCGCGCTGCAACAGCGCGGGGCGGGGGCCGTTCCTCCCGCACCCCAGGCCGAACGGCCGGCGATGCCGGCCCCCGCTGCCGCGGGCGTCGACTCCGGGTCGACCACACCCTTGCGGCGTCGGCCGCACATGGGAGCTCGCACTCCAAAGGACCCCTGCATGCGCCAGCGCTCCGTGTCCGTTCCGGCAACCATCCCGCTCGTCGTGCTGCTCTTCGCCGCCGCCTGTTCGACGGGCAGCGGCGGCGTACCAGGCAACGGCGATGGCAACCCGGGTGGCACGGCCGCCGATCCCGGTGGCGGAACGGCTGGCAACAACAACGCGGGCGCCAACCCCGGTGGTGGTGCCAACGGCGGCAACAATCCCAACGGCGGCGGCAATCCTGGCGCCGGCAACCCGGGCGGCGGCGCGAGCCAGCGCTGGTTGACGGGCTACTACCCGAGCTACCGCCAGTTCACGATGCCGCCGGCCGAGATCGACTACAGCGCGTTCACGCACCTGATCCACTGGCCCGTGCTGCCCGTGGCGAACGGTTCGCTCGACACCGCCAGCACGGACTTCACCGCGGCGCACTCGGCCGACGTCGTGACGCGCGCGCACCAGGCCGGCATCGTCGTGCTGCTCGGCGTCGGCGGCGACGCGACGTCGGGTGCCACGGCGGGCTTCCAGGGCGCGACGCAGCCGGCGACCCGCGCGACGTTCGTCGCCAACATCGTCGCGCTCATGCAGTCGCGCGGCTACGACGGCGTCGACATCAACTGGGAGGAGATCACGCCGGCCGACGACACGGCCTTCGTCGCGTTCTTCGCCGAACTGCGCAGTGCGCTCGATGCGATCGCGCCGCGGCCGCTGCTGACCATGCCGCCGACGACGGGCTCGAGCGCGCGCCCCGACCTCGTCGCGCAGATCGCGAGCGCGCTCGATCAGATCAACCTGCAGACCTACGTCATGTCGGGGCCGTATCCGGGCTGGGTGACGTGGTTCAACTCCCCCATCGCCAACGGCGGCGCCGAGTTTCCGTCCGTGCCCGGCGAACGCCTGCCCTCGATCGAGGACGAGGTGCAGCGCTTCACCGACGCGGGCATCGCGCCGGCCAAGCTCGCCATCGGCATCCAGTTCGACGGCTTCGTCTGGGCCGGCGGCTCGGGCACGGACACGGGCGGAGCGACGAGGCCGCGCCAGGGCTGGGTGACGCCGCCGGTGTTGAGCACGATGCCGTACGCCGAGATCGTCACCACGCTGACCGCGGCGGCAGGCTACCAACCCGGCTTCGACCTCACCGCGCGCGAACCGTACCTGAGCCGCGACAGCGCCAACGACGCCGACGACCGGTTCGTCAGCTTCGACGACGCGCAGGCCATCGCCGAGAAGGCGAACTACCTGTCGAGCGCGCGGCTCGGCGGCGCCTTCGTCTTCGAGATCAGCGGCGACTACCTGCCGAGCCGACCCGCGGGCCAGCGGCACCCGCTGCTCGACGCGAGCAGACAGTTCCTGCTCGATGGCTTCGTGCGCATGCCGTGACCGCGGCGCTCACACGAGCACGAGCCGGTCCGCCAACGCGCAGAGTTCGGCCGCCTGCTCGGCGTGTCCGGCGTCGAACTTCGCGCAGGCCTTGGCGACCTTACGCCGCAGCGGTCCGGGCATCGCCGCCCAGGTCGCGGGGAACACCGCGGTGTCCTCGTCGCGGATGTGGCGGCGCAGCAGCGCCGTGTAGTCGCCGATCACCTGCACCAGGCGTTCGCGGTCGCGGTCGGACCGCGGGCCACCGCGCTCGGCGACCGCCGCGAGGTCGCCGATCAGGAGCCGCGCGGTCTCGTGCTCACGCCGGATCGCCGCGAGGCGCGGCACGAGTTCCGCGGGTGCACCGTGGCGCAGCAGCGCCGCGAACACGAGCTGCTCCTCCTTGCCGTGGTGGATCGCGTCGGCGTAGCCGCGCAGGAACGCGACGAAGCCGGGCAAGGCCTCGGGATCCACCGCTTCACCGCGCCGCACGGCGAGACCGTACGCGGCGAGTCTGGTCAGCACGCGCTCGATGACGCGGTGTTCGTCGACGAGCCGCTGCATCGGGTCGTTCGATTCGGTACCCATGGCACAGTCCTCCGGGTGGTGACCGGGATGTCGACGGGGCCACCTCGACCAGCAACCCACAGCATGGTGCCGGGCGGGCGGAACGACCATGCGCACGAGGACCCAGGTCGGCAGCGCACGAACGTCGGAGGGCAAGGCGCGCGCATCATCCGATCCGGGACCGCGAACCCAGCCGTCAGCCCGGGTTCGTCTTCGTTCGCGAGATCCGAACCTTGCCACCGCGGACCGTGATCACGGCACGGGCCTCCGCACCGCTCAGCCAACCTTGATGTTGTCGAGCGTGTCGTTGGCGATCACTGCGTGGGCGTAGGCAAGGCACGCCTGGATGTCCTCTGGTTGCAGCGAAGGATGGTCCTCCAGCAGATCGGGCTGGGAGACACCCTGCGCGAGCTGGCTGAGGACCATCTCGACGGAGATCCGCATGCCGCGCACGATCGGCTTGCCACCGAAGATCTCTGCATTCGAGGTGATGCGTTGCAACAGGCGATGGTCGACCATGTTCGCGGCAAGCATGCCATCGAGCAGGACCGCGGGCGCGGCCCGCGCGGCCCCTCCGCCACGGCTGCCACCGCTCCCACTGCTGCTGGGCTGGCGCGGCGCAGCGGGTCATGCAGGCTTTCGTGGCAGCGCAGTGGGCACCACCCGGCTTCGCCACTACCGTGCGAACTCCGCGTCGCCGTCGCGACCGCGGTTCCCGCCGTGCGCGCCCACTCCGCAGCCCGTCTCGCCACTGCGCTCCTCGCCGCGTGCGCCTCGGCCGTCCTGGCCTCGGTGCCAGTCGCGCAGGCTCCCGCCGCTCGAGCTCCCGCGGCGCGCTCCATCGACTACGACCGCGACGTGCGGCCGATCCTCGCCGAGACCTGCTTCCCGTGCCACGGCACCGACGAACACGCGCGCAAGGCGAAGCTGCGGCTCGACCGCGCCGAGAGCGCCTACGCCGCCCGCGACGGCGTGACGCCGATCGTGCCCGGCGACCCCGGCGCGAGCGAACTGTGGCGGCGCGTCACGGCGACCGACCCCGACGACGTCATGCCGCCGCCCGATTCGCATCGCCACCTCGACGAGGCCAGCAAGGCGACGCTGCGCGCGTGGATCGAACAGGGCGCCGTGTACGCGCCGCACTGGGCCTTCGTGCCGCCCGTGCGAGCCGAGCCGCCGCCGCTCGCGCCGCATCCGATCGACGCGTTCGTGCGCGCGCGGCTCGCCGAGCTCGGCATGGCGCCCGCGGCCGCCGCCGACCGCGCGACGCTGCTGCGCCGCGTCTCGCTCGACCTCACGGGCCTGCCGCCGTCGGCCGACGCCACGGCCGCGTTCGTCGCGGATCCGGATCCGGATGCCTACGAGAAGGCCGTCGACGCGCTGCTCGCGAGCCCGCACTTCGGCGAACGCATGGCGCTGCCGTGGCTCGACGCGGCGCGCTACGCCGACACGAACGGCTTCTCGATCGACGGCGGGCGAGAGGCGTGGTTGTGGCGCGATTGGGTCATCGCCGCCTTCGACGACAACAAGCCCTACGACCGCTTCCTCGTCGAACAGCTGGCCGGCGACCTGCTGCCCGAACGCAGCGAGGCGACGCTGATCGCGACCGGGTTCCAGCGCAACAACATGGTCACGCACGAGGGCGGCACGATCGCCGAAGAGAACCTCGTCACCTACGGCGTCGACCGCGTGCGCACGTTCGGCGAGGCCGTGCTCGGCCTGACGATGGGCTGCGCGCAGTGCCACGACCACAAGTTCGATCCGATCACGCAGCAGGACTACTACTCGCTGTTCGCGTTCTTCGGCCAGGGCAGCGAGAAGGCGCACGACGGCGACGGCGGCATCGACCCGGTGCCCACGATCGATGCCCACTCCGTGCTGCGCACCGGCGAGGAGCCGGCGCTGCGCGCGCGCATCGCCGAGCTCGAAGCGCAGCTCGCGGCACCGCCGCCCGCGGCCCTCGCGGCCTGGGAACGGGACCAGCGCGCACGGCTCGCCGCGCGCGGCCGCGGCCTCGCGCTGCATCGCGCGACGTTGACGAAGATCAGCACGCCCAACTCGGGCGACGGCTTCGTGATCGAAGACGGTCGCTTCGCGCGCATCGACCGGCCGTCGGGCTTCGCCGCGTTCGACATCGTCATGGAGCTGCCGCCGATCGACGAGCCGGTCACGGGCCTGCGCATCGTCATGCACGGCTCACCCGACGCCCCCGACGCGGGCTGGGGCCACGGCGGCGGACGCGACGGCAAGGGCACGTTCCAGCTCACGAACCTCTCGGTCAGCGCGGGCCCGGTGCCGGCCGATCAGGTCGACCTCTACCACCTGCTGCCCATCACCTCGATCACGGCCAGTTCGTGGGACGAGAACGGCCATCCGCGCGGCGCGCTGTCGACCGACTACCACACCGGCTGGATGCCCGACCTCGGCGCCGCCGGCCCCGTGCACGTGACGGTCACGTTCGCGACGCCGCTCGGCGCCGGCGCGCGCCACGTCACGGCGCAGCTCAACTTCGGCCGCGGCGGCAACCTCATGGCGCGCCGCATGGAGTTCTTCGCCGTCTGCGGCAACGACGACGGCACCGACCTGCCGGCCGACGTCGTCGCGACGCTCGGCCTCGATCCGGCCCACCGCAGCGCCGCCGCGGCGCAGGCGCTCGCCGCGTACTTCGCCGCGCACGGCGAGTCGATGGCGCGCGTGCGCATCGACCTCGCCAACGCGAAGGAACGGCTCGCGGTGCGCACGGCAGCGTTCCCGGCGATGGTGATGGACACCGCCAAGACGCCGCGCGAGACGTTCGTGCTGCACCGCGGCCTCTACTCCGATCCGCGCGAGAAGGTGACGGCCGCGACGCCGCACGCGCTGCCGCCGATGCCGGCCGGCGCACCTCACGACCGGCTCGGCCTCGCCGAGTGGGTCGTCATGCCGTCGCATCCGCTGACGGCGCGCGTCGCCGTCAACCGCTTCTGGCAGATACTGTTCGGCCAGGGCCTCGTGCGCACCGCGGCCGACTTCGGCGCGCAGGGTGAACCGCCGTCGCACCCGCAGCTGCTCGACTGGCTCGCGGTCGAGTTCGTCGAGAGCGGCTGGAACACGAAGGCGCTGCTGCGCACGATCGTGACCTCGCAGACCTACCGGCAGTCGTCGGCGACGACGCCGGCGATGCTCGAGCAGGACCCCGACAACCGCCTGCTCGCGCGCGGCCCGCGCTTCCGCCTGTCGGCCGAGGCGATCCGCGACGTCGCGCTCGCGACCTCGGGCCTGCTCGTGCCGCAGCTCGGCGGCCCGAGCGTCAACGCCTACACGCCCGGCGACCCGTGGCGCGAGATCAGCCACTACGCGTCGACGCACGCGACGGCGCAGAGCTTCGTGCAGGACCACGGCGACAAGCTGTACCGGCGCAGTCTCTACACGTTCTGGAAGCGCACGATGCCGCCGCCGGGCCTGACCGCGTTCGACGCGCCGAACCGCGAGGTGTGCACGGTGTCGCGTTCGTACACCAACACGCCGCTGCAGTCGCTCGTGCTGCTCAACGACCCGCAGTTCGTCGAGGCCGCGCGCGCGTTCGCGGAACGTGTGCTGCACCGCCCGGGCGACGACGCCGAGCGGCTCGACTGGGCGTTCCGCGAGGCGACGTCGCGCCCGCCCTCGGCCGCGGAGCTCGCGGTGCTGCAGCGGGCGCTGCGGCGGGAACGCGCGGCGTTCGCGGCGGCGCCCGGCGCGGCGCAGCGGCTGCTCGCGACCGGCGAGGCACCGCGCGACGTGTCGCTGCCTCCGATCGAACACGCCGCCTGGGCCCAGGTCGCGGCCCTGCTGCTGAACCTCGGCGAGACCATCACACGCACCTGATGCCCCGATGAACGAACCCCGTGCGACGCCCATGGAGCTCACGCGCCGCGCGCTGCTCGGCCGCGGCGCCCACGGCATCGGCAGCCTCGCGCTCGGCTCGCTGCTGCCGGGCCTCGCGTCGTCGTGCGCGACCGGGCCGTCGTCGCGGCCGGCGCTGCCGCCGCCGCGCGGCTTCGACGGCCTGCCCCACTTCGCCCCGCGCGCGCGGCGCGTGTTGTGCCTGTTCCAGGCCGGCGGGCTCTCGCACATCGACCTGTTCGACGACAAGCCGACGCTGCACGAGCACGCGGGGCAGGACCTGCCGCCGTCGGTGCGCGGCAGCCAGCGCCTGACCGGCATGACCTCGGGGCAGAGCAAGTTCCCCGTCGTTCCGCCGATCGCGGGCGGCAGGCGCTGCGGCCAGAGCGGTCTGTGGATCAGCAACCTGCTGCCGCACCTGCAGACGACCGCCGACGAACTGTGCCTGATCAAGTCGCTGTACACCGAGGCGATCAACCACGACCCGGCGATCACGCTGCTCAACACGGGCAACCAGCTGCCCGGCTATGCGAGCATGGGTTCGTGGGTCGCCTACGGCCTCGGCAGCGAGAACGAGAACCTGCCGAGCTTCCTGACGATGGTGTCGCAGGGCTCCGGCAAGAACCCGGGCCAGCCGATCTTCTCGCGGCTGTGGGGCAGCGGCTTCCTGCCGTCGTCGCAGCAGGGTGTGGCGCTGCGGCCCGGCGGCAATCCGGTGCTGCACCTGGCCAACCCCGACGGCATCGATCGTGCGCACCGGCGCGCGATGCTCGACGACCTCGCCGAGCTGCAGGCGCTCGGCGCCGAACGCTCGGGCGATCCCGAGACCACGGCGCGCATCGCGGCCGGCGAGATGGCGTTCCGCATGCAGGCCTCGGTGCCCGAACTGCTCGAGCTGCGCGGCGAATCGGCGGCGGTGCTCGCGAGCTACGGGCCCGACGTGCAGCGGCCCGGCAGCTACGCGGCGAACTGCCTGCTGGCGCGGCGCCTGCTCGAACGCGGCGTGCGCTTCGTGCAGCTGTTCCACCGCGGCTGGGACCAGCACATCGCGATCACGCGGCAGCTGCCCGACCAGTGCCGCGACTTCGACCAGCCGACGGCGGCCGTCATCGCCGACCTGCGCCAGCGCGGCATGCTCGACGACACGCTCGTCGTGATCGCCACCGAGTTCGGTCGCACCGTCTACAGCCAGGGCGAGCTCGGCGCGCCGGGTGCCGGGCGCGACCACCACGGCCGCTGCTTCACGATCGCGCTCGCGGGCGGCGGCGTGCGCGGCGGCATCGAGTACGGCGCGACCGACGACTTCTGCTACAACATCGCCGCGGACCCCGTGCACGTGCGCGACCTGCACGCGACGATGTTGCACTGCCTGGGCGTCGACCACGCGCGGTTCACGTACCGCTTCCGCGGGCTCGACACGAAGCTCACGGGCGTCGAGCCGGCGCGCGTGGTCACGGAGGTCCTGGCCTGAGGCCGGGGCATGCCGCGCGTCACGCGGATCCCGCTCGCCGACCAGCCCGTGATGGCCTGGGCCAACGGCGGCGGCTCGACGCGGCAGGTCGCGATCGATCCGCCGACGGGTTCGCTCGCGAAGGGCTTCCGCTGGCGCGTCAGCATCGCGCAGGTGGCCAGCGACGGACCGTTCTCGGTGCTGCCTGGCATCGACCGCTCACTGTGGCTGCTGCGCGGCGCGGGTGTGCAGCTCACCGTCGACGGCGCGACGATCGATCTCACCCGGCCGTTGCAGCGCTTCGATTTCGCGGGCGAGACGCAGGTCACGTCGCGGCTCGTTGCCGGCCCGTGCGAGGACCTCAACGTGATGGTCGCTCGCAACCTCGTGCGCGCGCAGGCGACGCTGGCCGACATCCCCGCAGGCTCGGTGCTGGACCTGCCGGCGACGGAACAGCGGCTGGTCGTCGTACTGTCCGGTCGGCTCGCGACGCCCGACGGCGCGCTGGTCGCGATCGAACGGGACGCGCTGCGGTGCGAGGAGCACTGTGAACTGGAGTTGCAGACCGGCGAGGCGCCGTGCACCGCGCTCGTATGCAGCTTCTGCCGCACGCCGTGACCGGCGCCGCCGATCAACGCAGCTCGACGAGCCAGGTCGCGGCCAGCACCGGGTCGCCGCGCTGCAGCATCGTCGCGCAGAGCACGCGCAGCGACGGCATCGGCTTCTCGATGCGCACCGCACCGTCGACCTCGATCGTGAGGTCCTTGCTCATGTCCCACAACCGCGCATCGAGCCACACTTCGCCGGCGACGACGTCGTGCGTCTCGACGACGAGCCCGCCGGCGTCGAGCCGGGCTTCGAGGTGCTGCCCTCGCTTCGGTTCGGGCACGTGCAGCCAGTAGTGGTCGTGCACGACGCCGTCGGTCGGATCCCAGTACAGCCGCTTCGGCAGCGCCACGCGCTGTTTCGGCACGAGCTGCGCGAGCAGGTCGCGGTCGGGCAGCCCCGTGTGGCCGTTGCCCTCGACGAGCGTGAACGTCGTCTGGTAGAGCCCCGGGTGCGCCTGCCGCAGCGCAACGAGCAGCGCCTCGAACTTCTCGCAGCGTTCGCGGCGCCCGTAGGCCACATCGCGCCCGCCGACCATGAACGAGAACGCGAGCGTGTGCAGGCCCACCGGCGACGTCTCGCCGTCGGTCGGCGCCGAGGCGCTCGCGTGCACGGCCGCGAAGCGGTGCGGCAGCTTGGGGCCGACGGCGAACGCGCCGTAGCCGCCGTGGCTGTAGCCGATCGCGAGGACGCGGTCGGGGTCGACGTCGCCGCAGACGACGAACTGCCGGATCAGCCGCTCGATCACCGGATAGAAGTAGTCGGTGTAGAAGCCGTTCCACTCGTCGGTCGGAGCCCGCAGCGCGCAGTACAGATAGCCCGAGGCCTCGGGGTGGTCCTTGTAGTAGACCTGCATGTGCCGCCACTGCGAGTCGTTGACCTGCTTGGCCACGCCGCCGCCGCCGTGCATCGCGATCACGAGCGGCCAGCCCGAAGCCGGCTTCGTGCCGACCTGCTTGACGACGTAGGCGCTCTGCTTGTCGCCGGCGCGCACGAGGTCCGCCGCGAAGTCCGCCTGCAGCACCTTCTGCTCGCTCCGGCGGAACGCGGCGAACGCGAGCGCACGCAGCCGCGCATCGCCGGCGGTCGTGCGCAGCTCGCCGTCGAGGTTGCGATCGAACTCGAACGTCGCCTGGCGTGCTTTGTCGGCGGCGAAGAATCGATCGAGCTGGGCGCTGAGTGCCTCGTCCTTGGCAGCGTCCTGGACGTCGCCCTGGTGCATGCGATCGTCACCGCCTGACGGCGCATAGCGCGCGCTGACGTCCGTGCCCCACAGCTCGATGCCGCGCCCCCATCCGGCCGCGAACCGTTCGCCGGTCGCCGCGAACGACACGGCCCACAGCCTGTGCTCGCGATCCGCCTCGACACACTTCGCCGCATCGCCGCAGAACCACGCGCGGTCGAGCCCCTGCGGGTCCGGCTCGTCGGCGCCGACGAAGCGCCACGCAGCACCGTCCCACACTTCGACCCACGTGTGGTTGCCGGCCTTGTGCGGCCAGCGCACCGACACGAGCCGCGCCGGCACGCAGCAGGCGCGGCAGGCGTCGGCGAGCAGGATCGACAACCCCGTGCAGCTGGCCTTGTGCTGCGCGATCGACGAACTCGGCGCCTGGTCGGCGCGCGCACGGCCCGTCGAGTAGTGCACGTCGAGCGCCGCGAAGATCGTCTCGTTGAGCTTCCTGCCCGCCTCGCCCGGCGTCCTGCACTCGCGCACCGCCGGCAGGAACCGCGCCGCGAAGTCCGTGCGCCAGTCCTCGCGCGCCTCGTTGGCCTGCGCGTAGGGCAGCACGTAGTTCGAGAACAGGTCGGTGCTGAGTTCGGCCCCCCACGGCACCGCGGCGCGCGCGGCGTGCGCCTGGGCGACCTCACGCAGCAGGAACGCGGCGTCGAGCGCCTTCGCGTCGGCGTCGGGCATGTGCTCGAGCAGGAACGCGAGCGAAGTGCGCTGCGCGTCGGGCACCTCGCGCCACGCGCGTTCGAGCTCGGCGCGGTTCCCGCCGGCGCGCGCGAACGCGGCGTCGGCGGTTGCGACGTCTTGGGCCGCAAGCGGGGCGAGCAGGCAGCACGACAGGACCAGGGATCGCAGCATGCGCTGGTTGTAGCAGGCCCCGCGCCGGACGTCCCGCACCGCGCGCGCCAGCTGCCGCCTAGCCGGCGCTCGGCGTGGCCTGGCTGAACATCCACAACCCCGTGCCCGTCGCGGCGAGCACGCTCACGACCCAGAGCCACACGCAGGCGCGGTGCCAGGCCCGCGCGCGTTCGCTGCGCCACAGCCAGATGCCGGTCGCGATGACGGGCAGCGCCAGCAGTCCGCCGGCCTTCGCGAACCAGAGATGCGTGCGCAACACGCTCGCCGGGAACTCGTAGCGGCTCGCCAGCTCTTCGGTCAGCACGATCGTGACCAGCAGCGACACCATCGTCAGCGGGCCGAGCCACAGGTGCACGCGGCGCCGGCCCTTGCTGCCGGTGTAGAGCGCGGCGCCGAGCAGCAGCACGGTCGCCACGAAACCTGTCCAGAACGGCACGGTGGTCTGCATCGAGGGCCGCACATCGTGCGCGGCGCGGCGCGCGAAAGAAACAGCGGATTGGCGGCACGGCGCGAACCGAGCCGGATCTTCCGCGCCCGCACGGTCGCCGCTACGGTGCGCGCATGGTCCAAGTCCTCACCGGCTCGCCGACCGGTCGCGGCCGCCGCATCGGCATCGCCGTCGCGCGCTTCAACGAGGTCGTCACCGAGCGCCTGCTCGACGGCGCGCTCGGCACGCTGCGCCAGAACGGCGTCGCCGACGACGACATCGTCGTGACCTGGGTGCCCGGCGCCTTCGAGCTGCCGACGGCGTGCCGGTGGCTCGCCGCGACCGGGCGCTTCGATGGGCTCGTCGTGCTGGGCGCCGTCGTGCGCGGTGGCACCGACCACTACGACTACGTCTGCAGCGGCGTCACCGACGGCACGATGCGCCTGCTGCTCGATCTGGGCCTGCCGATCGGCTTCGGCGTGCTCACCTGCGCTTCGATGGACCAGGCGCTCGCTCGCGCCGGCGGCGACGCCGGCAACAAGGGTCAGGACGCTGCCATCGCGGCGTTGGCGATGGCGGATCTGCGTCTGCAGGTCGAGGCCCTGCGCCAGAAGGCGTAGGCGCGAACACGTCGCGGCGCGCCGGCCGCGCACGGTCGGCACGCTGGCTGTTGATCGACGGCCCGTCCCGGCTACAGTCCGCGTCCCGTTTCCCTCGGAAACCGCTCCTTCCATGACCGCCCCCATCCGCCGCCGCACGCGCGCTCGTGAGATCGCCATGCAGGTCCTCTTCCAGTTCGATCTGCGCGGTGCAGACTACGCGGAAGAACTCGGCCAGACGCCCAGGAGCCTGTGCGCCGAGCAGTGCGAGGGCGAAGCGGACGTGCTCGACTTCGCGGTGCGCCTCGTCGAGGGCACGCTCGCGCACCGGGCCGAGATCGATCTCAAGCTGCAGTCGGTGACGCGCAACTGGGATCTGCGGCGCATGGCCAACGTCGACCGCAACGTGCTGCGCATGGCGATGTACGAACTCATGTTCTGCCGCGACGTGCCGCCCAAGGTCGCCATCAACGAGGCGATCGACATCGGCAAGAAGTACAGCACGGCCAACTCGGGCGGCTTCGTCAACGGCATCCTGGACCGCGTGCGCATCGACATCGAGCACGAGCGGGCGGCACCGGCGAAGGTGGCGCCGAGCGAGCCCGACCGCGCCACCGGCGGCCAAACGTCTGGCGTCGAAGAGCTCGGCGCGTAGCGTCTGGCTCGCGACGTCCCCCCATCGAGACCACGCATGGTGTTCGGCAAGCTGTTCGGTGCGCTCAAGAAGACGCGCGAAGTCCTGACCGCTGGACTGTCGCGGCTGTTCTCGATCGGCCGCAACCTCGACGAGGCCTTCCTCGACGATCTCGAGGAAGTGCTCTACAACAGCGACCTCGGCCCGACCGGCACGCGCGTCGTCGAGGACCTGAAGCGCGCCTACAAGCAGCGCGAGATCAAGGAGACGGCGCAGGTGCCGGCCTTCCTGCGGGCGAAGCTCATCGGCATGCTCGAGGGCTGCGAGGCGCCGCTCGCGCGCGCCGCGCAGGCGCCGACCGTCGTGCTCGTGGTCGGCGTCAACGGCTCGGGCAAGACGACGTCGATCGCCAAGCTCGCGCGCCACCTGCAGCAGCAGGGCCACTCGGTGCTGCTCGGCGCCGGCGACACGTTCCGCGCCGCCGCCGTCGAACAGCTGAGCCTGTGGGCCGGCCGCATGGACATCCCGATCGTCAAGCAGGCCACGGGGGCCGACCCGGCCGCGGTCGCATTCGACGCCGTGGCCGCCGCGATCGCGCGCAAGGTCGACTACCTGATCCTCGACACCGCGGGCCGGCTGCACACGCAGAAGAACCTCATGACCGAGCTCGAGAAGATCGTGCGCGTCGTCAAGAAGAACCTGCCCCTGGCGCCGCACGAGACGCTGCTCGTGCTCGACGGCACGACCGGGCAGAACGCGATCCGGCAGGCCAGCGAGTTCGCAAAGTCGGCGCCCGTGTCGGGCCTGATCCTGGCCAAGATGGACGGCACCGCCAAGGGCGGCGCCGTGTTCGGCATCCGCGACGTGCTGCGCGTGCCGGTCAAGTTCCTCGGCACCGGCGAGGGTCTGGACGATCTCGAGCCGTTCCGCGTCGAAGCCTACGTGGACGCGATCCTCGCCTTCGACAAGTCACCGGCATGAACGGCTCCTCGGACGCACACGAGCCCGGCGCGCCGCGCTGGCTGCCGTGGGCGTTCCTCACGCTGCTCGTGCTGCCGTTCCACCCGTTCTGGGTCGACTTCGAGCAGGTGCGGCGCGGGCTGCTGCTCGTGCTCGCGGGGCTGCTGCTCGCGCTGTGGCCGGCTCTGCCGCACGCGCGCGGCGAACGCGTGTTCGTGGCCTTCATCGCCTGGCTCGGCGTCGGCGCCGCCGTCAACCTGATCGGGCAGCTGCTCGGGCGCAGCGACACCGTGCCGCTGTCGTTCCAGCCATGGGA
>DASUFY010000099.1:0-2283 GCA_036274315.1 Planctomycetota bacterium | reverse complement strand
CCGCCACGTGGCTGTGCACGATCGGCAGCATGGCGACGTTGCGCAGCTGCTGGATCGCGTTGGGGTCGGCCGGCACACCGCGGACCCAGGCCTTGATCGGGACGCCGCCGGTGTCGAACTGTTCGTAGTGCTGTGAGGTTGCAGTGCTCATCGGAAGCTCGGGCGAAGAGAGAAGTCGGCGACGAGGATGGTGAGACAGATCCCCGCGTGAGCGGAGAACCCCGATTCGAACGGGTAGCCGTGAGGCGTTGCCATGTAGTCCCACCGGCATTCGCCGGGGGCCAGGGACGAGTGTGTGTGAAACGGCTTCCCGGTGCTCTGCTGCTGAGCTACGGCTCTTGCGAGCCGGCAGGACTCGCACCTGCGACATCCGGGATCATGTAGTTCCACGGGCATTCCCTGGCGAAAGAACGTGATGAAAGGGCCGAGGACGAGAGTGACGGGACGGAATGCGCGCTGTCACCAGCACGCAAGCTCTGCTCTACCAACTGAGCTACAGGCCAGGGGCCTGGCGAGATTCGAACTCGCGACTCGATGTAGTCCCGTGCGCATTCCTCGGCGGTGTGAAATCGATGGGAAGCGGAGCGACGAGTAGTGGCGGGACGAACAGTTTGTGGATGTAGTCCGCGCCGGCATTCGCCCCTGAAGACGATCAGATCGCCACCTTTCGGATGCGATCCACCCACAGGTCCGGCGACCGATCGCGCTCGGCGACGGTGCGCAGGACCTCGAAGACCTGGTCCGAGAAGCCGCCGACGTGCACGACGTCATCGGCCACCGGTGCCTGCACGGTCCGGTACGGCTGCAGGTCGATGCAGACGAGCCGCGCCGCGCGGTTGCGGTGCTTGAAGCGCCGCCACTCGGCCAGCATCGCCGTGCCGGTGCCCTGGCCCGCGTCCACCCACGACTGGTTGTCGCTGAGGTAGATCACCGTGTCGGCCGACTCGCGCCGCTGGTTGAGCAGCGCGAGCACGGCCGAGCAGTTGGTGCCGCCCGACGGCAGCGCGCGCAGTTGTGCGCTGGTCGTGAGCACCGGCGCCGAGGCGTCCAGCACCACGTCGCAGACGCGATCGTGGAACGGGATCACCGTGGCGCCAGGGTTCTGGCGCAGGATCGCCGCCGCGAACAACGCCGCTGTGTCGAGACAGGTCGCGGCCGTGGTGCTGCCCTTGCGGTGGCCCGTGACCGGCGACTGCATCGAACCCGAGATGTCGACGGCGACGACGGTGCGGCCCGGCAGGGTCGGCACGTTCGCAGTCGACAGATCGAGTGCAGTCGTGAGCGCCTGCCGGATGCCGGCGGGGATCTCGGCGTCGAGGTGGAAGAGCGTGGTCATGATCTGGTACGGGAAGGCCTTGGCCCGGCGCACCTGTTCGGCGTCGCCGAGCCGCGCAGCGAGCAGCGCGGTCGTCTCGGCGCAGGCGAACACGCCGTGGCGCTGGAAGGTGTTGAGGTTCAAACGCAGCGTCGTCCAGCTGGCGCGCTGGGCGATCGTGCGCCACTGGGCTTCGTCGAGCGGCAGTGCGCTGAGGAACTGGAACGAGATGTCGGGCAGTGCCGCGACGCCGAGCTTGAACAGCTCGAACTGCTGCACCTCGGCGGGCAGCAGGCTCGCGTCGAACGGCTTGCCGATCAGGTAGGCGTAGAGATTGCCCCGCGCCGGCGTGGCCGGCTTGGGGTGCACCATCTTGACGATGTCCGCGAGCGACGGCGAGGCACCGATCGACGCATCGAACAGCTGCTGCTCGCTGCGCGCCGCGAACCAGTCGCGCACGAGCCGGCGCGGCAGCGTGCCGAGCGACTTGCGGCCGACCTGGCCCGATCGCACGATCTGCACGAAGTTGCGCAGCATCTTGCCGCTGTCGATGACGCGCGGGAACACGCTCGCCAGCAGCGCGCCGTCGCGCACGGCCAGCACCGCGCAGAGCAGCGCCGGCAGGTCCTTCATGCAGCCCTGCTCGCGAGCGAAGACGGCCGTCTGGGCGACGAAACGCGGCTCGCACGCGTTGGCGAGGGCCAGCACGGCTTCGAGCTGCTCCTTGCCGGTCGCGTAGAACGTCTGCTCGAGGCAGCCGGTCGCGGCGAACAGCGCCAGCGCCTGCTCGTTCGACAGCGACCAGGCGGGGCCGCCGGATTCGTTGCGGGTGTCGGGCACGGGCTGCCGCGCACCGAACAGGGTCTGGAACAGGTTCTTGTTGGCCATGGGTCGTGGTCTCCGCCGCGGCGATGTCGTCGCGACGGACCCGCTAGAGCAGGCGTCGTGCCGGCCGGGCTCGGATTCGC
>DASUFY010000098.1:0-2405 GCA_036274315.1 Planctomycetota bacterium | reverse complement strand
CGCCGAGAACGTGCGCGACTGCGCCGTGAGCCTCGGCAGGACCTACGTCTGGGACGCGACGTACGCGGTCATCAAGGACAAGAACGGACCGGGCAAGGACGGCACGGCCATGATCCACGCCGTGTACGAGACGAACGCAGGCGACTGGGTGCGCGCCGCCGAGTACGCGCGGCACACGATCGAGTACATGTCGGCGCACGTGCATCCGTACCAGTGGCCGCACATGACCGCATGCGAGGGCATCATCGGCGGCGGCATGGAGTACCCGATGATGACGGTCATCGGCGGCCGGCAGCCGGCCGGCACGATCGCGCACGAGCTGATCCACATGTGGTTCCCGATGCTCGTCGGCAGCAACGAGAAGCGCTACGCATGGCAGGACGAGGGCTTCACGTCGTTCTGGACGACGTTGTGCCGCGACGACTTCCGGGGCACCAAGAACGGCCCGCGCGGCGACGTGATCCGCTATGCCAACACCGTGAGCCGCGGCGGCGACGCGGCCTGCATGCGCTACGCCGACACCTACGGCGACGACGACTTCGGCTTCGCGAGCTACGGCAAGACCGCGGCGATCCTGCACCAACTGCGCGGGCTGCTCGGCGACGACACGTTCTTCGCGGCGTTCCGGCGCTACGCCGACGACTGGGCCTTCAAGCACCCGACGCCATACGACTTCTTCCGCACGTTCTCGGACGTGGCCGGCATGGATCTCGATCCGTACTTCCGCACCTGGTTCTTCGAGACGTGGCAGCTCGACCACGCGGTCGCCGCCGTCGAGGCCAAGGACGGCAAGACGCGGGTGACGATCGAGGACCGGGGGCGCGCCGTGCATCCGGCGGTCGTCGAGGTCACCTACGCGAGCGGCGAGAAGGAGCGGCAGACGGTGCCCGCGAGCCACTGGTGGCAGCACACCGAGGCCGTGCTGACCTTCGGCGACAAGGTGGTCGCCGTGCAGATCGACCCCGACGTGACCTCGCTCGACTGCGCGCGCAAGAACAACGAGTGGAAGGCGCCGTGAGCCGGCACCGCGGCTGATTCAGCGGCCGCGCTGCAGCTGCTGGAACGTGCGCCACGCGGCGGGTGTGTGCGCGAACTCGTTGAGGAACCAGCTCCACAGGTCCGCGAGCTGCGAGTTCGCCCGCACCACTTCGTCGGGCGACATCGTGCCGGGCTCCGCGTACTCGATCTCGCGACATCCGGTCGCGTCCTGCAGCAACTCGTGCAGCCGGCGCCCGCGCGCGCGCCCCTGCTCGGTCTTCCAATCGACCTCGCCCAGGCGCGCCGCGACCCGTGCCAAGGCGCTCGGTCCGAGCTGTTCGATCTGCGCGGCGACGACCTGATCGAACGCGGGCGCCTGGGCGAACCGATCGACGAGCACGTTCGTCGCCTCGAGATCCTGACCCTTGCCGCCGACCCGGACGATCGTCAGCTTCGGCAGCCGCGAATACTGCGCGCGTCGCGCGGCCTGCCACGGCGCCGCGACCTGCAGCTCGGCGAGGTGCTGCTCGATCGCGCGCTCGGCCTCGTCCGGATCGCGGCGCGCGAGTTCGACCCACGCCGGCTCACGCAACGTGACCACGCCGCGCAGCGACTTCGGCACGTCCAGGGACCGGAACAGGCCGTCGCTGCTGAGCACCTGGAGCGGCTCTTCGAGCACGGGCTGCATGGGCGCTGGCCACGGCGTCGCCGCCTCCGTGGCCACCGACGGGGCCCGCACCCCCATCACCGTCCAGAACACCGCCACCACCGCCAACATGACCGCGAACGCCAGGATCGGATGTGCCCGCGCCCGGCGCGGCGGAAACGTGGCTGCCCTCGAAACCGCGCGCCGGCGGCGCTTCTCGCGCCAGGCCTCGTGCATGCCGGCGAGGTGCTTCCTCGACGCCTTGCGCGCCTGTTCGACCGCACGACGCGCGATCTTCCGGGCGTGCCGCGCCGCCTCGCGTGAGGCGCGGCCGAGACCCGCGTAGGGGTCTTCGACGGGCGGTGGCGGCACGCCTGGCAACGGCGGCGGAACGCTGCGCGGGCCCGGCCCCACGGGCGGCGGTTTCGGCGGCGCGTTGCGCACGTCGGTCCAGGCCGCCGCGCCGACGCCGGCCGGGGCACCGAACGCGGCGATCAGCTCGTGCACGCTCTGGAAGCGCGCGGCGGGGTCCTTCTGCAGGCAGCGCTGCAGCACGGCGCGCTCGAGCCCCGACAGGTGCGCGGGCAGGCTCGGCGGCTCCTGCTCGTGCTTCCTCAGCACCTCCCATTCGCTGTCGCCTGTGAACGGCACGCCGCCGCACAGGATCTCGTAGAGCATGACGCCCATCGAGTAGATGTCGCTGCGCTGGTCGCCGCGCCGCTGCAGCATCTCGGGCGCCATGTAGTACGGCGTGCCGCGGCCCATCGACAGGCTGCCGCGG
>DASUFY010000097.1:0-13873 GCA_036274315.1 Planctomycetota bacterium | reverse complement strand
CGCGCGCTCTATTCGATCGACATCGTCACGGCCCAGAAGGTCCAGTTCGGCACGATCTCGGCCAACGCCGGCACGCCGGGCGAGCTCGTCCACGACGCCGCGACCGGCGTCACGTTCCTCACTTCGACGAACACGGCGTCGCTGTACACCATCGACCTGGGCACCGGCGCGGCGACGCTCGTCGGTCCGTTCGGCGACCCCGCGATCATCATGCACGGACTCGAACTCGACTCGAGCACGGGCCAGCTCTACGGCAGCTCGCAGCACAACGGCGGTTTCTACGCCATCGATCGCGCCACCGGTGCCGCGACGCTGCTCGGCGTCTCAGGGCTCATCAACGCCACGAACCTCGGCTACGACCGGCGCACGGACACGATGTTCGCGACGAACGCCCAGGGCGACGAACTGTTCACCGTCGACCGCGCGACCGGTGCGATGACGCTCGTCGGCCCGCTCGTCAACAGCACGCATCCGCAGGCGTTGGCCTACGACTCGGACACCGGTGTGCTCTACGAGGCCGACAACGTCAGCGATCAGCTCTTCGCCATCGACACCGCGACCGGTGTCGCGCACGTCGTCGGATCGACGGGCGCGGCCAACCTGCTGGGCCTCGCCTACGTGCCCGGCGGCACGGGCGGCATCGAACGCCTCGCGCACCAGTGCGGCAGCGTCTCGATCGTGGCCGCGGGCGCGACACTGCTCGGCGGCTCCGTGACGACCTGGGTCGGCGCGACGACCGGCGTGCCCTTCGTCGGCTACGGCCTGTCGCCGACGGCGATCCCGTTCTGTGGCTGCACCGTCGGGCACGAGTGGGCCGTCGCGGTCGCCGGCGACAGCAGCACGCTGTCGATCCCGGTGGACGTCACGCTGCACGGCCTGCAGGTCGGCATCCAGGGCCTCGACCTGTTCGGCGTCGGCGGTTGCTCCGATCCGGCGATCGTGCTCAGCGACACGTTGGTGCTGACGATCGGCTGAGCCGGCGAACGGCGGTTGGCTCGCCGCCACGGTCGCCGTGCAGCGGTGGGCGGCGCGGGCGGTCCGTTCGTCGATGCGCGCCGAACCGACGCTGCAATTGGCGCTCGGCCGAGCCGTCGCGCCAGCGCGGGGCCGCGGCAAACCCCGCCGCCGCGCGCGACACGCGGGCAAGCCGTGGTCCGGGCAGGGCGCATTCCTATGATCGGTGCGCGATCCCGCGATGCGCGTCAGCCTCCTCATCCCCACGCTCGACGGCCTGCCGCTGCTCGATCAGTTGCTCGAGGCCGTCGATCGGCAGTCGTACCGCGGCGCTGTCGAGCGCCTCGCGATCGACAGCGGCTCGCGCGACGGCACCGTGGCGAGCTTGCGGCGACACGGGTTCGCAGTCGAAGAGATCGACCGGCGGACATTCGAGCACGGCAGCACGCGCGACCGCGGTCTGGCGCGTGCCACCGGTGACCTCGTGGTGTTGTTGACCCAGGATGCGGTTCCCGCGAACGAGCGCTGGCTCGCTGCGTTGGTCGAGGCATTCGACGACCCACTGGTGGCCGCCGCGTACAGCCGGCAGGTGCCGCGCGAGGACTGCAACCCGCTGGTCGCGGATCGCCTGCGCGTTTGGTCCGCGAGCCGCGCCGAGTCCGCGGTGCAGCAACTGGCGCCGGCGCGGGAACTCGCTGCCCTGGCGCCGTTGGAGCGACTCGCTCGATGTGCCTACGACAACGTGTCGGGATGCGTGCGACGTTCGGTCTGGCAGCGGTTTCCGTTCGGGCCCTGTCGCTCCGGGGAGGACGTGGTGTTCGGCAAGCGGGTGATCGAAGCGGGGTATCGCATCGCGTATTGCAGCGACAGCGTCGTCGTGCACAGCCACGATCGCCCGGCGCGCGACGAGGGCCGCCGGACCTATGCAGACCACCGGGTGCTCGCCGAGCACCTCGGCATCCACCTGTTGCCGAGCCTGCGGGCGTGCTGGAAGAGCATCCGGCGAAGCCGGGTCGACTATCGCGATCGCCTTGCCAGGCTGGACCTCGCGCCCGGGGAGCGGCGGCGGCTGTCGCGCTGGGCGCGCGACTACGCGTTCTGGACCGGCATCGGCACCTACCTCGGTGGCAACGCCGCACGCCTCGAGCGCGGCTGGTGCGGCGCGCTGTTTCGCCGGCTCGATCGCTGGCTGCACCCGTGATTCAGGGCGATTCGTCGACGCCCAGCCCGTCCATCTCCGGAATCGTCAGGAACGAAGCACTGTAGAGCCGCAGACCGTGCTCGCGCAGTGCGCGATAGCGTCGCGGCAGTTCCGCGAGGATCAGTCCCATCGTCGCGAGGTCGATGCCGTGGCGCGGGTCGCTGCGGACCGCCGTTTCCAGTCGCGCGATCGTCGCGTCGGCGGTGGCGCCGCCCGCTTCGAACTCCTGCATGATGTCGCACCAGTGATCGAGCAGATCGAGCACCGTGCGGGTGGTGGCGAGACCCGTGTTCTGGCCGAACCCGGTCAGGATCTCGTCGGGCGTCTCGAGACACTTGTCGAGGTGGCACAGGTCGCCGGTGCGCGCATGCCTGACGATCGCCGGCAGGACCTGACGGATGCGCGCCGTGTCGGTGAGCGCCCAGAGCGCGATCCAGGTCTGCAGCAGGCGCGGGTCGCGCATCGCCACGTAGTTGCCGTAGACGATGCGGTCCTGGAACCGGAGCAGGTTGTCGGTGAGTCGCTGCAACGGCGCGAATCGCGCCGGGTCGAAGTCGCCGTCGCGGAACGCGCGCACGACCAGGTCCACGCCGCACGCAACCGTCTGGAACGTGTTGATGTTGCCGAACGAGTAGAGCGCGTCGACGGTGCCCGCGGCGTGAGACGTCATCCAGTAGCGCGGACCCACGCACTGCCTGCTCGAGTACTGCACGCGGTCCGTGTGCACCCAAGGCCGCACCGCCGTGGCGTGCGCGAACTGCGGCGCGATCGAGGGGTACTGCTCGAGGAAGCTGCACCAGGCCTCGGCCGGTGGTTGCTGCGTCGGCGGCGAGTGGCGGTTGTCGAGGCTCAGGCCCACGCTGCACAGCGGGTTCTTCGAGCCCGGGTGGTTGCCGAACGGGATGACCCACATCCAGCCGCCCGCGAAGATGTGGTGCAGCGTGCCGCGGCTCCAGGGCGACATGGTCGGCTCGACGAGGCCGAGGTCCTCGTAGTTCTCGACCCCGACCATGTGCGTGAACATGGTTCGAGCGTTCGTTCGCATCGTCGTGGGGCGCTCGCGCAAGCCGAGCTTGTCGGCGAGCACCGAGCGATGGCCGCTGGCATCGACGAGGAATCCGGCTCGCAGGCGTTCGCCTCGGTCGGTGAGCAACGTGACGCCGTCGTCGTCGAACTCGACGTCCACGGTCTTGGTCGCCGACCGCCCCTGGGCGCCGGCAGCGAGCGCCATCGCCCACAGGTAGGCGTCGACGTCCTGCCGGAAGTAGTGCATCTCCGAATGCGCGTCCGCCTGGTCGCGGGACGCTTCCGAGAACGACGCGTGCGGCAGCACGGCCTGCCAGCTCCGCTCCGGACGGGCTGAACCGGGGCGGTGGTAGAGGAAGCCGAAGTTGTCCTTGATGCCCGAGGTCGGAGCCACGTTCTGCTGCAGTGCCAGCGAACTGGCGATGTTGAGCAGCTCCGGCGCGCCGTAGCGCCTGGCCATGAAGCGCAGCCACAGGGACGCGGGCGTCGTCGTCGACTCGCCCAGCGCGAAGCGCGGGTGCGTACCCTGGTCGACGATGAGCACGCGCAGCCCCTGGCGTGCCAGGCAGAGACCTGCCGTGCACCCCGCGAGGCCCGAGCCGAGGATGATGACGTCGGATCCGGGTTGCATCGAGGTGCTCACGGAAGGTGTTCGGGCGCCGCGAGGCATCGGCGCCGCGTCCAGCCTACAACAGGCGGCGAAAGACGAAAGCACTGCGCGGCGTCGGTGGCGTCGGTGCGGCGAGGAGCAACGGGCGGCGCACGCCGCACGCACCGCGACGTGCGGGTATCCTCGGCGAGATGGGCTCGACGAACCCGAGGAGCCGCAACCAACAGCTCGTGCTCGCCGAGATCCTCGAAGGTCGCGTCAGGGTCGCATCGCGTCCACAGTCGCGCCGGACACCTCGAAGGACGGCGCGTATCAGGCGTTCCGCGTGTCGGACGCGCTACGCGGCGTGCGGTCGCGGTAGAGGTCCCGATAGAACGCGGCGGCGCGCAGCAGACCATCGTGCAGGGACACCTCGGGTCGGAAGCCCGTGTGCGCGGCGAGGCGGGCACCGGGATTGTGTTGGACCGGGATGACCGGCAGGCCGGGCCGCGGCGGCGGGCGCGTGCAGTACGATCGCTGGCGCACCGTGCGCGCGAATGCTGTTTCGCCGCCCAGCTCGGCCACGGTCGCCGCTGCGTCGATGGCCCGCAGGCACATGTCCTCGGTCGTCAGGTTCGCCGTGCCAGGCACCTGGAACACCGGCGTGGTGTCGCCGAGGCGCGTGAGGTCGGATGCGGCCAGCATCAACAGCGCGCGGCAACAGTCGTCGACGTAGAGGTAGTCGCGCCGGTTGTGTTCGCAGCCGGCGTAGACCGTCGGTGCGCAGTCGTCGCGGAAGATCGCGGCCATGGTGCGCGGCACGAGGCGCGAGCCGCCGACATCGTGGGGACCGAACACGTTGCACATCCGCGCGATGGCGATGGGGACCCCGTAGTTGCGGCGATAGCTGCGTGCGAACAGATCGGCCGCGAGCTTGGATGCCTCGTAGACGCCCACGCACCGGTAGACGTCTGCTTCCTCCGAGTACGGCGCGCCGCCGAGGTCGCCGTAGACCTTGTCCGTCGATGCGTGCAGGAAGGACCGCAGCGGCTGCGCGGTCTCGACGGCGGCCGCGAGCAGGTGAACGATCCCCGTCGAGTTGACGAGGAGCGTCTCGGTCGGATGCGCGGCCGCGTGTTCGATCGCCGCCGAGAAGACGGCGAAGTGGAACACGTGGTCGAAACGCGTCCGGGAGAACACGCGGCGCACGAGCTCCGTGTCGGTGACGCTGCCGGTCTCGACGGCGATCGCGTCGCGGAGACCGGGAGCGGAGTTGATCTGGGAGATCCGTTCGGGCCGCGTGTCGATGTCGAGGGCCGTCACGCGCGCGCCGCCCGCGACCAGCGCTCGCGCCACGTGGGACCCGAGGAAGCCGAACGCGCCGGTGACGAGCACCTGACGGCCCGCATAGGCGCGGGCCTCGCCGTGCATCGAAGCATGCTCCGTGGTCATCGTGCGTCAGCTCGCAGCGTCGGCGTACACCGCCAACAGGTCGTCGGTCATCCGGTCGGTGGTGGGCACCGATTTCGGCGAGCTGGCCACGCGTTCGTACAGGTCCCGGTCGTCGTACAGTTGCTGGACCCGGGCGGCGAGATCGGCCGGGTCGCCGGGGGTGAACAGCAGGCCCGTTTCGCCGTCGACTACACCCTCCGCCATCGCACCGAGCCGCGATGCGACGACCGGGACCCCAGCGAGGAAGCCTTCGCGCAGCGTGAGGCAATACGTCTCGTTCCAGAGGCTCGGCACGATCAGGACGTCCGCCTCCGACAAGAGCCCCGGCAGGTCGCGGTTGTCGTAGCGGCCGTGGAAGCGGATGCGATGCGTGCCGCGGTCGGCGGCACGCAGGCGTTGGCCGTAGCCGACATCGTTGTGCCACGGCGGGTCGTCGCCGTGCACGTCCAACGTGAAGCGGGCTGGATCGAGTCGCTGCACGGCTTCGACGGCGACGTGCACGCCCTTGGACGGGAACACCGTGCCGACGAAGGCGAGGCGGAACGTGTGCCCGGGCCGTCGGCGGTGCCGCCGCTGCGCGAAGCGTTCGTGGTCGAGACCGGGCTCGACGATGCGGATGTCGTCGTGGTCGAGGCCCCAGGCCAGGTACTCGTCGCGCGTGTCCCGCGACAGGGTCGTGATCACGTCGACCTCGTGGAGCCGCTCCCGGATCCAACGATCGTACTCGAGGAGCGGTGCGGGATCGTCGGGCTGCAGGAAGTTCGGCCAGAGCCGCGCGCAGCAACGCGTGCACTGCTCGCGATCGATCGTCGTGCAGAGGGTCAGGTCGTCCTGGATGCGTTGGCCGCGCGGGCAACCGAGCCAGAAGTCGAACAGCGTCAGGACCGTCGGCACACCGCGCTGGCGGGTGATCGCGAGGATCCCGGTCGACAGGCAGGTCAGATGATGGATGTGGACCACGTCCGGCGCGACCCGATCGAGGACACCGGCGAAGATCCGATCGACCCGGTCGTTGCGGTAGATGCCGCGGAAGTCGCGGCAGTCGCGGAAGCGATGGTTGAGCGACAGCACCGTCACTCCGGCCAGGTCGGTCTCGCGCAGCGTGTAGTCGGGGGCACTTGGGTCGGAGTCGTGGCGCAGGATCGTCACCTGGTGGCCGCGCCCGTGCAGCGTGCGCGAGAGCGAGGACAACAGCACCTGGGTGCCGCCGACGGTGTCCGGCAACGCGAAGGTGCTCACGTGTAGGATGCGCATCGAACAGGATGGGCTGGGTCGGAAGAGCTCCCCTGTCGCCGGGAGACGATCCGCATCGAGCAAGCGGCGCCCGTGCATCGCACTCTAGTGCACCTCTGTTTCCTGGCAAGCGCCTCCGAAGTCGCCGTTGGCGCCGAACGCTCGACCATCAGCGTGCCAGCGAGATGCCGCGCCGGGCGGCGATGCGTCGGATCGAGTTCACGAGTCCGGTGACGTCGATCCGCCGTTGGTAGACGACCATGTCCGACCGCGCGCGTTCGCCGATCGCGTGCCGTACCTGCGGCTCGTCGACGAGCCGGCGCATCCAGTGCGCGGCGTCGTCGAGGCGTGCGTCCGCCCAGACGGCTCCGGGCCGCAGGTTCGAGGGATCGTAGGCGATCTGCGTCTCGCCGCGCACCGGCACGAAGTCGAAGTCGACCAGGCAGCAGTTGTCGTCGTTCGCGTACGAGAGGCTGCCCGACCACCGCGTCACGATCGCCGGCTTGCCGAGGCTCATCATCTCCATCGCGCACAGCCCGAGCCCTTCGGCCCGATGCAGCGACACGAACACGTCGCAGCTCGCGTACAGCGCCATCAGGTCGCGATAGCCGAGGATCTCGTGGATCACGTGCACGTTGCGCGAACGTCGCGCGGCGTCGAGCAGCACCTGCAGATGGGCGGCGTCGCCGGCATCCGGTCGTCGGTGGCTGTTGACCTTGACGACGAGCCAGGCGCGATCGTCGCCGTCGAATGCCCGCTCGAACGCACGCAGCGCGCCGGCCGGGTTCTTGCGCGCGATGTCGCTGGACAGGTCGAAGCTGGACAGGAAGGCGACCCGGTCGGCCGGGATGCCGAAGCGGGCGCGGTCGGGTCCGATGCCTTCCGGCAGGTAGAGCGGGTGGCCCATCTCGACGATCGGTGGGCAGTTGCCTTCGGCCGCGAACTGGTCGCGCACGAAGTCGCTCGCGGCCACCACGAGATCGAGCGTGTCGAGGATCGGCACCCAGGTCGGCGGCAGGCGCGGCAGTTCCCAGAACGGCAGCGCGACGTTGATGCGGCGGGCGGTCCGCAGCGCCGCGAAGCCGCGGCCGAGCTGATCGCCGACGTCCTTCGGGTTCATCACGAACAGGTTCACGTCGTGCGGCGAGGGCTCGTAGGGCGCCGCGAAACGGTGGCCGTGGCCCAGGTCGTGCATGGACCTCCCGCCGGTCACGGGCAGGTCGACGAGGTGCAGGTCGAAGCCGGCGTCGTCGAACATCCGGATGAAGTTCCGCGCCGTGACGCCGAGGCCCATGTTCGAGGACAGGAAGCCGATGAAGTTGAGCGCCAGCGGCGTTGCCTCGCCGGGCGCCGGATGCCGGCGATCGCCGCCCACCCAGGTCCACCCCAGCGCTCGATCGGCGGCGCGGCTCAACGGCCGCCAACCGTGCGGCGGCCGGCCTTCGCGCGCCCCATCGTGCACGAAGTGCGTGAACCCGTCCCGCAGAGTGCCGGCGTCGACCGCGGCGGCGATGTCGGGATGACGGGCCAGGTAGGACGACTCGTCGAAACGTGCCTCGAGCTCACCCTCGCCCAGCAGGCCGCCGCGGCGCGCCACCTCGTGCACGGCCACCAGCAGCGAGTATGCGCGCGGATCGTCCTCGAGCGCCGCGTCGTCGGCGAGGCGCAACAGCGCGGCGCCGACGGCTCGCCCGGGCTGTCCGCCATTGGCGGCCAGCGCGGCGACCACCGCGACGCCGGCGGCCACCGGCTCGGCTCCGGTGCACGTGTCGCGCAGGCGCGCGCGCAGCGACTCCCTCACCTCGGCCGGCAGTTCGTGCTCGCTCGCGGTGACCTTCGAAGCAGCAGGAAGTGGATCCAAGGCGATCAGTCCTTCGGCCCGCTCGCTGCGTCCGACGACGGGAACACACGGGCTCGGTGCGGCGCGCAGGGCACGGCGATTCTCTCGGTTGGCCATGGTCCCCGGGCGTTCGCGTGCGGGACATCGTCGCACCCGCGGACAGGGTGTCAACCGACACGGCGGGCGCGACGTGGGGAATCGTGGCCGGTTGCACCGTGTCCCTCGTACCCCACCGTCGAGCCAATGGACGCGTTGCGCACCGTCGCGATTCCGCAGCCTGCCGACGTCGGCTCGATCGTTTGGAACGTGCCCAACGTCCCTTCCCGCGGCACGCGGGTGCCGCACCGTCACCGCGCGCGCAGCGCGACCTTGACCCCCGCCTCTTCGCCGGCGGCAACAGTCACCCATTCGCCCGAAGGTCGCACGGTCACCGCGACCTCGCAGGTCGGGATCCAGACCGGCCGAGCCGGCACTCCCTGGACCAGCTGCACGCCGATCTTCGAGTCGACGTCGTCGGCCGGCATGCCCTGGTTCTTCCCGAGTCCAGTCGGCCAGAGTCGCGCCGCGCGAACCTCGACGAACGTGGCCGCGGCGAGGCGATCGGCGGCTCCTCGCAGGTCGATCTCGAGCGATCGCGAGCGGAACGGCAACTCGCCGGCGTCGATCTCCGTGGCGGTTGTGCCGACCTCGACTCCGTCCCTCCGCCCGAGGATCACCCTGGTCGCGACGTCGACGACGAGCAGCGTGTAGCCGCCCGGCTCGGCGAGCAGCAGGAACGAGCCGTTGTCGGCCGGTCGCGCCATCGGGCCGCAGAGGAACAGCGACTGGTAGGTCACGCGCGTCTCGAGCTTGCGTTCGGCGACGACCAGGAGTCGCTGCATCGGCGGGCACGCACCGGCGCCGCGCAGGATGCCTCGCACCCGGCGCGGCCCTGCCGCCAGGTCGATCGTGGCGCGCACCTGCTGTTCGGCAGCAACCCCGACCGAGTCGAGCGTGACCTTGCGCCACAGACCGAAGCGCGGCGGCTGCGGCACGAGCAGTTCCACGGCGAAGTCTCCCGCATCCAGACCGTAGAACGTCGCCGTCTTGTCCCGGATCGCCAGCGCACCGTCGATGCGTCGCTCGAGCGACGAGTCGAACACGTTCGGCGTGATGCGCGAGAGCCGCAGCATGCACCGCGGATCGGCGAGCTGGCCCGAGAGTTCGACGGCGAGGCTCGCGCCCTTGGGGGATTCCAGACGCACCCCCTCGTGCACCTTGCCCGCCTCGAGCCGGACCATCGTTGGCGGCCCGCGGTGCCGCTGTGCATGGGTTGCGACGAGTGTCCAGTCGCCTTCACCGAGCCCCGCGATCGCAAACCTGCCGTCGGCGTCGGTCCGTGCTTCGACCGGTGCCTCGATCGCCGTATCGCCGCGTCGTTGCTCATCGATGTCGCCGAGTGCCACGCGCACGTCGACCCCGGGCAACGGCGCACCCGAAGAGGGGTCGACGACCATTCCTCTGACACCGGCTTCGGTCACCAGCCTCACGACGAGATCACCGCGTTGCATGGGCACCCGTTGTCGCGCGTAGCCGGCGGCGCGCACCTCGACGCCGCGCGCCCCCTGGCAGTGCAGCGTGACGACGCCATCGACCGCGTCGACCTGCGCCAGCGAGCACCGACGCGCTTTGCCTGGCGCGACGTCGCCGTCCCAGAACTCACCGGCCGAGAACGATGTCAGCTCGGCTGCGGTCATGGCGTCGACTGCGTGCACGCGGCACTGCGGGAGCAAGGCGGCGCTCGCCGGGAGGGCGGTCGCCGATCGGTGCAGCGTGATTTCGATCGGCGTCGCGGCAGCGGCGGCGGCCTGGGTGGTTCCGAACCCGCGCGCGCTCACGTAGACCGAGGCGACGCCGCGCACGGCATCCGGCACCAGGAAGGCACCGCGCGCGTCGCTCGTCGTGTGCGAACGGAACGCGGGACTGTTCAGTTCGCTGCACGTCTGCACCCAGCCGAACCATGCGTCGGTTCCGTCGACGGCCAGCACCCGGGCACCGGCGATGGCATTGCCGTCGACATCGAGCACCCGACCGGTCAGGTGCTGCGCGCGCGCGAGCGTGAGGTCGCCGACGTCGCCGTCCTCCGGGATCGTCACCGCCATGCGTGCCCAACCCTTGCTTCGCACGACCAGATCCGTGTCGTAGACGCGTCCGCCCTCGAGTCGGAACACCCCGGCCCGGTCCGAAGTCGCGGTGGCTTCGTCATCGTCGGTCAGACCGACCGTCACCCCGGCCAATGGCTGCCCGCGATCGTCGAACAGACGGCCCTTCACGACGACGTTCTGTTGCGCGACGCAGGCCGAGGCGGCGAGCACGCCGTGTAGTACGAAGAGAAGGACTCGCTCGCTCATGTCTTGCCTCTCGGTGCGCGATCATAGCGGTGCCGACGAAGCCACGCAGGACGCCGGCCAGTGGCGTTGGCGCGTCAATGCACCGGCCGCAGTTCGAAGCGAAGCGGCCGTTCGGTGGGCACGAGCGATTCGACGACGAACGCGCCCTCGAACCGCCGGCCGCTGCCGCCGACCACCTGCACCGTGTGGCGGCCTCGGCCGAGCACCGGCAGGCGCCGCACGACCGCGGCCTCGTCGGTGCCGAACTCGTCGTCGTACGCGACGCGGCCGCTCGCGTCGCGCACGACGAACGTGGCCCGCGTCTCGCCCGCGGGCAGCGCCAGTTCGAGCGGCAGGCGCTGGCCCGGTTCGAGCGTGGCTTCGACGCGCGTGGTCGCGGCCGGCGGCGCCAACACCGTGATGTGGCGCTCGACGGCGACGAAGCCTTCGCCCCAGATCGTGAGGTCGTACTCGCCGGGCAACATCGGCCAGCTGCCGGCGAGCGCGGCGTCGGGTTGCAGCAGGCCCCACGACGCGCTGGCCTGCGAGTTCCACTGCAGCTTGACGTCGCGCGGCTCGCAGCCGGTCGCGGCGGTCAGCGCACACTCGAGCTGCCCCGGCATCGACACCGCCAACGTGCCGACATCGAGAGCCTGGTCGGGTTCGAGCTCGTACGGCCCGAACTGCTGCTCGCCCGCGATGCGCAGCGTTCGGCCCAGCGCCGCCGGCGCGCGCAGCTGGACCAGGAGCCAGTAGGTGCCGGCCGGCAGCGGACCGACGCGAAACCGGCCGCTCGCACGATCGTGCTCGCAGTCGCCGAAGGCCTGGAAGAGCTGGCGATGCCGGTCGCGCACGCCGGGTTCGACGCGGTGTTCCAGCGTGTCCGGCGGCAGCACGCCGACGATCGCTGCACTCGGCAGCGCACGATCGGGGACGACGATCTCGATGCCCGTCGTGCCGGGCGTGAACGGGCCGAGCCGATCGAGGGTGACCGGAAACGCGCCCGCGGGCGGAGCGACGCGCAGCAGGTGCGGCACGGACTGTGCGACCGTCAGGTCGAAACGACCCTCGGCGTCGGCCTGGCCCGACGCGCTGGGATCGTCGCCGCCGACCGGGATCGCCGCGATCTGGAAGCCGCTCGCCGGTTCGCCGCGCGCATTGCGGGCGCGACCGGTCAGGCACAGCGAGGTCCGCATGACGAGCTGCACGCGGTTCGTGCCGGGACCCAGGTCGATCGCTTGCGTCAGGTCGTCGAAGGAGTCGGCGAACGCGAGCAGGTCGACGCGCGCCGGCGGCAGGTCGTGGATCGAGAAGTCGCCGCCGTCGTCGGTGGTGCCGCGCGCCGCATCGAGGCCGCGGCAGCGCACGAACGCGGCCGAGATCGGGCGCCCTCGTTCGTCGGTCATGGTGCCGGCGATGCTCGCCGCCTCGACGCCGACCAGGCTCACGGCCGCCGTGGCCGCGTCGGCGAGCGCGATCTCGCGCGGTTCGAACCAGACGCCGTCGAGGTGCGCGGCGACCGACCAGGTCCCGGCGCACAGATCGTCGAACCGGACGCGGCCGTGCTCGCCGGTGCGGGCCCGATACTCGTGCCCGGGCCAGAGCTGCACGTCGCCGTCGCGCTGCGCGGCGACCCCGAGCGGAGCGATCGCCACGTCCGCGTCGGCCGCCGGCGCACCGTCGCGACCGAAGCAGGTGACGAGCAACGCCGCACGGTGCTCGCCGAGCCGCAGTTCGATGCCGCGCAGCGCGGTCGCGGCCTCGCGTTCGTAGCGTGCCGTCACCAGGCGCCACGGGGACGCGCCGTGGCCGCGGGCGCGCGCGGCGAGGAACCGCGTCACCGGCAGCGCGGCGGCGATGCGGAAGGTGCCGTCGTCGTGCGCGGCGCCGACGGGCTGCGCCGCGCGGTGATCGAGCTGGGCGCGGCCCGGCATGCTCCAGATCGTCGCGCCGGCGACCGGTGTGCCGCGCACATCGACGACGCGCCCCTCGATGCCGATGCCGTGCGGCACGGTGAACGACACGGACCGCTCGCTGCCGGCGGCCAGGTCCACCTCCTGCGCCGCGGCGCCGATCACCTCGACGACGTGAGGCACCGCGGGCAGGGCCGCGAACACCGCGATGCCGCCGGCGCCCGTGCTCGCGTTCGTGGTTCGCGGCGCGCGTCCGTCGCGCCGCTCGACGACGCGCACGCCGTAGCCGCCGGCCGCCTGGCCGTCGTCGAACGCGACCCGCACGCGCAACCGCGCCGCCGCGCTGCGCTCGGGCGCCGGCTGCCGGTCGCCGACGGCAGCACGATCCGACGAGCGTTGCTCGGCATCGGCAACCCTCGGCCCCGGCGCACTCGTCGGCGCAGGCTGCGGCGCGCCTGGTTCTCCTTCGGCGAGAGGGACCGGCGTGCCCAGCAGGATCCAGGTCGCGAGCACCGCGACGGCGAATGCGACCATCAGCAGACCGAGGAGGCGCCAGGTCGGCATGACGGCCATAGACCGTCGACGGGGCCTGCCCGTAAGACCCACGCCCGAGAATCGCCTCGGCGCAGGCCGGCGCGCCCGCGACGGCCCGTGGACGGCGCGGCGTTGGATCGCCGTCGCTGGCAACGTGCCATCGCGCCGCCCGCGCGCCCGTGACGGGCGCGCGGCGCGTGATCGATGGTCGGCTCGAGCCGCGACACGCGTTCGGCGGTCTCGTGCTGTTCACGACCGTCAACGAGACCAACCGGCATCGGGCTGTTCTGCATCGACGGCACCGTCGGCGGGACCAGGCAACTGCTGGTCGACGTCGTCGAGACGATCGCGCTCGGCACCAGCCACGTGCGGCCGTCACCGAGCGGCGGGCGCGGCGGCGGGCCAGCTGCCGATCCCGACGTCCCCGGCGCGTCGCCGTTCGGCACTCGCCGACGGCGGGGCTGCTGTCGGTGCTCGGCACCCGAAGCGGCTGGGTGCTGCAGGTTTTGGCGAGGGTCGCGGCAGCGCGGCAGATCGACGAGAGCCGGCGCGCCTGGATGGACAGAGCCTACGGAACCATATATTCCATAGCGGATTACAAGGTTACTCACTCACTGAGCATTTTTACTCAATGACTGAGTAACCTTCGCCGATGGAGCGCGCCAGCCTGATCGATCGCATGCTGACCATGCTGCAGCAGGGGCCGCCGCTGCTGCAGATCCTGACGGGGCCACGCCAGGTCGGCAAGACCACCTGTGCCCG
>DASUFY010000096.1:0-4646 GCA_036274315.1 Planctomycetota bacterium | reverse complement strand
CTCCGTTCGGCGTGCAGCGCGTCCTCGATGGCGAGGGCCAGGAACGAGCGATTGCTGCCGAGCACGGGCACGACGCCCTTGACGACGCCGCCGAAGCGCGTCGCCATGCCGCCGTTGAGCACCACGACGCCGAGCTGCCCTCGAGCGATCGCGGCCTTGCCGAGGCGCTCGAGTTCGCGCCAGGCCTTCGTGCCGCTGCCGGGCAGCTTCTGCAGCGTGCCGGGCGGCGGCGCCAGCAGGTCGTCCGTCACCGCGTTGCTGGCCTTCGACAGCCGGCCGGCGGCGATGTCCTCCTGCCACCGTTGCTGCAAGGCGGCGTCGAAGCCGTAGCGCTGCAGGAAGGCGAGTTGCTGCTCGGTCAGTCCGTTCAAGGCCCGAACAAGCTATCCGCTCGACCAAACCTTGGCGAGCCTGCGCTCGTTCGCACGCCGCGCACCCGTGAGTCTGCAAGCGGTCGTTGGCACGGGAGTTCGAAACGCTGGCCGCGTGCCGGCAGGCACCGCGGCGGTCGCGAGGGCGTTCTTGCCACTGCGGACAATGTGCAGTACTACTGCACCTTGTCATGATAAACCGCATCCTCCGGGCAGATCGTCAACTACACGAGCGTGGCGCGCGGCGCAACGTCGCGACCCATCGCGCAGCTCGATGCAGTCGAAGGATCGCGTCGTTCGTCAGCGCTGTGAACCGGTGAGGCCCGGGTCAGTACCCTGTCAGCAGGTTGAGCCCCTGCGTCAGGCTGAGCCCACCGAGCGATGAGGACGGGTCCTCGACGATCGCCTGCGCGTAGAACCCGAAGTTGATCGACCAGCCCTGCAACAGCGGGATCGGCACCGGGAAGGACAGCCTTCCAGCCGCATCGGTCAAACCCAGCGCGGTGACCATCACCGTGGCAGGATCGACCAGGATCTCGCAGCCCTGGCCAAGCGGGATGCTGTTGGGCCACAGGGAGAGGGCGAGCAGCGCCACGCGGTTGGGCAGGGTGTCCACCGTGATGCCGAAGTCCGGATTGGGCACGGTCGGCCGGCCGACGGCGCGCAGTGGCGGTTCGTTGCTGGCGTAGTGCGGCGCGAGCGATCCGGCGGGCAACGGCACCCCGTCGTCATCGACCCCGGTGTTGAACAACCCCGGGATCGCCTGCTGTGTCCCGCTCTTTGCGGCCGTGCCACCGAGGTTCGCCACGAGCAGGCCGAGGTAGCCAGCCCAGGTGTCGGCCAACTCGAACTGCACCACGTTCGGTCCAGCGACGAAGCCGCTGCTGATCGCGAACGGTTGTGGCGTCGTCCACGAACCGGTCTGCGGCAGCAGCGCTCCGGTCGGCAGGCCGTTCAACAGGATGCGCGACCCGGGCGTGGCGGACCACACTCCCGAAAGCGACGCCGTGATCGGATCGAACCCCGTGAGATCGAATGTGTGCGTGAGGACGTAGGTGGGACCCCATCCACCCCGATGCGCGGGGGCGATCCATTGCGCGCCGGGCGGGGCCGGCATCCACCAGAACGCCGGCCACCAGAACGGCGGGCCGGCCACCCCCGAGGAACCGAAGTGGCTCGGCGCATCCTTGACCACGTAGGGGGCAACCGGAACCGATGGTGCACACGAGTTGCCATAGGGGTACGCCCCCGCGGGATAGACGTAGCCCGGCTGGATGGTCGCCAGTTCCTCCACCGTGAGCCCGGAGCCGCGCGCCCACGCGTCGAGCCGCTCGTCCCGCATCTCGACGATCCGCGAGTACTGGAACCGCGCGTTGATCGCCTCTGCCAGTTCACGTCCAGCCGATTGCTCGACGAGGTAGCCGACCGCGCACATGCGGCCATCGCGATCGATGAAGCATGGACGCCGCTCGCCGGGATGGTCGTAGTTGCGCGGGAAGACGCCATTCTGGTGGTAGGCGCGCAGGCGATCGAGGTGTTGCCTTCGCGTGCGTTGCAGTTCCGCCGGCAGGTCGCTCACGTCGCGATGCCGCAGCAGGTCTTCGACGTAGGCGAGGTGAGTCCGGATGCGCAGCGTCTCGTCGGCGCGCGCGGCGAGGCCGCCGAACGCGTGGACGAAGCTCTGGTCGCCGATCAGCCCATTGATCGGTGTTGCCGCGGGGTCGGTCGATGCGGCCGTCTCGTGGGCAGGCGTGGCGACCACCGCCCCCGAGATGACCTGGCTGGTGAGGGAACCGGCGGCCCCGACCGCAGCCAGCGCGGCAGGCACGATGCAGGTCGCCAGACGAAGCAGACTCCAGGTGGTGTTTCGCATGCTGGTTCAAGGCAAGAACAGCCGCCCGGTCTCGCGGGATCTGCGGAATCCCAGGCCGAGGCGCCCCGAACGCTCGCGTCGGGCCGGCGGCGGGAACCCGCGCTGCCCCTGCCAACCCGGAGGTCCGGGCGCCCGCAGCCGCAACCTGCGGAGTATTCGCCAACCGGGTGCAACCGCGGACCATCGTCGAGCCACATAGCTCAACGATGGAACTCATCCGTTCTCATGACGCCCTGTTCCGGTTCGTCTTCGGCGAACCAGCACAGATGGCGGAACTGCTGCGCGCGTGCCTGCCCGGACCGGTGGCGCTCGCCATCGACTGGTCGACGCTGCGGCGCGCACCCGATTCGTTCGTGGACGAAGCGCTGAAGGAGCGGCGCACGGACCTGCTGTTCTCGGCCTACATGGGCGACGTGCTCACGCTGCTCTACGTGGTGCCCGAGCACAAATCGGAGGACGAGCGCTTCACGGCGTGGCAGATAGCTGGCTACGTCATGCGCATCATCGAGCAGTGGCGCAGCGAGAACCCGAAGGCAAGTGACCTGCCGGTCGTGCTGCCGTTCGTGCTCTACCACGGCGAACGGCCGTGGCGGTCACCGCGCAGCCCGCACGAACTCGTCGATCTCCGCGGCTGCGATCCCGAGGTGGCCCGGTTCCTGGGCTCGATGCAGATGCACCTGCCGTTCCTGCTGCTCGATCTGGCGCGCGTCGACGAGTCGCAGATCGAGGCGATGCAGCTGTCGGCAGTGACCGGGCTGACGCTGCGCTTCCTGCAGCTCCTGCGAACCTGCCCCCCCGACCAAGCCGGCACCCACATCCTGCGTTGGCAGCACCTGGTCGTCGCACTGCTCGATCACCAACGCGGCAGGGACGTGCTCTCCGCGCTATTCTCGTGGTATATGGCCGGTGCCCCGGCCAGCCACGAGACCCTGCGTACCGTCATGACCAAGATCCACGAGGAGAATCCGCCGATGCGCAGCTTGCTCGACCTGGTGCTCGAGATGGGGGAGGAACGCGGCATCCAGAAGGGCCTCGAGAAGGGCCTCGAGAAGGGGGGCCTTCGGGCCCTCCGCACGATGCTCGATGGGCTGCTGCGAGCGCGCTTCGGGGAGATCCCGGCCAACATCCAGGAACGCCTCGCTGCCGCCGACGCCGAGTCGCTGCAGGCCTGGGGGCTGCGCGTGCTGACCGCGGCTGGCATCGACGACGTCTTCGCGGAGCGCTGACGCGTTGCGTTGAAGAACACAGCGAGGTCGCCGGCTCTTCACGACCAGGCTGCGATCCGCGTCATCACCGACCGTCGGCGATGTGCGCGAGTCAAGGACGTGCGCGAGATCATCCGCGAACTCAACCCAGTCCTCCGCGGGTGGGGCAACTACTTCCGGTCGGGGAACGCGACGGACAAGTTCAACCAGATCGACCGCTACGTGCGCATGCGGCTCCTCCGTGTGATGTCGCGTCGCGGCGGTCAGCGCCGTCCGAACTTCCGATGGGACGACTGGCCCCACACGCGCCTCGTCGAGGAGCACGGACTCCACAAGCTGCTCGGAACCATCCGTTACCCGGGAGGCTCGCATGCCGCCTGAGAAGACCGTCGGCAAGCCGTGTGCGGGAAATCCGCATGCACGGTTTGAACGGGGTGCTCAGATGGTGGAGTGGCTTCCCTTTCGAAACCACTTCATCATCTGACCCTACCAATGCAAGCGCGCGGTGGCACGGGAGCGCTGGTTCGACTCCAACCGGATGCGCCGCTGCGGGTGCTGCCGGGCGTCGGGCCTTCGACCGCCGAGCGCCTCGCGACGGCGGGACTGCGCACGGTGCTCGACCTCGTGCGGTTCTTTCCGCGCCGCTTCCGTTCGCTGCGCGAACTCGAGGCGCCCGACGAAGCCGCGGTCGGCGAGCTCGTGCGGCTCACGGGCGAAGTGAAGCAGGCGCGCCTCGCCTGGTTGCCGGGCCGGCGCACGATGGTGACCGTGCCGTTCACCGGCGGCGACGGCAGCTCGTTCGAAGTACAGTTCTTCAACCAGCCATGGCTCAAGAAGGCCTACCCACCGGGACAGAAGCGGCAGGTCGAAGGTCTGTTGGCGCAGAAGGGCCGGCGATTCGTGCTGCAGCAGGCGCGCGTGCTGCCGGTCGGCTCGGCGCCGCAGGGCGAGGTGCAGCTGCGCTACCCCGAGGTCGAGGGCATCTCGTCGGCGCGGCTGCAGCTTTGGATCGCCGCGTGCCTCGATCGACTGGACTGGGCCGCCGTGCAGATCGAGCCGTTGCCGGCCGGGCTCGAAGAGTTCGACGGCGCGAGCCACGAACTGATGGCGGCGATGCACCGGCCGCTCGACACGGCACGGCACGAAGCGGCGCGCCGGCACTTCGCGGTGCGCGAAGCCGCGGCGCTGTTCGCGACC
>DASUFY010000095.1:0-2128 GCA_036274315.1 Planctomycetota bacterium | reverse complement strand
GCACGGAATGCCGCATCGATCACGTCGTGCACGACGGCGAAGCCATGCGTGGCCAGACTGGGCGCTTGCACGAACACACGCTACCGTGCACGGGCCGAGACGACCCCATGCCATCGCGCGCGCTCGCCACTTCGCTGCTGCTTTCCCTGCCGGTGCTGGCCCAATCCGGGCCGGCAGCCATGCCTGCCGCCGAACCGACCCTCGTGCTCGAAGGGCGCGTGGTCGACCTGCGCGGGGAGGGCGTGCCCCTGGCCAAGATCTCGATCGCGACGTTGCAGGACCGGGACCACGAAGTCGCGCGCGGCGTCTGCGATGGGGAAGGGTTCTTCCGCCTCGGCAGGGTGCCGCCTGCGCAGGGCTGGCTCGCGCGCGCGCACGTCGAGGGCATGTGCTGCCAGCTCGGCTTCGCCACCGAAGTGGGCTCTCCAATGCAGGTGACGATGCACGACGCCGCGACGGTGCGCGGTGTGCTGCGCGATGCCGCGGGCGCGCTCGCACCCGGCGTGATCGTGCGCGCCGTACACGCCAGTCGAGCATTGCAGCCGGAGGACTGCCTCGCGACGACCGATGCGCAGGGTCGCTTCACGCTGACGCGCGTTCCGCTCGGCCCGATTGCGATCGCTGCGGCCGTTCCAGGCGAAGGTCTCTACGAACTCAGGACGCGCGTCACCGGCGACTGCGACGTGTGTTTGCTGCCGGCGCGTCACTCTCGCACGACGCTCTCGATCGTGGCCACGGGGCTGCCTCCCGACGCACCCACGCTCGTCTACCTGCGGCAGGGCATCGACGGGGAGGGTCGATTGCTGCCGCCGGGAACCTGGCTTCCCACGCTTGCGCAGCCGTGGCACAGGCCCACGCTCGCAGCCGACGGTACCTGCACGCTGCGCGACGTTCCCGACGGGGACTACAGCGTGAGCCTGCGCGTGCAAGGGTACGTGATCGCCCCCGACGCCGCCACGGCGAGGTCGGGCCGCGGCCCGCACGTGCTTTCGTTCACGGCGACGCCGCTCGGCAAGCTGGAGTGCCACGCTGCACTTCGCGACGGGAACGGCACGCCGCTGGCCGGCGTGCAGTTGACGCTGCGCCACCGGCGCGTCGACGCCGTGGCCACGTCCGACGGCGACGGCATGCTGATGTTCACGAGCACGGGCGCCGCGGGTTCCCAAGCAAGCGTTGTCTCCCTCGACGACCGCTGGGTGCTCGACCAGACGAAGGCAGAAGGCATGAACGGCTGGGTGTTCCCCAGCGCCTGGCACGAACACGAATGCGTCATCGATCCCGGTGTCACGTTGCAGCTGCGCGTCGCACGGGCCTGCAGCGTGCGCGGGCGCCTGCTCGCGCGCGACGGTCGCGCCGCCCCGTTCGTGCGCCTCGAATTGCAGACAGAACAGACCAACCGCGGGCCGCGCTGGCAGCGCGTCGCGCTCGCGACGACCGATCGCGACGGGCGCTTCCACTTCCGCCGACTGCATGCGCTCGTCGGAGACGCGCGCGTCCTCGTGCCGAGCGGGCCCGGTCCGCTGGCAAGTGAACCATTCGTGTTGCGCGAGCCGGGAACGGAGCACACGGTGCCGGACATGAGGCTGCCGACCCCGACGATGCTGATGGGGTCGGCCGTCCGCAGCGAGGGTCATGCGGTGCCCGGCCTGCTCGTGCGTTGGGAGACGGAGAGCGGTGGGAACTTGGACATCGTCGAAGTGCTCACCGACCGGCTCGGCCGCTACCGGTTGGCGGGGTTGCCCCCGGGCAAGGGCACGCTGAAGTGGCTCGCCGATGAACAAGAACCGATCGGTGCGCAACCGATGGACCTCGCCTCCGGCACGAGCCAGACCATCGACCTCCAGCTGCCGGCGAAATGAAGTTCCTTCCCCACCGCCCACTGGGCCGCACGGGCTTTCGTGCGACGCAACTCGGCATCGGCGACCTCGCCGACCGCGCCGTGCCGATCGACACCTGCGTGGCGACGCTGCAGCGTGCGCTGGACCACGGCCTCAACGTCGTCGACACCGCGCCCAACTACGAAGACGGCTACAGCGAAGAGATCGTCGGCCGGGCGCTGCGCGGCCGCCGCGACGGCGTCTTCGTGATCGACAAGATCGACCACCTGCACGAACCCGTGGCAGCGCAG
>DASUFY010000094.1:0-16976 GCA_036274315.1 Planctomycetota bacterium | reverse complement strand
CGGTCCCCGAGCCGGGACCGAAGGAGGTGCGGTTGCGCGTCGCGGCGTCCGGAATCTGCGGCACCGACGTGCACATCTGCCGCGGCGACCCGTCGATGAACTCGCTGATCAAGCCGCCCGTCACGCTCGGCCACGAGTTCTGCGGCTACGTCGACAAGCTCGGCGCCGGCGTGGACGAGACCAGGCTGCCGCTCGGCACGTATGTCAGCGCCGAGATGCACGAGATCTGCGGCGAGTGCCCGGCGTGTCGCAGCGGCGCGTTCCACGCCTGCGCGCTGGCCCGCATCCGCGGCATCAACCTGAACGGCGCGTTCGCCGAGTTCGTCGTGGTGTCCGCCGGCAACGTCGTGAAGCTGCCGAAGGACCTGCCGATCGAGGTCGCGGCGATCCTCGACCCGCTCGGCAACGCCGTGCACACGGCGCTCAAGGTGCCGGTGAAGGACCGCACGGTCGCGATCGTCGGCTTCGGGCCGATCGGCGCGATGTGCGGCGAGGTCACGACGTTCGTCGGCGCGAGCCACGTGTTCGTGATCGACGTCGCCGACCACGCGCTCGTGCGAGCCAGGGAATGGGTCGCGCGCCGCGGCCTGAAGGACCGCGTGACGATCGTCGACGGGCGGACCACGCCGGTCGAGACCGTGGTCGACGCGACGCACGGTGGCGTCGACGTGGCGCTCGAGATCTCGGGCCACCCCACCGGCATCAACAACGCGATCGCGATGACGCGCGCCGCGGGCCACGTCGTCAACCTCGGCCTGCCCAAGGGCGACACGGTCGGCCTCGAGAAGTTCAGCAAGAACTTCATCTTCAAGGGTCTCACGATGCACGCCGTGATCGGCCGCGAGATGTTCCGCACCTGGGAGCAGATGCTCGACCTGCTGCAACGCGGCATGGACATCTCGCATCTCGTGACCGCGGAGATGCCGCTCGAGGAGTTCGGCACCGGCGTCGAGCGCTTCGGTCGGGGCCAGGAACAGAAGGTCGTGCTGTATCCGAACGGCCGACCGTGAGCGGGATGGCTGTTTCAGCAAATGACCTGACTCCGTTGCCAGGTGGCATTGCCACGCGGATCGAAGCCCTCGGCTATCGATCACTTCGCTACGTGGCGCAGGATCTGGGGCCGTTCCACGTGCTCGTCGGGCCGAACGCCAGCGGCAAGTCGACCTTCCTCGACGTGCTGGCCTTCCTCGGCGACGTCGTCAGGGCGGGTGCGCAGGCTGCGGTCGAAGGAGAACCGCGACTCGGCATCCCTCACCGAGCTCCGGATGGCAAGCACCTGACCTGGCTGCGGCAAGGCACGAGGATGGAGCTTGCGATCGAGTTCAGCATCCCTCATGAGCGGCTCGCACGGCTCAAGAACGGCAACCAGAAGGCTTGCCGCTACGAAGTCGCGATCGATGTGCGGGAGCAACTGCAGATCGTGTCGGAGACGCTCTGGCTGCGACCCCTCGCCAAGCCGAGGGCCATGCAGAGAATTCGGTTTCCACAGAGCTCAGAGCCGCCGAAGAGCATTGTCCACAAGCTGGGCAAGCATCACCCGGAAGGCTGGACGAAGGTTCTGTGGAGCGGAGAAGAGCCCGGTGCCGTGACGTTCAGCGCAGAGACGAGGAACTGGAAGAGCCCGTTCAAGATTCCGCTCGACAAGGCAGCGCTCGCGAGCCTGCCCGAGGACGAAGACAAGTTTCCGGTCGCCACCTGGTTCCGCCAGATGCTGACAACCGGCGTGCAACGGCTCGCGTTGTCAAGCGAAGCCATGCGCCGCCCATGCCCCCCGGGCCGCGCGCGCGGCTTCGTGTCCGATGGCTCCAACCTGCCGCTGGTCGCACATCAGCTGGAAACGGCTGATCCGGAGCGCTTCCGCGACTGGGTCCTGCACGTGCGCGAAGCATTGCCTGACCTGACATCGGTCACGACGCGCGAACGCGACGAGGATCGGCATCGCTACCTGGTCCTCCAGTACGCGAACGGGCTCGAGGCGCCTTCCTGGCTCGCCTCCGACGGCACGCTGCGCCTGCTCGCGCTGACCCTGCTCGCCTACGTGCCAAACCTGACTGGCACCTACCTGATCGAAGAGCCCGAGAACGGCATCCACCCGCGGGCGGTCGAGACGGTCTTCCAGTCGCTCAGCTCCGTGTACGGTGCGCAGCTGCTCCTGGCGACGCATTCGCCGGTCGTGCTGAGTCTGGCGGAGCTCGATCAGGTGCTCTGCTTCGCGCGCTCGAACAGCGGCGAGACCGATGTCGTCCTGGGCAGGCAGCATCCTCGCTTGCGCGAATGGAAGGGCAGCGTCGACCTCGGCTCGCTGTTGGCCAGTGGGGTACTTGGATGATCGACCTCGTGTGCCTTGTTGCCGACAAGAACATGGAGGCGGTGGTCGACGGAGTCCTGGCGCGGCCGGAAGCACTTGGCATTCGCGCCATCACGTTTCGGATCCTGCGCCACCCGCAGCACGACTCTGCGTGCTTCCACGACCCAACGCCGCTGCTGAGGACGACCAGAGGCGAGGCGAGCCACGCGATCGTGCTGCTGGACCGTGCCTGGGAAGGGGCCCCCGACAAACCAACCGACCAACTGGAGGCCGACCTCGAACATGAGCTCCATCAGCTGGGTGCGGGTTGGGCACGCGGCATCATCATCGATCCCGAACTCGAAGTCTGGCTGTTCCGCCGGTCCCCGCGCCTCGACGCGGCACTCGGCTGGCACGGTCGCCAGCCCCCGCTGGCAGAGCGACTCGCGTCGGACTCGCGCTGGCCCATGGACGCAGCCAAGCCCAGCGATCCCAAGGCGACCATCGAGTGGGCCCTGGAACAGGTCCGGAAGCCCAGATCTTCCTCGATCTACCGCGACATCGCCTCCAAGCTCGGCTTGAAGGCCTGCACGGACCCCTCGTTCCTCAGATTCCAGGCGACCCTGCGTGCGTGGTTTCCTCGACCGTAGGATTGCCAAGGCGACACCAACGACACGACGACCCACGCCCAACCCTGATCATGTTCGAACACGACCGCGCCCGCTTCCGCCACGAACTCGACGAGATCCGCGCCGCCGGCCTCTGGAAGGAGGAACGCGTCATCGCGAGCCCGCAGGGCGCTTCGATCACCGTCGGCGGCAAACAGGTGCTGTGCCTGTGCGCCAACAACTACCTCGGGCTCGCCAACGACCCGGGCCTCGTGGCCGCGGCCAAGGCGATGGTCGACTCGCACGGCCTCGGCCTCGCCAGCGTGCGCTTCATCTGCGGCACCCAGGACGCCCACAAGACGCTCGAACAGAGGGTCTCGGCGTTCCTCGGCACCGAGGACACGATCCTCTACTCGTCGTGCTTCGACGCCAACGGCGGCCTGTTCGAGACGATCACCGGCGAGCAGGACGCGATCATCAGCGACAGCCTCAACCACGCATCGATCATCGACGGCGTGCGCCTCAGCAAGGCCCAGCGCCTGCGCTACCAGAACGGCGACATGCAGGAGCTCGAGCAGCACCTGAAGGCCTCGGCCTCGGCGCGCAGCCGCGTGATCGTCACCGACGGCGTGTTCTCGATGGACGGCTACGTCGCGAGGCTGCCCGACATCTGCGAACTGGCCGACAAACACGAGGCGATGGTCGTCGTCGACGACAGCCACGCGACGGGCTTCTTCGGCCCGACCGGTCGCGGCACGCCCGAATACCACGGCGTGCAGAAGCGCGTCGACGTGATCACCTCGACGCTCGGCAAGGCGCTCGGCGGCGCCGCCGGCGGCTTCACGACCGGCAAGAAGGAGGTCATCGACCTGCTGCGCAACCGCAGCCGGCCCTACCTGTTCTCCAACACGCTCGCGCCCGCCATCGTCGGCGCGACGATCGCGTGCCTCGACCGCCTGTCGAGCACGACGGCGCTGCGCGACAAGCTCGCCAACAACACGAAGTTCTTCCGCGAGGCGATGACGAAGGCCGGCTTTGCGATCGTGCCCGGCGAACACCCGATCTGCCCGATCATGCTCGGCGACGCCAGGCTCGCGGTCGAGATGGCCTCGCGCATGCTCGCGCAGGGCGTCTACGTGATCGGTTTCAGCTTCCCGGTCGTGCCCAAGGGCAAGGCGCGCATCCGCGTGCAGATCAGCGCCGCGCACGAGATCCCGCAGCTCGAGACGGCCGTGGCCGCGTTCGCCAAGGTCGGGCGCGAACTGGGCGTGGTCTCGTGAAGCTCGAACTCGACAAGCTGCGGCAGTCGGGTCGCATCTCGGCCACCGCACTCGCCCACGGCCGCAAGATGATCGTGCCCGGCGCCAGGCTCGAGGACATCCAGCGCGCCGTCGAGGCCAAGATCCGCGAGCTCGGCGGTTCGCCCGCGTTCCCCGCGCAGACCTCGCGCAACCACATCGCCGCGCACTACTGCTCGCCGCCCAACGACGCGACGACGGTGCAGGCCAACGACATCATCAAGCTCGACTGCGGCACGCACGTCGACGGCTACGTCACCGACAACGCGACGACGGTCGACCTGCGCGACGGCGAGAACTCGCTCTTGTGCGCGGCGAGCCGCATGGCGCTCGAGAACGCGATCTCGGTCATGGGCCCCGGCGTGTCGCTGACCGAGATCGGGCGCCAGGTCGAGTCGACGATCCACTCGCTGGGCTTCAAGCCGGTGCGCAACCTGTGCGGCCACGGCGTCGCGCGCTACACGATCCACTGCGCGCCGTCGGTGCCCAACTACGCCGACAGCAAGGCGGGCAAGCTGCGGCCCAACATGACGATCGCGTGCGAACCGTTCGCGAGCGACGGCAAGGGCATGATCGACATCGACGGCAAGGCCGAGGTGTTCATGCTCAAACGCGACCTGCGGCCCAAGGACAACCTGCCGGCCGACGTCGTGAAGGCGATGGCGGCGAGCGAGGGGCTGCCGTTCGCGCGGCGCGACCTCGAACGCTGGCTCGGCTCGCTGCAGAAGGGCGAGGACGCGGTGCGCACGCTGCTCAAGAAGGACCTCATCGACGAGTACCCGCCGCTCAGCGAACGGCCCGGCGTGCGCATCGCGCAGTTCGAACACACGATCTTCATCCACGAGTCGGGCGCCGAGGTCATGACCCGGCTGCCCGAGTAGACCCCGGCACATGCGGATCGGCCTCGACGCGCGCGAAGCGTTCCGGCCCGAACCACGCGGCATCGGCCTCTACGTGCGCCACCTGATGCGCGAGTTCGCGACCGCGGCGTCGCACGAGCAGTTCCTGCTCTACCACCAGCTCACGCTGCCGGCCTCGGCGATCACGATCCCGCCCAACATGCAGACCGTGCACACGGACCTGCCGGGCGGGCGACTGCACACGTGGGAACGCCTGCAGATGCCGTGGCGCATCCGGGCCGACCGGCTCGACGTCTACCACGGCACCTACAACACGCTGCCGCCGCGCTGGCCTTGGTGGAAGGGTCCGCCGATGCTCGTGTCGCTGCACGACATCATCGTCACCTACTGGCCCGACGACCTGCACGACCCGTTCGTCAAGTACGTGCGCGCGGTGACCCGGCGCGTCGTGCGCGACGCGGCGGCGATCTTCACGGTCAGCGAGTGGAGCCGGCGCGACATCTGCGAGCGCTACGGTTGCGACCCGGCCAAGGTGCGGCTCAGCCTCAACGGGCTGCACCCCGAAGTGCTGAAGGGCGCACCAGACGGCGCTGGCGATGCCGCGCGCACGCGCTTTGCCGAGGGCCGGCCGTACCTGTTCTCGATCGGCGCCGCGCTCGAACGCAAGAACACGGGCCGCCTGCTCGAGGCGTGGGGCCAGGTGCGCCGGCAGCGCCCCGACTGGCCGCACCTGCTGCTCGTCTCGGGCCTCGGCAAGAGCCAGGATCGCTTCCGCGAACGCGCGGCGCGGGCCGGCGCGCTCGAGCACGTGCGCTTCCTGCCCTACCTGAGCCAGCAGGACCTCATCGCGCTGTACGCGGGCGCCGAACTGTGCGTCTACCCGAGCCTCATCGAAGGCTGGGGCATCCCCGTGTGCGAGTCGCTGGCGCTCGGCACGCCGGTCGTCACGAGCAACACGTCGGCGATGCCCGAGGCCGGCGGCGAGCACGCGCGCTACTTCGATCCGGACTCGAGCGAAGCGATCGCGGCGGCGATCGTCGATGGCATCGAACGCTACGCGAAGGAGTTCGCGACGATGCGAGCGGCGGCCGTCGCGCGCGCGCGCACGTTCACGTGGGCGCGCACGGCGGCGGGCATCCTCGCGGTCTATCGCGAGGTGGCCGGCTGACCGCCAGGCGCGCTCGAGCGCCGCGGCCGGCGCATTGCTCGTCGCCGCCGGCGCTCGCGTGGATAGACTGGCGCGATGCACCTCGTCCAGGCCCTGTCGTTGCTGATCGTCATCGGCGCATCGAGCGTTCCCGTGCGGTGCCAGCGCGGCGATGACCATCCAACCGAGAGGGTGCATGCGTTGTTGCACGACGAGAAATGGGCCGAGGCGATCGCGCTGCTCGACCAGGTGCTCGCACGCGACCCCCGGTCCTCGCACCTCTTCTGGCTTCGAGCCTACGCCAAGGGTCAGCTCGACGATGCCGAAGGGGCCGTGGTGGACGCGAGCAAGGCGATCGAACTCGACCCGAAGAACGAACGAGCGTACATCGAGCGCGGTCGACAACACCACGCGCTGAAGCACTACGCCGCGGCCATTGCCGACTTCGACCGGGGCATCGAGCTCGCCCCGGACGTAGCGCTCTCCCACCTCTTCCGCGGTGAATCGAGGCGCGGTCTCGGCGACCTCAGTGGCGCCATCGTCGACTACACGGAGGCCATTCGCCTCGACCCTGACTTCCCACCCGCGGTGCAACTGCGCGGCCTCTGCCACCGCAGCCTCGGAGAGAACGAGGCCGCCCGGCTCGACTACGTGCGCGCCACGGACCTGCGACCCGATGACGTGTATGCCTGGACGTCTCGCGCTGGCTCCGAGGTCGACTGCGGCCGGTTCGAAGATGCGCTCGCCAGCGCGCAGAAGGTGGTTGCTCTCTCTCCCGACCCGGCCGCGGCGCTCGATCTGCGCGGCAAGATCGCGTGGCAGGCTGGCAAGCTCGAGGTCGCGGTCACCGACCTGACCCGCTCCGCCGCCGTGGCTGCATCGCCCGGAGGGGCGGCCGACACGTTCAGTTCGCTCGGTTGCGTGCAGCTCTGCGCGAGCAAGCTCGACGAAGCAGCCGCGGCATTCGAGCAGTCGGCGCAGCGCAGCGACGAGGACATGGCGGCCTGGGCGCAGCTCATGCGCTGGTGCGCGCGCACCCGCGCCGTGGGAATCGAGCCCGCGAACGTCGAGCTGCAACGGGCCCTCGGCGAAGAATCAGCGAACCTGCCCGCGCTGCAGCGCGAGGTCCTGTCACTCTGCACGAGCAAGAGCCCGACGACGAGCGAGCCCGACGTCACGGGCCGACCACCGCACGAGGCATGCGCGTTGTTGTTCTTCGCGGCCTGTCGCGCCGAGGCCACGGGCGCACGCGAACAGGCACTGCGCCTGTTCCAGCTCTGCGTGAACACGGGACACCGGCCGTGGCGGCAGTGGCAGATCGCACTCTCGCACCTGCTCGCCGGGAGTGAGGCCAAGGCGCTGCGAGCGGGGCTCGGCATCGAAGTGCGCGAGACCCACGATGAGCTCGCCGTCGTCGGCCTGCCGCGGACGAGCGCCGCAGCCATGCAAGGCCTGCGGAACGATGACACGATCGTCACCGTCGACAACCAGCCTGCAAACGAGGCCATGTGGCGACGTGACGTCGCGCCGCGCGGGCCAGGATCGATGCTGCGCCTGGTCGTGCGCCACGACGGTGAGGAACGCGTGCTCTGGGTGCGCGTCGGCTTCGTGCTCGACTGAGTTCGGATCAGTTCGGACCGAGGATCGCTTCGATCGCGTTGCTGCTGGTCAGCAGGTTCAAGATCGGGCTAGGCGGATCCCACACCAGGCCCTGCGCGTAGACTCGCGTGTCGAGCAACGAGGGATCGTTGGGGATCGGCAGCGCGAAGTTGGCGACACCGCCGCCGTTGGCCACGGCAACCATCAACACGACCGACTGCACCAACACGGTGCACGGACCGAACGCCTGCTCGATGCTCGCGAGGTCGAGCGACAGGAGCGTGATGCTGCTCGGCGGCGAGAGACTCAGCCGGTAGCCGAACGCGAGGTTGCCGAGCGACGGCGTGTCCGTGGCCGCGAGCGCAGGCACGAGGCCGTTGCTGCCCGTGCAGCCCTGGCCGTAGGGAACGGCCGCGGCCATGCTCGCCATCGACCACGGCTCGGCCCCGCTGCCGTCGTCGGCGGTGAACAACAGTCGCGAGCCCATGAGCACGGGCGACGACGGGTTGCTGCCGGCGACGCCCGCATGGATGTCCTGGTGCAGAGTGGTTGTGCCGGCGACGAGGTCGTGTCGCCACAGTTCGAGGCCGCTGCCGCCGTTGGCGGCGAACAACACCTGCCGCCCGCCCGGCAACGAGAAGAAGAAACTGCCCGCCGCAGGCATCGAGCTCATGATGCCTGGCGCAACGTCGGCGAGTCGCACGGTGCTGGCAGCACTGCCCGACGTGCGCCAGGGTTCGAGACCAGCGATGCCGTCGTCGGCGGCAAACATCAGCAGGTCGCCGGCGCCGGGCCGCTGCACGCGGTGCAGCGCACGCGGCGTGGCGCTCAGCGGCCCGGGCAGCAGATCGCGCACCGCGGTCGTGCCGAGCGCAGTGCCATCGGTGCGGAACAACTCGGTGCCCAGCAAGGGCGTGGTGGCGACGAAGCACAGGACCGGCGAACCGGGTGCGAACTCGACCACCACGAGCTCGCGCGGCGTCGATCCCGTGGCGCCTGGCGCCAGATCGGCCACCAACATGGTGCCCGCCGCAGTGCCATCGGAGCGCCACAGTTCGGCGCCGGTGCCGACGCCATTGCCGCGGAAGAACAACGTGTCGCCCATCACCGTGAGTTCGGCGACCCCACCGCTGCCGGCGCCTGGCACGAGGTCGGTGACCAACGCCGTGCCGGCGAGCGTGCCGTCGCTGTGCCACAGTTCGGCGCCCGTGGCCGGCGTGCTGGCGACGAAGAACAGCTCGCCGCCGAACAGCGTCAGCGACGTCGGCGACGCCGAGCCGGCGCCGGCATCGAGGTCGATCGCCAGCACGGTGCCAGCCGTGGTGCCGTCGCTCGAGAACAGCTCGCGCTCCGCGTTCTGGTCGCGCGCAGTGAACCACAAGGCACCGCCGAAGACCGTGAGGTTGCGCGGATTGCTGCCCAAGGCCCCCGGATAGACGTCGCGCACCAGCCAGGTGCCAGCGGCCGTGCCATCGCTGCGCCACAGTTCGTTGCCCCAGGTCGGGTGATCGGCGGCGAAGTAGAGCACGCCATCCCAGAACACCATTTCCGTGGGCTCGGAGCTGGCGATGCCGGGCGAGATGTCGAGCACGAGATGCGTGCCGGCCGCGGTGCCGTCGGTGACGAACAACTCGGACCCGGAGACCGCGTCGTCGGCGACGAAGAACGTGCGTGCACCGTCGCTGACGAACCGCCGCGGATTGCTCGTGGCGAGCGGCGGATTCAGGTCCATCACCGTCGTGCCCGCGGCGCTGCCGGTGGAGCGACACAGTTCGCGACCGTGCACGCCGTCGTTGGCATTGAACAGGAACGAACCGAGGCCCGGCAGCGGGAAGATGTCGTTGGGTGAGGAGCCGCCCGAGCCCGGCAGCAGATCGAGGACCAGGGTCGTGGTGGCGGCGGTCCCGCTCGTGCGCCAGAGCTCGGCGCCGCTGCTGCCGTTGTTCGCGGTGAAGTAGATGCGCCCGAGCGAGAGCGGCAAGGTGTCCGGCACGAGCTGCAGCGCGGAGGGCGCGGACCCGGCTGCGCCGGGCGCGATGTCGGCGACCATGGTGGTGCCGACCGCCGTGCCGTCGCTGCTCCACAGTTCACGGCCGGACAGGCCGTCGTCGGCGGTGAAGAAGACGCGGCTGCCGCGCACGGTGAGCTCGGTTGGATCGGACCCCACCGTGCCGAAGCGGATGTCGCGCACTTCGACGGTGCCGGCGGCGGTGCCATCGCTCTTCCACAGTTCGCGGCCGCCCGCCGACGACATGGCAGTGAAGAACAGCGTCGGAGCGATGCCGACGAGCGACAGCGGATTCGAGTCGCCCGGAGCGATGTCCTTGACGAGCACGGTGCCAGCGGCGGTGCCGTCGCTCTTCCACAGTTCCCTGCCCAGGCTCGTGGTGGCGCTGAAGTACAGGAGGCTGCCGACCGCGGTGAGATGCATGGGCCACGAGCTGCCGTTCTGGAGGATGTCCTTCACGAGCACGGTTCCCGGCAACGTGCCGTTGGTCTTCCACAGCTCGATGCCGCTGCCGGTGCCGAACGCGGCGAAGAACAGGGTCGAGCCGACCAAGGTCAGTTCACGCGGTGCGCCACCCGACGAGCCGGGCACGATGTCCGCGAACAGCAGCGTGCCAGCGGTGGTACCGTCGGTGCGCCACAGCTCCTGGCCGTTCGTGCTGTCGGTCGCGACGAAGTAGAGCCAGCCTGCGTACTCGACCAGCGAGTCCGGCGACGAGCTGCCGCTGCCCAGGTTGATGTCCTTGACCATCTGCGTGCCAGCCGACGTGCCGTCGGTCTTCCACAGTTCGCGGCCATGGCTGCCGTCGTCGGCGGTGAAGAACACGAGGCCGCCGAACGAAGTGAAGCGGAACGGGCTCGACCCGGTGGGCCCGGGGTACAGGTCGCGCACGAGTGCCGGCGCCAGGCCGGTGGATGCCGCCGACCAGAGTTCATTGCCGCAAGCTGCCGTCGTGGCGTTGAACACGATGCGGCCGCTGCCTGCCTGGGCACCCATTTGCGTCGACGACGACGGGTTGGCGAGCGCGAGGAACGGATTGACGTCGGCGATGCGACTTGCCGGCCCCTGGGCCATGGCGGTCGGGGCGGACGCGATGAGCGATAGTACGAGAGCGCGGAACATGGGTGTCACCTGGAGGAGTTGTGGGTCTCTCCAGGAAGCCAGCAGTGCCCCGCAAGGCGAACAGGGGCTTTTTCCACCCGCGTCGCACCGGGCCGTCACGCCCGGTCGGCAGCAGCCAGAGCCTCCGCCAACCGGCCGGCGCGCAGCAGTTCGAGCCGCTCCGCGAGGCGCGGCAGGGCGCGTTGGTAGCGCATCCGGGCGGCGTCCTCGGTGATCCCGAGTCCGGTGGCGATGGCGGGGAAGGTCTGCCCCGTCCATTCGCGCAGCCACAGGATCTCCCGGTCCGCGGCGGGCAACAGTTCCATGGCCAGATGGATCCACTCCGCGTCCTCGGCTCGCGCCGCGGCTTCGCCGGGCCGCGTCGTGCCGGCACTGGGCGCGTCGAGTCCGAGCACGGTGTCACTCGGCAGCGGCCGTTCACGGGTCACGGCGCGTCGCTGCGCGTGCAGACCGTGCCAGCGGTCGCTGAGCACGTTCTCGACGATGCGGCACAACAGCGCCCGAAACTGGGCCTGGTCGGCGGTGACGAAGCGAGGGCCGGAGCGCAACACATCGACGACGACGTCCTGCACGTAGTCCTGCGTCTCCCCCTTCGCGCGCAGCAAGGGGCCGAGGCGATCGTGCACGCGTTTGCACACCCAATCCAGGTTGGCCGCGAGCAGCGCGTCGAGCGCCGCGCGGTCGCCGTGGTGGCTGCGCCGCAGCAACACATCGGTGGCGGCCGGGTCGGTCGTCATCGGCCACCGTGGTTGCCGCGCGTGCGCGACGCGGCCAGCACGGCGGCGAAGCCGGGCCCCGGGGTCGGTAGACCGGCCGTCGCTGCTTCGATCGCCGACGGCGACGCGTACGCACGCAGCAGCGCCGCCAACGTCGACACTTCCGCCGCTTCGGGTGAGAGCTCGGCGGAGGCCGAGCGCACGAATGCGAGCACGCGACCGAACTCGAGCGTCGTCGCGACGAACTCGGGTTCGGCCAGCACGGCGAGCATCTCCTGCCAGCGCGCCGGCTCGCGCGGGTCCTGCTCCGCCCAACGCAGCGATTCCTGCGCCAGTGCTGGCCAGCGCTGCGCCTTGCGCAACGCATCCATCAGCAGCTGGTGGATACCGACCACCTTCGGCGCCAGCGCAATGCACTTCGACCAGTGTTCGAACGCGGCCTGCTCCTCGCCCTCCTCCTGCAGCACCATCGCGAGCAGCACGTGGGCCTTGGCGTACTCGGGCCGCAACTCGATGGCGCGCTGCAGGTGGGCAATGGCCTCGAGCGGCTGGTTCCGCGACCGCAGCGCATTGGCGAAGTTGAGGTGCGCCTCGGGATAGTCCTCGCGCGCGGCCAGCGCGGCCTCGAAGTGTGCGCTCGCATCGACGAGGTTGCCGTTGCGCAGCATGATGCAAGCGAGGTTGCAGTGGGCTTCGGCATAGCTTGGATCCAACGCCAGGGCCCGCTCGAAGGCAGCGGCGGCCTCCTCGAACCGGCCGGTCTTGTCGAGCACGACGCCGAGGTTGTAATGCGCGACGCGCGAAGCGGGCTGCAACGCGATGGCTCGCCGGAGGCACTGTTCACCCTCGGCATCCTGTCCCGCCTGCTCGAGATTGCTCCCGAGGTTCTCCCACGCCAGCTCGAATTCCGGATCGAGTTCGACGGTCTTGCGGTAGGCGGAGATCGCCGCCGGCACATCGAGCGCGCCGAAGGCGAACCCGCTCCAGAACCAGGCGTGCGCCGAACGAGGCCAGAGCTGTTGCAGCGCGGTTGCCACGCGCGGAGCCACGGTGCGTTCGTGCAGGTGGCCAGCGATGTGCGCCAGCAGCGCGTGGTGCAGACGCCGCGGTGCGGGATCCGTGAGCACGGCGGCCAGCAGCTGATCGAACGCCGGCCGCAAACGACCGGCGTCGCCGCGCTCCGCCGCGACCAGGTGGATGCTGCCGGCCAGGAAGTGTTCGAGCGGCGTCGCCGGCAGGCCCGCGTCGGCCTGGACCTGCGCGGCCTCCGCCGTGCGTCCGGTCTGTTGGAGGAGCCACGACCGCAGCAGCAGCTGGCCGCGTGTCGCCGGGACCGTTGCCGCCTGCTGCAACCGCGCGAGCGCTTCCTCCGGACGGCCGAGTTGGGTCAGGGTCAGGCACACGGCATAGAGTGCCTCTTCGCTGGCCTCTGCGAGTGCGAGCGCCTGTTCGGCGATGGCGAGCCCGGCCCTGCCGCCGCGTTCGGTGACCTCGAGGAAAGCGCGGTCGAGCAGATCTTCGAGCCGGGCAGCTCGCTCGCGCTCGTTCGCTGCCGCGATCGCGGGCGCTTGCACGACGAGCGTGCCGATGGCGCCGAGCAGCAGAGCCGTGGCCGCGAGCAGGCTCGCCTGCAGCGGCCGGCGGCGAGCCCAGCGCAGCGCGCGCAGCGGCGACGGCAGGCGCCGCGCCACCACGCTGCCGCGAGCGAGCAGCGCGCGCAGGTCGGCCGCGCAAGCTGCCGCCGATGGGTAGCGTGCGTCGGGGTCCTTCTCGAGCGCACGGAACACGATCGCCGACAACGCCGGCGGCAGCCCCGGTTGCACACGGACCGGGTCCAAGGGTTCCTTGGCGAGGATGCGGCCGAGCACTTCCTGCGTCGTCTTGCCGTCGAACGGGCGGCGCAGGGTGAGCAGTTCGTAGAGGGTCACGCCGAGCGAGAACACGTCCGTGCGATGATCGACCGCTACGCGGCTGGCCATCGCCTGCTCCGGCGAGACGTAGTACGGCGTGCCGGCGAAGTCGCCGGTGCGCGTGATCGTCGGCAGTTCGTCGGCGTGCGCTATCCCGAAGTCGGTGAGCACGGGTCGACCGTTCGCACGCACGAGGATGTTGGCCGGCTTGACGTCGCGATGGACGACACCCTGGCGGTGAGCGTGCTCGAGCGCGTCGGCGACGGCGGCGATGAGGTCGACGACGGCGCTCGTGTAGTCCGGCGCCGAAGCGCTCGCGACGACCGGTGCCTCGCCGAGTTCGGCGGCGATCGCCTGGTGCAGATCGGCTGCGCCAAGCGTCGCAGCGGGGCGCACGCGCAATCGGGCGATCACGCGGTCGAGCGGCGCGCCGTCGATCAGCTCCATCGCGAAGTGCAGCTGCTCACCGGCCTCGGCGATGTCGAACACGCGCACGATGCCGGGGTGTTCGAGGCGCTGCAGGATGCTGGCCTCGCGCCGGAACCGCGTCGTCGCCGTGTTCGACAGACTGCGCGCGGGCGGCAGCACCTTCACCGCAGCGCGGCGGCCGTCGGTGAGTCGGGTCGCGGCGTAGACGACACCCATGCCGCCGCGGCCGAGTTCGTGCTCGATGCGGTAGCCGGCGATCGTCGTGGCGGGCGCGGCTGGCGCAACAAGCCGCGCCGCAGCCGATTGCCCTTCGCCGGCCACGAGCGGCTCGAGCACTTCGCGCAGGTCCTCGTTGCGGGCGAGGAACTGCTCGAGCGGCTCGCGTGCCGCGTCGGCGCAGCGCTCGCGCCACAACCCGAGCGCACGCTCGAGGCGGCGGAAGTTGGGCGTCTCGGATCCGGGCATGGCGAGGGCGAATGGTAGCGCTCTTTGGCGCGCGGCGGGATCGGTGGGACGCGGTTGCCGCGCGAAGCCGGCCGCGGAGCGATCGGTGATGACGTCCTGCGACGACCTCGAGGCCGCCACTCGAGAGATGACACGAAGAGATGCCCTGGCCAGACTATGGCCATGATCCAGAAGGCACTCGCCAAGCGCGTCATTGCCCGCCGGCAGCACGAGCTGCAACTCGACGGCGGCGAGGCGGAGGGCTGACGTGCAACAACGTTCGCTGTTCCCGGACGGCTTCGAGGTGCAGGAGCAGGCCTTCGCCGCGCTGCGCGAACTCGATGTGCCAGCGGCGCTCGCGCTCGTGCGCCGAGCGCGCCGCATCGATGCGCGCCTCGTCGACCTCGACGGCCTCGAAGAAGCGCTGGTCTGGTTGCAGCAACGGCTGGTCGCCGCCGCCGAGCCCGAGCTGCTCGCTGCGGTGCTGCGCGCCGTGCCGGAGGACGCTGCGGCCACACGACTCTCGGCCGTGGCCGCCATGTTCGTCGATCAGGCGATCGCGCGGTGGCTGTCAGCGCGGGTTCCCCGGAGCGCGGCGTTCCTCGACCGCGAGCGCCGTGTGCCCAGCGCCCTCGTCGATCTGCTGCTCGGCAATGCCCCGGCCGCCCGTGTGTCGCTACTCGCCGCGGTCGACGCCGGCCACGCCGAACATGCCGGCGTGCTGGGTTGCCTCGGCGATGCGTGCCTGATCGATCAGCGGCCCGACGAAGCGAACGCGTGCTACGTGCGGTGCCTGCTGCTCGATCCGTTCGCGCTCGACACCTGGCGTCTGCGGCACGCCGGGCTGCGCGCGTGCGCGCTCGAACTCGCGAGTCGCTGCGGTGTCGAGGCACCCATGCACCTCCTGGCAACCGCGTGGCTCGAGGGGCACTTGCACGTGCCCACCCGCAACGCGTGGTTGCCACCTGCGCGGCTCGTGAACCTGCTGACGGAGGCCGAAGGATCTTCACCCGGCGCGAGGCTGCGACAGTTCGGTCTGTTGCTCTACCAGGACCGCACGTTGGCCGACCGCCCGATCGACGTCGCGCGGCGCGAGCAGATGGCCGCACTGTGGCCCGACGGGTTCCGGCGCTTCATGGCGAAGTGTCGCGCGGTCGAGCAGCGCAGTGCGACGTCGTGACACGGCGGCCCCACCGCGCGAGCACCGCGCGGCGTGAACCGCCGCGGCGTTTCGTCAGTGCACGACGATGCGCATGCCGTTCGAACTCGCGAACCCGGAAGGCCCGTTGGGATCCAGCGCGATCCACTGGAACCAGTAGGTGCCGGCGATGATGTTGGACGGCGGCACGTGGAACACCCAGTTCGCGTAGCCGTCGCCGGCCGGAGCGGGTTGGCTCACGCCGAGCGAGAAGAGCTGCGTGTTCGACGAGCCGGCCACGAACAGGTTGTGTCCGAACAACTGGATCGGCGTCGACGATCCCAACCTGTCGACCAGCATGCCCGTGACCAGCCACGGCGCGAGGTGGTCGACGCCGACGCCGAACGCATCGTTGCCGAGGTAGGCTGGACCGACGGCGGCGATGCGCGGCGGCGTCGGCAGCGTGCCCGGCGTGCCGGTGCCGAACGGCGTCGGCACGAGCGCCCCCTCGAGCCACAGACGCGGACGGTCGAACGGCGGCAACTCGGCGGCCACGCGCGGATCGGTCAGCGCCTGCAGCAGTGCTTCCAGCGCGAGCCGGTCCGACGGCAGGATCTGACCGTTCAGCGCGGTGACCAACGGGTCGCGGTTGTCGGCGAAGTCCCCGCCGTGCGAATAGAAGTCGATGACCTCGGCCAGGGTCTGCCGGCGGCCGTTGTGGAACAGGCTGCTGCGCAGCGCGACGTTGCGCAGGCCCGGCACGCGGAACTTGCCGCGATCGGCCCAGTCGCCCGTGACGATCTCCCGACCCATGTCCTCGGCGACCGGGCGCACACCGGTGTTGCGGAAGTCGTCGATGCCGGGACCGGTCGCGAGCACCGATGGGTCCAGGTCGGTGTGGCACGATGCACACAGCGTCTGGAAGCGCTGCAGCCCCGCGAGAGCCAACGGCGACAACTGCCCTTGGCCCGCGAGGTACAGATCGTACGGCGAACGATCGCTGATCAACGAACGTTCGTACGACGCGATCGCGAAGATGATGCGCACCGGGGTGACGCCCGGTGTGCCGAACACCTGGGTGAACAGCGCGTCGTAGGTCCTGCCGCCGATGAAGCGCGTCAGGTCGCGCGGCACCGTGGTCGCGAGATCGAGCGGCCTCAGCTGCGGCAGCGTGTTGGCGATGTCGGTCCAGGTCCGGCCGATGTGGCCCATCTCGACCTGATCGACGGGCGGTTCGGCGATCTGGCTCTCGAGCGCGCCTCCCGACGCGAGCACGATGGCCCCGCTGACCGGGTCGCGAAACACGTCGTCGGCTCGCCCATCGACGAACAGCCTGGTCGCGTACGCGGCGTTGATCACCGGCGGTGCGCGCCGGTGCGTGACCTGCACCTCGATGCCGAACGCCAGCGT
>DASUFY010000093.1:0-4690 GCA_036274315.1 Planctomycetota bacterium | reverse complement strand
GCTGCTCGCGTTCGCCCAGCTCGTGTTCTGGCCCGCCTTCACCGCGGCGGTCGGTGGCCTGTTCGGCACGCTGGCTGCGATGCTGCGCCGCAAGGCGGCGTGAGGCTCGGAGCCGGACGCCGCTCAACGCGGGCGCAACGTGATCGGGAAGGGACCGCCCGCGGCACCGACGCGCAGTTCCGCCGGTTCGACGTCGAGTTCGACCCTGACTGCATCGGTGCGCAGCGAGGCGCGCAGGCGGTAACGGCCCGGCGCCGGCAGCCGCACCGTCGCCTCTCCGGCCACCAGGTCCGCCTCGATCGGCTTCAGGCGATAGGGCGGCAGCGAGCCGCCCGCCGCGGCTGAGTACATCGCCGCATGTCGCGCCGTCAGCGCATCGTCGAGGCCCTCGAGGGCCAGCGACACGATGCCGCCGGCTGGCGCCGAGAACGCGGCGCTGCGCAGCGTCACGGCGATGCCGGGTTCGAGTTCGATGGTCTCGTTGGCCACGAGGCCGCGCACGATGCGGTCGCGATGGCCGGGCAGACGCACGAGCAGGTCGAGCGGCTGCACCGCCGCGAAGAACGCGGTTTTGTCGTCCATGTGCCAGCACTGCTCGCCGGGTGCGTCACCTTCGAGCACGAAGATCACGCTGTTGCCGAAGCCTCCGGGCTCGGCCTGCGGCAGCGTGATCTCGATCGTGCGCAGCCCCGGGACCTCGAGGTGTTGCAGCCGCGCCTCCTCGTTGCGCTGCCCGTCGGCGACGACGATGTCCTGGATCACGAGGATCGGTGAGCGCACGCCGCGCGTACCGACTTCGAGGCGGTAGCGTCCCGGCGCCACCGCCGGCCAGACGTACGCGATCTCCAACGGCTCGTCGCGGACGAACGCCGACTCGCATGCCAGGCGCGGATCGAGACTCGGCACGAAGCGCGCATGGTCCGGCACCTCGATCGCATGCTCCATGGGCACGAGCCGCGGCTGCAGGCAGAACGCGGCGAGCTGCGTGCGGGCCACGATGCTGGCGCGCAGCGAGCCCCCGCGATGCAGCTCGATGCGCAGGTCGCGCGCGCCGGCGACGAACGGGATCGGTGGCACGGGCAGGAACCTGTTCCAGGTCCTCACCGTGAGCTGCAACGCACCGTCGGGGGGCCGGCCGAAGAACACGAAGTGTCCGTCCTCGTCGCGCCGTTGGCGCAGCGACAGCCATGCGGGTTTCGCCGGCTGCTGCGTGGTCTCGACGCCGATCTTGACGTCCGCGGATGCGGCGTCGCCGTCGGGTGCGATCAGCTGTCCCGCGCACACGATCGCGTCAGCCTGCAACGCCAGCACGCCGAGATCGTGCGGTCCGATGCCGAGCGCCAGCGCTCCGCGCCACGCCGCGCTCGTGCCGTCGTAGCCGTGGTCGGCGGACGACGTGTACACGTCGAGCGCGGTGAGGGTCTGGTCGCGCCACTCGGCGCGCACCGCGATGCGGAATCGGCCGTCTTCGTCGGTGCGCGGCTCGCCCGAGGCGATGGCCTTGCCTCCGCTCGTGACCACGAGCGCGGCGTTCGCCATGGCGACGCCGTCGCGCTGCAACAGACCCATGAGCACCGGCACCGGATCGGGCTGCAGCAACACGCGCACGACCTCGCCGGCCGCGCGCGGTCCGACGACGACCTGCGCCCGATCACGGGCACCGGGTTGCTCGGCGAGGCGCCACTGTCGCCCGAGCCCGACGAACGGCAAGCGCGCGACTCCGGCCGCGTCGGTGCGGGCTCCGTAGGCGTGATCCGGTTTGACAACGTCTTCGGTCAGGTAGTAGCGCGCGTTCTCCACCGGTTCGCCGAGCGCATCGCGAACGGTGAGCTCGATCGCACCGAGCGGCGGCAGCGCCAGCACGATCGCTTCGCTCGGTGGGCGCGCTGCGTCGATCTCGCGGCCGACGGCGACACCGGGCAGCTTCACACCGATCGTGGTGGGCAGCATCGTGCCGCGCGGCGCGATGCGCGGATACCACGTCTGCGCGTGGCGCGCGACCAGCCGTCCCTCGGCGTCGGTACCGCCGAGTTCGAACGCGACGGAGCGCGCGGGATCATGGCGATCGGCGAACACCGCCTGGATCGGCACGCCAGCCGCGGGCTGCTGCGACGCAGCGACGACCTGCACGGTGAAGGCGACGTCCTCGACCAGCTCGAGATCGTGCACGGTCGCCGCCGCGGCGGCCATCGAGATCCATGCCTCGCCGTAGTCGGCGCCTCGCCTCGAGAAGCAGTACCAATTGCCGCGTTCCCGTTCGCGCCACGGCCAACGCGCCACCCCGGCCGCGTCGGTCGTCGCCACGGCACCGAATCGCTGCAGGAACCACTCGCTGTCGCTCGTGAGGCGCAGCCGTTCGTCCGCCGCGAGCGTTGCCGACGCGCGCGACGCTTGCATCTGGTCGGCGTAGAACACCGCGATGCCCGGCATCGGCACACCGTCGCTGCCGAGCACGCGCACCTGCACCATCGGGCCTGTCGCCGCAGTCGCCTCGCCTGGCGCGGGCGTGGTCACGAGTTCGCGCTGGTCGGTGACGGGAGCAGGCTGCGGACCGGGATGCGCGGCGGACGCGGCTTCGTTCGCGACGCCGGCCGCGGCGCTCGTGGCATCGCCGGAGTCCTCGCCCCCGTATGGTCGGAGCTCGGTGTGCGCGCGCCACGCGAACCAGGCGCCGCCGGCGATCAGCGCGCACAGCGACAGCGGCACGAGGGCTCTCCACGTCATTGCCAGATCGTACCATGACAGCGATGGCGCACGATGGCGGACCGAAACTCGAGGTGCCACCAGCGGCAAACGCGGCACACGGCAGCATCGGGCACGACTCCGGGCACACGCTATGCTCGTGCTCCTCATGACCCCACGCACCCATTGGCCGCGGCTCGCCGCCGCCCTGCTCGCCGTCGCAACCGTTCCGGCACAGGGCGCTGTGCAGCGGCAGAGCCGGTCCGCGTCGGGCAGCGACGCCAACGGACTCAGCGGCGTGTCGGCCATCTCCGCCGACGCACGGTTCGTCGGGTTCTCGAGCGCCGCGTCGAACCTGGTCGCGAACGACTCCAACGGCCGCGTGGACGTGTTCGTGCGCGACCGGATCACGGGTGACATCGAACGCGTCAGCGTCGCGACCGGCGGCGGCCAGGCCGACCTGCAGTCGTACTGGCCATCGCTGAGTTCGGATGGCCGGCTGGTGGTCTTCCACAGCGATGCGAGCAACCTCGTGCCGGGGGACACCAACGGAATCGACGACGTCTTCGTCAGGGATCGGCTCGCCGGCACGACCACGCGCGTCGACGTGTCCGCGATCGGCGCGCAAGCCGATGGCGCCAGCCAGGCACCGTGGATCAGCGCCGACGGCCGCTTCGTCGCCTTCCAGTCCACCGCGACCACTCTCGTGCCGCCGGACAACTCGCTGACCGACGTCTTCGTCGTCGAACTCGCGACGGGTGCCATCGAGTGCGCGAGCCGCGGCCTGGGCGGCGTGCTCGGCAACGGCGGCAGCTATCAGCCGAGCCTGTCGGCCGACGGCCGCTACGTGGCCTTCCACAGCACCTCGAGCAACCTCGTGACCGGCGACACCAACGGCGTGCGCGACGTGTTCGTGCGCGACCGCCAGCTCGGCACCACGACGCGGGTCAGCGTGGCGAGCAACGGCGTGCAGGGCAACAACACATCGTGGCGCGCGACCATCAGCTGCGACGGCAACACGGTGGCGTTCAACAGCCTGGCCACGAACCTGGTCGCGGGCGACACGAACGGCACCGACGACGTGTTCGTGCACGACATCGCGCTCGGCACGACCGAACGCGCGAGCGTCAGCTCGACCGCTGCGCAGGGCACCGGCAGCGCCGGCCTCGACTCGGCACCCGACCTCTCCGACGACGGTCGATACGTCGCGTTCCTGACCGCCATGTCGGGCCTGGTCGCCGACGACGTCAACGGGTTGACCGACGCGTTCGTGCACGATCGAACGACCGGCTCGACGCGTCGCGTCAGCGAAGACGCCGCCGGCGTGCCGGGTTCGCTCGGCGCGTCCGTGCAGATCGTGTTCCCCGTGCACTTCTGGACCGACCGCGTGGACCTCTCCGGCGACGGCCGTGTGGTGGTGTTCGCCAGCCGATCGGCCGATCTGTTCCCGGGCGGCGCGTCCTTCGAGAACGTCTACGCGACCGATCTCGGTGTCGCCGCGGTGGAGACCGGCCCCGCCACGCTGGGCGGCGTCGCGACCGTCGATCTGTCGGCCAACGCCTACGCCGGCATGGGCTACATCGCCGCGTTTGCGTTCGGCTACCAGAGCGGCGTGGTCCTGCCCGGCACCTGGCGCATGCCGCTCGATGCGGATGGGCTGTTCGGGCTCAGCGTCGGCGCGGGCGGCATCTTCTCGAACATGTCGGGCGCGCTCGACGCCACGGGCCATACCCAATGGGGCGTCGCCATTCCGCCGTTCCCGTTCCTGCTCGGGGTTCCGATGAGCACCGCCGCGGCGATCGTCGACGCCTCGGCGCCGTTGGGCCTCTGGTCCGTCAGCAACGTCGTGCGGTTCACGATCCACTGACCGAGAACTGACTTCTCGAGTGTTGGTGATCGCGGGGCACATGTGGAACGGCGCCGATGCGTTCCGCCTGGATTTCCGCAGAAACCTACGCCACCGACCGCTCGCCGCGGAAGCTGGTCGGGTGCGGGCTGCGTGGCCCCC
>DASUFY010000092.1:0-16983 GCA_036274315.1 Planctomycetota bacterium | reverse complement strand
CTCAGCAACACGGTCGTCAAGGCCGGCATGGCCGTGTTGCTCGGCCGCGGGCTGGCCCGTCCCGTGCTGATCGGTGCGGTGGCGATCCTGTTGGTGGGACCGCTGGTGCTGCTCGTGGCGTAGCCGCGCGGCCAGGCGGGGTCCCGTACACGAACGCGCCCCGCCCGGGGGCGAGGCGCATCCGGGAGCACGGTCACGGGGCTCAGCCCTTCATGGCCTTCTTGGCGGCCTTCTCGGCCCGCTTCTCCTTGAGGGTCTTCTCCGGCTTCTTCTTGACGTCCTTCTTGCTCTGTTGGCCCTTGGCCATGGTCGCCTCCGATGAGATCGGTTGTGTTGTGGATTGCGTCGCTCGGCGTCGTGCCGGACGCGGCCGCGGATCGACCGCGACAGCCACAGAATGCTCTGAGCGCGGCGGAATATCCAGGGGGGCGTCCGCCTGGCCGCAGCCGCATGCGACACTGCGCCGCCAGTGCCCATGCGGAACGAGCAACCCAACAACCCCCTGCACGGTGTCACGCTCGCCGCGATGCTCGAGTTCCTCGTCGACCGCATCGGGTGGCAGGCCATGGCGCGCGCGGTCGACATCCGCTGCTTCACGCACGAACCGAGCCTGACGTCGTCGCTGAAGTTCCTGCGCAAGGTGCCGTGGGCCCGCGCCAAGGTCGAACAGCTCTACGTGCACATGGCCCGACAGGCGAAGTCCTGAGCCGGCGATCGCGCGCGACCGCCGGTCACTTCGCCGCGCCGGCCTTGGCCCGGTTGGCCTCGAACGACGCGATCATCTCGCCGTAGATGCGGGCCATGAGCCCGTCGGGCCAGAGTTCGGGGTGGGCGCGCATGAGCGTGCCGTGGTCGCGCCCCTCGGCGAAGACCACCACGGCGTCGCTGCCGAGCCGCTCGAGGTCGTCGTGCAACAGGTGGCAGGCCCCTTCGAGCCGGAAGGTGTCCAGGGTGCCGACGAAGACGTGCAGCTTGCCGCGCAGCTTGGGCCCGAGCGTGGCCCAGTGCTCGCGCAGGATGCAGCCGATGTCGTACTTGTGCCAGCTGTCGGCGACGAAGCGGTCGATGGCACCCGTCTCGGGGTCGAAGAGCTGCATCGGGCGGCCGTCCTCGGCGCGCGGCGAGAACACGGCGTTGAAGCTCATGAACTGGCCGCCGTGGTCCTTCTGCTTCAGCTCGGCGCGCACGAACTGTTCGATCGTGCGGAACCACTCGCCGTTGCGGCGCATGAGCTGGATCGGTTTGCCGTCGGGATCCGTGTACGCGTTCGCGAAGCGATAGACGTCGATGCCCGTGAAGTCGCGGAAGTCGACGGAGTCGGGCGCGGTCGACCAGGTGCCACCGAAGAAGTCGGGGTAGTTCACCATGAGCCAAAGGCTCGACCAGCCGCCGCTGCTGTGTCCGGTCAGCAGGCGTCCCGCCGGTGCGCCGAAGGCGTGGAACTGCTGTTCGAGCGCCGGCACGAACTCCGTCGTCAGGGCCGCGCCCCAGGGCCCGTTGTTGACCGAGTCGGCGAACTCGTGGTGGCCGAGCGGGCACTGCGCGTCGAGGAACACGTAGAGCATGCGCGGCGTCGTGCCGTTCGCCATGCCGCCGACGAGTTCGGGGGCGCGGCGGATGGCGCTCCGGTGCGAGCCGCCGAAGCCGTGGATCGAGTAGCAGACGGGCAGCCGCTCGTCGGCGCGCAGGTCGCGCGGCAGCACCACGCCGGCGCGCACCGACATGTCGCGGCCCCAGAACGCGGTCAGCAGTTCGGATCGGCGTTCGAAGAGCTTGAGCGTCTCCGTCTCGGGGAAGGCGTCCTGGGCGCGCAGGGATGCGAGCAGCAGCGGGAGAGCGGTCAGCAGGCGACGGAGCAGCATCGGCGCATGGTATGGGCGTGTCGGCGTGCGCACTACGGGGGGCGTGGGTTCCGGGCACGGCTCGCGGCCCCGGTGCCGGAACGCACGAAGCCGCCGCGCTGCGGCGGATCGGCGCGCCTGCCTGCGCCTCGTGCCCGGCGCGACTGCGCACTTCAGCTCGCGCCCGACCCTCGATGCACCAACTAGGCTTGCCGGTCGTTCCGCTTGTGCCCAGCCCTTTGGACTCCGTCGCCACCAATCCGGCGGCCGCGCCGACACGCAGCCAGGTGTTCGCCATGTACCGGGCGATGCTGCGCATCCGGCGCTTCGAGCAGGAACTGCACCGGCTCGTCGGCACCGGTGCGATCGGCGGCACGACGCACCTCTGCGCGGGCCAGGAGGCGATCGCCGTCGGCGTGTCGTCGCTGCTGTCGGTGCACGACCAGGTCGTCAGCACGCACCGTGGCCACGGCCACCTGCTCGCCAAGGGTGCCGCGTGCGACCGCGCGCTGGCCGAGTTCGCCGGCAGGGCCGCGGGATACTGCATGGGCAAGGGTGGCAGCCAGCACACCGCCGTGCCCGCGATCGGCCACATGGGCAGCAACGGCATCACGGGTGGCGGCCTGCCGATCGCGGCGGGGCTCGCGCTCGCGCAGCAGCTGCGCTGTACCGGCAACGTCGTCGTCGCCTACCTCGGCGATGGTGCCGCGACGACCGGCAACTTCCACGAGACGCTGAACCTCGCCGCGTTGTGGCGCCTGCCGGTCGTGTTCGTGCTCGAGCACAACGGCTTCGCGATGTCGACCCCGACGGCGACCCACTCGGCGTGTGCGCACTACACGGACTGGGCCGAACGCTACCGCGGCGTGGCGACCGCGAGCGTCGACGGCAACGACGTGCTCGCCGTCGCCAGCGCCGCCGCACCACTGCTGCAGCGCGCGCGGCGCGGCGAGGGGCCGGCGTTCCTCGAGTGCGCGACGTGGCGGCACTTCGGCCACAGCAAGAGCGACCCGTGTGTCTACCGCAGCAAGCACGACGACGCACGCTGGCGGCAGCACGATCCGCTCGCGGTGCTGCAGCGCCGCACCGGTTTGACCGAAGCCGAGATCGTGCCCTTGGCCGCATCCGTCGACGCCGAGATCGCGGCCGCGGTGCAGTTCGCGATGCAGTCGCCGGCCGGGGACCGGGCGCTCGCGCTGGCGCACATGGACGTGCCACCGGTGTCCGCCGAACCGGCGCCGTGCCGGCTCACCGCGGGCCACGAGGTGAGCGTGACCGAGGCGTTGCGCGAGACGCTGCGCGGCGAGATGGAACGCGACGAACGTGTGCTGCTGCTCGGCGAGGACCTCGGCGTCTACGGCGGTGCGTTCGGCGTCAGCCGCGGCCTGCTCGAGCAGTTCGGGCCGCAGCGCGTGCGCGAGACGCCGATCAGCGAGAACGGCTTCACGGGCCTCGCCGTCGGCGCGGCGGTCGGCGGCCTGCGGCCCGTCGTCGAGCTCATGTTCTCGGACTTCGTGACGTGCTGCATGGACGCGCTCGTCAACCACGCCGCGAAGCTGCGCTACATGTACGCGGGCCAGGTGACCGTGCCGCTGACGATGCGTCTGCCGATCGGCCGCCGCCACGGCTACGGCGCCACACACTCGCAGAGCCTCGAGGCGTGGTTCCTGCACGTGCCGGGTCTGCAGGTCGTCTGCCCGGCGACGGTGCCGGACGCCGTGGGCCTGCTGCGCACGGCGATGCGCTGCGATGCGCCCGTGTTGTTCCTCGAGCCCAAGCTGCTCTACCCGGCGCGTGGGCCGATGCCGGCGCCCGACCACGTCGTGCCGCTCGGCAGCGCGCGCATCGAGCGCGACGGTGGGCACGTGACGCTGTTCACGTACGGCCAGTGCGTGCCCATCTGCCGCGCCGCCGCCGACCTGCTGGCGGCCGAGGGCATCGACGCCGGCATCGTCGACCTGCGTTCGCTGGCGCCGTTCGATCTCGACACCTGCACCGAGGTGCTGCGCAAGACGGGCCGCGGCCTCGTCGTGCACGAGGGCTCGACGATCGGCGGCGTCGGCGACGCGCTGATCGGCGCGCTGCTGCCGCGCGCGTTCGGCTGGCTGCACGCGCCGCTCGGCAAGGTCGCGGCCGAACACGTGCCGATGCCGTCGTCGCCGCAGCTCGAGGAGTTCGTGATGCCCGGTGCGGCCGCGGTCGCGGACCGGGCCCGCGCGCTGGCGAGGGACTGGTGATGGCGAGCCTGCAGCACCTGCCCTACCTCGGCACCGCCGAAGACGACGTGTTGTTCGTCGAGTGGCTCGTCGACGAAGGCGCCGCCGTGCACCGCGGCGCGCCGCTCGCGACCATCGAGACGCTGAAGGCTGCGTTCGACGTCGAGGCCGACAGCGACGGCGTGCTGCTGCGCCGGCTGTGCGACGCGGGGCAGCGCCTGCCGGTCGCGGCCGCGATCGCGGTCGTGGGGCAGCCGGGCGAACGCTGCGACGAGGCGCTGCTGCAGCAGCTGCTGGCCGCGGCGCGTGCGGCCGCGCCCGCCGAGCCGGTGATCGCCGCGCCGCCCATCGCACCCGAGCCGTTCACTTCGCCGGCGCCGGCGGCCTGGCCCGCAGCCCCGGCGGCACGGCGACGCGCGGCCGAACTCGGCGTCGACCTCGCGAACGTCGTGGGCACGGGCGCAGGTGGTCTCGTGCGCACAGCCGACGTCGAGCGGGCGCACGCGGCGGCCGTGCCGGCGCAACCGCGGGCCGGCGACGCCGCGCGCGGCTGCGTCGAACCCGAGTTCCTGGCCCGGATCCGCGAGGACCGGGCCGCGTTCGCCGCGCTGCGTTCGGACTTCAAGGTGCAGCTCTATCGGCGCCACGGCGCGCAGATCGGCGCCGGCTGCCGGCTCGGCGATGGCGCCGTGCTCGAGGTGGAACGGCTCGTCGTCGGCGATGGCGCGTCGTTCGGGCCCGGCTGTCTCGTGCAGGCCGGGCAGTTCGAGGCGGGAGCGCTGCTGCACTTCGGCGCGCGTTGCCGGGTGCGCTGCACGCGCCTGCGGTTCGGCGACAACGCGTTCTTCGCCGACGACGTCGAGATCGGCGGCGGCGGCGCGATGGACCCGGAGGCGCAGCTCGTCGTCGGCAGCCACGGTTTCGTCGGCGAGCACGTGCACCTCAACCCGTGCCGCCGGCTCGCCCTCGGCGACGAGGTGGTGATGTCGCGCAGCGCGGTCGTGATGACGCATTCGTTCGGCCCCAGCTGGCTGCGTGGCTACCCGAGCCGCTTCTCGGGCGTTGTGGTCGGCGACGGCGCGCAGATCGGCATCGCGGCGACGGTGTTCCCCGGCGTCGAGATCGGGGCCGGGGCCGTGATCCTGTCGGGATCGTCGGTGGTCACCTCGGTGCCGCCCGCGCGCCTGTTCGGCGGCGTGCCGGCGGTCGACATGAAGGCGGCGGCCCAGGTGCTCACCGCGCGCGAGCTCGCCGAGCGCGCGGTTGCGCTCGTGCGCGAGTTCGCGCGGCAGCTGCAGCTGCGCGGCCTGCCGGCCGACGTCGAGACGCAGGGCGAACGCACGACCGTCTCGGTGGCGCGCGACGACGGAGCACATCGCCTCGAGTTCGTGCCCCGTGCCGCGTTCGCCGGCGAGCGTGGTGTGCGCGCCGCCGAGACCGTGTGGGTCGCCGTCGACTACGACGCCGCGGCGTTCGCCGAGGCACCGGCGAACACCACGGCGATCGCACTCGAGCCGCCGCGCGTGCGCGGCCCGCTCGGGCCGCTCGCGAGCGCCTTCCGCGAGTTCCTGCGCAAGCGCGGCGTGCGGCTTCACCCGCGCAGCTGGGCCTACACCGGAGGCTGGCTGTGAACGACAGCTTCGATCGACCTGCCGATCCGCAGTGTGCGTACAGCCTGCCGCACTACCGCTGGATCCTCGAGCAGGCGAAGTCGCGCTACTGGCTGCCGCTCGTGCGCGAGGTCGCCCGCGGCGTGCCCGATCGTGCGTTCCTGCTCGTGCGCCACGACGTCGACATCACGCCGTGGAGCGCCCTGCGCATGGCCGAGCTCGAGCGCTCGCTCGGCGTCGCGACGACGTACTACTACCGGCTGCACGCGCCGTTCTACAACCTCATGGACGGCGCCGTGCTCGACTCGGTGCGCGCCGTGGCCGCAATGGGGCACGAGGTCGGCCTGCACTACGAGCCCGGCTTCTTCCTCGTACGCGACATGGATCCGGTCGCAGGCACACGCAGCGACCTGCGCACGTTCGAGGAGCTGCTCGGCTTCCGCACGCACACGATCGCGCAGCACCAGCCGGCCCAGGGTCCGGTGCTGGCCGACATCAGCGAACACCACCCGTGCGCCTACCAGCCGGCGCTCGTGCGCGACATCCCGTACTTCGGCGACAGCGGCTTCCACTGGCGCGAGGGCTGCGTCTGCACGAAGCTGCATCTGCGCCAGCTGCACACGCTGATCCACCCGCACTCCTGGGTGCGCGACCGGCGGTCCTGGCAGGAGGTGTTGCGCGCCCACGCCGCCGGCCTCGGCAATCGCCTGCAGGCCGAGATGGAGGCCTACGTGCAGCACGTCGAAGGCTACCTGGCCAGGCGGGCGGAGTTCGACCGGGCGCGCGAGCAGCGCTACCGCACCTGAGGCCGCGCGATGGACATCCTGCACCTGTGCCACCAGTTTGCGCCCGAGACGCGCGGCGGCGTCGAGGCGTACGTGCAGGACCTCATCGAGGCGCAGCACGCCGCTGGGCACGACGTGCACGTGCTGACCGGCAGCCAGGCGCCGTGGCCCGAGGTCGGCATCGAACAGCTGCAGGTCGGGCCCGTGCCAGTGCATCGCCTGCACCGCGACGACCTGTTCTTCGACCTCTACAGCAAGTCGTGGCATCCGGGCGTCGAGACGGTGCTCGACGAGTTCCTGCGGCGTCACCGGCCCAAGGTCGTGCACGTGCACCAGTGGATCCGGTTGACGAGCAATCTCGTCGAGATCGTGCAGCGCACCGGCCTGCCCGCGGTCGTGACGCTGCACGACTACTATGCGTCGTGCCCGCGCGCCTTCCGGCTGCGGCTCGACGGCAGCGCGTGCTTGCGCGAACTGTCGCCGGCCTCGTGCCTCGACTGCGTGCCGCGCTACGGCCACGAACGCGAGGCCGAACTCGCGGCCGGCATCGAGCTGTTCGCCGAGCAGAGCCGCGCCGAACTGACGATGGCCGACGCCGTGTTGGTCGGGGTGGCCTCGACGGCGGACCTCGTGAGCACCACGCTCGGGTTGTCGCGCGAACGCTTCGAGGTGATGAGCCTCGGCTATCGGCGGCGGTTCCCAGGCCTGCCGCCGCTGGCGCCACCCGACCCGAGCCGACCGTTCCGCTTCGCGTTCTGGGGCGGGGTGGCGCCGCACAAGGGCCTGCGTGGGCTCGTCGACGCCGTGCGCGAACTGCAGCGCGAACGGCCGGCCCGGCCCTTCGAGCTGCACGTGCTCGGCGGCTTCGCCTCCGCGGCCTTCGAGGTCGAACTGCGCGAACGGGCGCGCGGTCTGCCGATCACGTTCCACGGTAGCTTCGCGACGGCGCAGCTGCGCACGCTGCACCCGGCGGTCGGCGTGTTCCCGAGCACGTGCCTCGAGACGTTCGGCATCGTGCTCGACGAGTGCTTCGAACTCGGTCTGCCCTGCATCGTGTCGGATCGCGGGGCACTCGCGGTGCGCGCCGGCGACGGCGGGCTGCGCACGCCGGCCGGCGACGCCCGCGCGCTCGCGGCCGCGATGCGGCGCTTCGTCGACGAAACGCAGCTCTGGACGCAGCTGCGCCGCCGCCTGCCCGAGCTGCCGCCGGCGCTCGAGCAGCACGTGCGCGACCTCGACGCGGTGTATGCCGCGGCGGCGCGGCGGCGCGCGGCGGCGGGAGCGCCGGCCGGCGGCATCCCGCTCATGCAGCGTGTGCGCGTGTTGCTCGCGCAGCGCGAGTCTGCGCTCGGGCGCCTGCCCGTCGACGATCGGCGTTGAACTTGCTACTTCTGCCGACCGGCATGCGCCAGAATCGCTCCATGAGCCGAGCGCTGCAGTTGGAGTTCCTCGCCACGGCGAGCGAGGTGGGGCAGCTGCCGGCCAGTCGCGCCGAGGTCGCGTTCATCGGGCGGTCCAACGTCGGCAAGTCGTCGTTGCTGAACGCACTCGCCGGCGGCAAGCCGGTGGCGCGCACGTCCAACACACCGGGCCGGACCCAGTCGCTCGACTGCTTCGCGCTCGAACGCAGCGGTGCGACGGTCGTCGACTGTCCCGGCTACGGCTACGCCAAGGTGAGCAAGCGCGTGCGCGGCACGTGGCTGCCGATGCTCGAGGGCTACCTGCTCGGGCGGGAGCAGCTCGTGATGGTGCTGCTGCTCGTCGATGGTGAGATCGGACCGACGGCCTCGGACCTGCACATGCTGCAATGGCTGCGCGAGCACGACGTGCCACACTGCGTGGTGGCCACCAAACACGACAAGGTCAAGTCGTCGAAGCGCCTGCACCGGCAGAAGGAGTTCGCCGAACGTTGTGACCTTCAGCCGACGGACGTGGTGTGGGTCAGCGCGACCGAGCAGACAGGCATCACGCAGCTGCGCGAACTCGTGCGTGAGTGGTTGGCGTGAGGCGCATCGCCGACGGGCTCGGCCTCGAAATCGGGGCCGAATAGCCCGCGGTGCTCACTTCTTGCGGCGCCGCTCGGCCAGCGCCCAGGCCTCCTGCGCCGGGCTGCTGACGTCGGTGAAGCCGGCGGCCAGCACCGTGTCCCAGGCGGCGGCCAGCGCGGCGACGGTGACACCCGGGTACGGATCGAGCACGACCGGCAGGTGGCGCGGCTTGCCGTCGGGGCCGGGCACCCTGCATGCAGGGTCGGCCGCGATGCGGGTCAGCTCCTGCCGCAGGTCGCACCGAGTCGAGACGGGCTTCGGGCCGACCTCGTAGGTCGTCTTCCCGCGTTGGAGGCGCAGCTTCAACGGGAGGCACTCGGCGTACTCGGGCTCGGGCTTCAGCAGGCCGGTCACCGTCACGGATTCCCCGAGGGCGTTGCGGTACGAGCCGGCGAGCAGCAACTGTCCATCGACCCACGTCGCGGTGCTCGCCTCGAGCTGCCAGGGCCACTTCCGCCCCTGCCAGCCCGTGGTGGGGGCAGACGGTTCGGGCACTGCGTACACGCCGTTGGGATACCCGCACCACAGCCGCTCCCCGTCGCTCGCGAGCCAGCACGCGTCCTCGCGCAGCGTGCTGTGTCCCATCAGACTGCCGCGCAGTCCCGCGACCGCACCGGACTGCGCATTCACGGTCGTCAGCCGTTCGCCGGTGAGCACGTGCAGTGCACCCGAGCGCCAGGCGATCGCGACGGGCGGCTCGCCGAGCTGCAACGGTAGGCTGCGCACGGCGCGACCCGCGATCGGATCGAGCACGACGATCTCGTTCGCGCACAGCGCGTAGACGAAGCGCGCGTCGGCGCACAGGCCGAGCACACCCTTCGGTGCCTCGACGCGCAGCTCCACCGCGCCGCCGGGCCACTTCAGGCGCAGCAGTTCTTCATCGCTCGCCATCCAGACGACGTCGCCGATGCGGGCCAAGCCGTGCGGCGTGCCTTCGCCGGGCAGTTCCAGCGGCGTGAACTCCCGCCCGAAGCCGACGAGGCGGAGCGCGTAGGCTTCGGCGTCCGGGGGCAGCGTGTCGAGCAGCTCGCGCTGTGCGGGCAGCACGGTGCTCAGCAGGTGCAGGAGGCTCAGCAGCAGGGGCAGTCGTGCGAGCGTACGCATGTGCAAGCCTGACTGCGCAGCATGCCACGTCGTGTCCGCTCGAGCGAGCCCGCGCCTCTACTCGGCGATGCTGCGTGAGCACTTCGGTGAGCACCGTCAGATGGCCTTGCTGGCGGGGCCTCGTCAGGTCGGCAAGACGACTGTGTGCCGGTCGCTGGACGCCGAAGCTCGCTACTGCAATTGGGACGACCAGGACGACCGCGCCCTGATCCTGCGCGGGCCCAAGGCCGTCGCCGCCGAGTTGCGGCTCGAGCGCCTCGGTGCCGCACGACCGCTCGTCGTCTTCGACGAACTGCACAAACATGGCCGGTGGAAGCAGTTCCTGAAGGGCCTCTTCGACGGCTTCGGCCAGCGGGTTCGCATCGCGGTGACCGGCAGCGCGCGCCTCGACGTCTACCGGCGCGCTGGCGCGGCAACACTGCTGTCGATGCTGCCGTGACGAGGGTCGCGTGGGCCTGATTACGCATCGTCGCCGACGACCTTCAGCAGCGCTGCGGCATCGACGATCCTGACATCGCGCGGCAGGCTCTTCGAACGCTGGCGCGGCAGCACCGGCACGAACAGGGCGCGCACGACCTCGCCCGTCGCAAACGGCGGCACGCCTCGCTCCAGGAGCTGCGTGTGCGCGGTGTCGAGCAGCTTCGCCGTTGCCGCACGTGGCGACCACTTCACTTCGCCGAGCAAGTGCACCCTCGGGTTGCGCGCTTCGGCGACGATGTCCCATTCGGGACCGGACCCGCCCCAGTAGCGACGGGCCTGCCCGAACGCGTGGCCCAGCACGTCGCCGAGCCGCGGGATGGCGGCGCGACACAGTTCCTCCCAGCTCATCGCGTCGAGGTGCGGCGCTCGTTCGTCGAACAGCGCGAGCCGCGCCTTGCGATCGACCTGCGCCAGCATCGCGCGCTTCGGCGCAACCAGCGAGAACCACAGCCGCAGGAACGGGTCGGCGAGGCGATACAGCGCGCGCTTGGTCGATCGTTCGGGTTCGCCGAAGGGCGTCTCGCGCACGACGAGGCCCAGTTCGACGAGCCGCGTCATCGAACGCGCCAGCGACGTCGCCGGGCTGCCGATGCGCCCCGCGATCTCGCTGAGCTTGTGCGCGCCCGAGCCGATCGCGTCGAGGATCGGTCGCAGCCCGATCGCAGGCGGCAGCTCCTCGAGCAGGAGGCGGGATGGCTCGTCGTGCAGGGCACCGGCCGGATCCAGCACGAGCGCATCGACGGCGCTGCGGCGGTCCGCGAAGTCGGCGGCCAGCTCCCAGTAGCGCGGCAGTCCACCCCAGACATTCCACGCCTGTACGGTCGCGAGGCTGCTGCGCAGGCCGAGCGCGGGACCGAGCCACTTCGGCGCCAACGGTCGGATCTCGAACGCCTCCGTGGCGCGCCCGAACAACGGCGCCTTGGGTTCGAGCACCAGCCCCTGCATCATGCGTTGGCTGGAGCCCGCGACCGCCAGCACGAGTCGAGCCTGTTTCGCTTCGTGGTCGACGAAGCGTTGCAGGGTCGCCGGCAGCTCCGGCGAGGCGACGACCAGGTAGGGCAGTTCGTCGAGCACGAACGGCCCGCGATGGCCCGCCCGCTCGGCCTCCTTTGCCAGCCGCGCGAGCAAGGTGCCCCAGTCGCGGTACTCGACGTCGGCGAAACCCGGCAGCACCCTCGCGATCGCTTCGGCCAGGCGCTGGCGCTGCAGCACGGGCGTCGACTCGTCGGCCACGAAGTAGACGCCGTCGAGTTCGCGTACCCATTGCACGAGCAGGCGGGTCTTGCCGACGCGCCGCCTGCCCCAAAGCACCGCGACCCCACCATCGCGCCGCTTCGCCAGGCGGTGCAGTCGTTCGAGCTCGGGTGTGCGGTCCTGCCAGTGCATGCCGACATTATGCATCGGCACATTATGTACGCAGGCATAAACCGGCAACGATCGCCGATCCCGATCGCACCCGGCCGATCAGCCGATCGACAGCACGCGCCAGGCCGGGAACTCCGAGCCCGCCGCCGGTTCCGGCACCCAGCCGCACGCGACGATGCTGTCGTCGCTGCCCGCCTCGCACAGGTACACGGCGACCGCGCCGCGCTGCTGCTCGGTGCGCACGAGCGACCAGCCCTTCGGCAGCGCCTGCTTCTCGCGGCGCCAGTCGACCTCGAGGAACGTCGAGGCGTTGGCCTCGAGGATCTCGCGGCCCGCCGTCGACACGGAGCCGCGCACGGTCGCGATCTCCACCTCGAGCTGCGGCCGCTTCTTCGGGCGTTCGATCGCGAGGCCGTGCCCTTCGAGCCGCTTCGCCACGTCATCGGGCACCGCGTAAGCGAGCGGCCGGTCGACGACGAGTTCCCCGACGAACTGGCACAGGTGCGGCACGGTCACCGTGATCGGCTCGCCCTCGAGCGTGTAGGGCTCGCGCGTCAGCACCTCGACCGGCCCGTCCGGCGACGCTTCGAGCCGGTAGCGCACGGCCACGCGCGCGGGCGGCATCGTGCAGCCCGCCAGCAGCTTCACGATCTCGTCGCCGCGCGCGCCGACGTAGCGCAGCGTCTCGCGCAGGAACGCATGGGTCGTGTGCACGCGCGCCGCGAACGGCAGGTACGCGTAGGTCTCGAGCAGCAGGTCGAGGCGGTTGGTGAGGCCGCGGTAGTTGCCGCCGAAGCGCGGGTGGTGCGGGTAGGTGATCCAGCCCGTGCCCTCGCCGCCCTCGTCGCGCAGGAAGTTGCCGTAGAAGAACGTGTGCAGGCCCTCGCTCACCTGCACCGACTCGCGCACGGACGGCAGCAGCTTCTCTCGCATGTAGTCGATCGGTTCGCGGCGCCCGCTCTCGACCGTGTGCGGCACGTCGTAGGTGAGCGCGAACCGGTGGATCGAGCCGTTCGTCGCGTGGCAGTCGACGACGAGGTGCGCGTTCCACGGCTGGCAGACGCGCGTCTGCAGGAGCTGCATCTCGACCGCGTCCTGGCGCAGGTAGTCGCGGTTGAGGTTGATGCCGGCCGCCGTGTTGCGCGTGCCGACGCCCGAGTCGGGGCCGACCTGGCCCGAGAACTTCGCGAGGTCGAGCTTGCGGTTGTCGGGGTCGATGCGGTCGTTGCCGTCGGCGTTGAACAGCGGCACGACGACGAGCGTCAGGCGTGCGAGCAGGTCGCCGTGTTTGCTGCGCAGCAGGTCGCGAACCAGCATGAGCACCGCCTCCTTGCCCTCGACCTCGCCCGCGTGGATGCCGCAGACGACGAGCACGACGGGCAGGCCCGACTTGTGCGCGGCCTTCGGCGTGAAGTGGCCGTGCTGCGACAGCACGAGCAGCGGCAGCGTGCGGCCCTCGGGCGTGGCGCCGAAGTCGCCGACGTGCAGGCGCGGGTCCTTCGCCTCGGCGAGCCTGGCGAGGAACGCCATGACGTCGGCGTGCCGCGAGGTCTCGGTGTAGGTGCTCTGCTCGGCGCGCGTGAGGAGGTCGTCGGTGGTCATGGGAACTCGTGCCGCGAAGTGCGGGCCCGCGAGCATCGCCGCCGCGCGGTTCCACCGCTAGTCTTGTCGGGCATGCGAGCCCTCTGGAACGGTCGGATCCTCGCCGACAGCGAGCAGACGCTCGAGGTCGACGGCTACCACTACTTCCCGCGCGACACCGTGCGCATGGACCTGCTGCGCATCGCGGCGAAGACGCCCCGCGATCGCCAGTGCCCGCACGGCGTGCAGTTCTACGACGTCACCGACGGCACGCAGCGCGGCGAGCGATGTGCTTGGTCGTACGAGGCGCCCGGTGAGTCGATGAAGAAGGTCGACCATTGGATCGGCTTCTGGGACCAGGTGGAGGTCGAGGCGAGCTGAGTCGGGTCGCGTCGCGGCAGCACACCACGGAGCACGGTCATGGCGTACGACACCGGCCTGGCAGAACGCCTGCGCGAGCTGATCCCCGCGGAGGCGGGCTTCGGCGAGAAGAAGATGTTCGGCGGCCTCGCGTTCCTGTCGCGCGGCCACATGTTCGTCGGCATCGTCGGCGACACGCTGATGGCGCGCGTCGGGCGCGAAGCCCACGCCGCCGCGCTGCGCCGGCCGCACGTGCGCGAGATGGACTTCACTGGCAAGCCGATGAGGGGCTACGTCTACGTCGACCCGCCCGGCATCGAGGAGGACCGCGAGCTGAAGCGGTGGGTCGCCGCGTGCCTCGCGTTCGTGCAGACGCTGCCGCCGAAGACCAGGTGATGGGCCAACGGGGCCGTGTGCGCGCCGGCGGCGGTCTTGGGTTTCCGGTTGAGCTTGATTGGCGGGCGGGCCTACCGTGCGCGGCTTGACCGAACGGTCAATCGCACCGCGCGACCGAGATCCCATGAACCCGACCAGCTCCTCCGTTCCCTCCGTGCGTTCCCTCGTCGTCGTGCCCGCCGCGATCACGTTGGCGGTCACAGCGCTGCGCCTCGCGCTCGAACTGCTCGGCGCCCCGAGTTGGCTCGCGAACCGGGACGCGGGTGGTCCGGGTGCGCTGGCCGGCATCGTCTGGCTGCCGTTCGTGTTCGGCCCGTGGTTCGCATTGCGGCTGCGTGCGCACATCGCGTCGACCCGGGCCTTGCTCGCGCCGCTCGCCAGGACGCTCGTCGTCTACGGCCTGCTGGCGCGACTGCCGGTGTTCCTCGTGACGATCGTCGCCGTGCTCGGCGAGTGGGGCACGCACTACGACGCGTTTCCGGGCCAATTCGGCACGGCCGCCAAGATCGGCCTCGGCTTCGCGTTCCAGATGGGCTTCTGGGCGTGCATCTGGACCGTCGTGACCGGCATGCTCGCTGGCCTGTTGGTCGTGGCACTGCGACCGCGGTCGAAAGCTGCCGCCGCGTGACTCACGGAACCGGTCCCGGTTCGGCGAGCAGCTGCGCCTCGTAGGCATGCAGCGCGGGCGCCCCGCCCGTGTGCACGAACAAGACGTTCTCGTCGCGCCCGAACGCACCCTCTCGGCTCATGCCGATCAGGCCGGCCATGACCTTGCCCGTGTAGACGGGATCGAGCAGGATCGCTTCGGTGCGCGCGAGCAGCTGCACGGCCTCGACCATGCGCGGGTTGGGTACCGAGTACCTGGGCTGCCAGTAGCCGCCGACGCAGTGCACGGCCTCGGCCGGCACCGTCATGCCGAGTCCGAGCAGGTCGCAGACGGCCTGGGCTTCCTTCAGCACGAGCGGCGCCTGGTCGGCCGGATCGCGGCTCACGCCGATGCCCGTGATCGGGATCCTGATGCGATTGCCGAGGAAGCCCGCGAGCAGCCCGCCGTGCGTGCCCGAGCTGCCCGAGCCGACGATCACGCGGTCGATGTGCACGCCCTGTTCGAACAGCTGCTGCTGCAGCTCCTGCGCACACGCGACGTAGCCGAGACCGCCGAGCGCGTTCGAACCGCCGCCCGGGATCACGTAGGCCTTGCGGCCCTGCTGCGCGAGTTCGCCGGCGACCCGCTGCATGGCGGCGGCCATGTCCGTGCCGGCCGGCACGACGGTGATCGCCTCGACGCCGAGCAGCCGGAACAGGAAGTGGTTGCCGCTCGCGTCGGCGCGGTAGCTGCCCGGCACGCGCTCTTCGATGACGAAGCGACAGCGCATCCCCTCCTTGACCGCGGCCGACAGCGTGATGCGGCAGTGGTTGGACTGCGGTGCGCCACAGGTGACGAGCGTGTCGCAACCCTGGGCCAGCGCGTCGGCGACGAGGAACTCGAGCTTGCGCGTCTTGTTGCCGCCCGGCGTCAGACCGAGAATGTCGTCGCGCTTGATCCAGACCCTGGGGCCGCCGAGCGCACGCGTGAAGTGGGGCAGGAACTCGAGCGGGGTCGGGCCCACGCTGTAGCGGCGGCGCGGGAAGCGGGAGAGATCCATGGCAGCAGACTCTACGGTCCGGACCGCACGGGCCGGAGCGTTGCGTTCGTCGCCCGGGGCACCACCTTCGCCGAAGCTTCACCCTCGGCTCGTCGGATCCGTGCATCGACGCGCAAGCTGCTGCGTCTACCGCCCCCATGCAGCGTGCCCCATGAACAGAGCCACCCGCCACCGTCTCGAGAGAGTGCTCGCCGCGCTCGCGCTGTCGGCTACGGCGCCGGGCCAGACCGTCGATGCGTTCGCCGCGCTGCGCCAGACCGTCGTGCATGCGCACGCGGTGTGGTGCCACAGCGCCTACCGCGAATGCCGCGACCGCGCCGTGCAGCTGCGCGAGGCGATCGGTGCGCTGCTGGCGGCGCCCGGTGCTGCCACGCTGTCCGGCGCGCGCGCGGCCTGGCAGAGGGCGAGGGCCGCGTACTGCGTGACCGAGGCCATGCGCTTCCAAGAAGGTCCGATCGAAGCGCTCGAGCCGCTGCTCAACGCGTGGCCGATCGACGAGGCCTACATCGACTACGTGCAGGGACAACCGGAGGCGGGCATCGTGCACGACCGCGTGCGCTACCCGCGCATCGGCGAGACCGTGCTCGTGCTCGCCAACGAACGCGGCGGCGAGGCCAACGTCAGCGTCGGCTGGCATGCGATCGAGTTCCTGCTCTGGGGTCAGGACCTGCGTGCCGACGGCGCCGGCGACCGGCCGTTCACCGACTACCAGCTCGGCGTCGGCGCCGATGCGGACCGGCGGCGTGAGTACCTGTCCTGCATCGTGGACCTGCTCGTGCGCCAGCTCGACGAGCTCGTCGCGGCGTGGGCGCCCGATGCCGCGAACCACCGCCGCCGGTTCGAAGCCGATCCGGAGGCAGCGGTGGGGCGCATGCTGACCGGCGTGACCGTGCTGACCGCGTTCGAGCTCGGCGGCGAACGGCTCGCGGTCGCGTTCGAGACCCAGGATCAGGAACAGGAACACAGCTGCTTCTCGGACACGACGTGCGAGGATCTCGTGGCCGATCAGCTCGGCATCGTGCGCGTCATCGCGCCGGACGGCGACGCGAAGCGCGATCCCGGCCTGCTGTCGCTGGTCGCGGCCGTCGACGTGGTGCTCGCGCGCGAGCTGCAGCGGAAGCTCTTGGACACGCTGGCGAGGTTGCGCGCGATCCCGGCTCCGTTCGACCAGGCGATGCTCGGCACCGACGAGGCTCCGGGTCGCCGCGCGATGCGGGCCGCGCTCGATGCGCTCGACGAGCAGGCGGAGTGCCTGTCGATCGCGGGACGGCGATTGGGCTACGAACTGCCGCTGCGACCCAACGGACGCTGACGCATGAGGCTCGCCGCGATCACCGTGTGGGCACTCGGCGCCGGCCCGCTGCTCGGCCAGATGCCCGTCGACGCCGTGCTGGCTCCTGCTTGCGACGTCGTCACGATCGACGACCGCGGACCGAACGCGTTCGGGTCGCCGTCGCCGCTGCTGTCGGCGCACGAGCGCCGTGCGTTCGCGGTCGGCAATTCGTTCTTCCGGCAGAACTGGGTGACCGCACCGTCGAGCACAACCGGGCG
>DASUFY010000091.1:0-8696 GCA_036274315.1 Planctomycetota bacterium | reverse complement strand
CGTCGACCTGGCGGCCTCGCGCACGGCGTCGCGCAGATCGTCGAGCAACTGGCACGGTGCCGCGGCGGCGAGCACGAGCACGGAGGTGGGCAGGGCCGGATGCATCGGGGGCGGAGCATGGTAGCGGGCATCGCTCGGAGCACGGCCGCGACCGCGCTATCCTCGGCGGCCCGACATGTCCTCCCGCGTGCGCCGGTCACGAGTCGCTGCCTGCACGTTCGCGTTGCTCGCCGGCGCGGCGCTGCCGGCGCAGCAGCTCGCGCTGCGAACCTACACGGTGCTCGACGGCCTCGCCCACGGCCGAGTCAACTGCGTGCACCAGGACCATCGCGGCTACCTCTGGTTCGGCACCTGGGACGGACTGAGCCGCTTCGACGGCGTGCACTTCGTCAACTACGGCACCGTCGACGGGCTGCCCAACCCCTTCGTGAGCTGCATCGTCGAAGACGGCGATGGCCGGCTCTGGATCGGCACGCTCGGCGGCGGCATCGCGCGCATGCTGGAGACCGCCGATGGCAACGGCAAGCGGTTCGAAGCCTGGCCCGTCGCCTCGACGCCCCGGGCCAACGACGTCGCCTCGCTGTTCTTCGCCGCGAACGGTCCGCTGTGGATCGTCACGAGCGCCGGCATCTACCGGGCGCAGGTGCAGCCAGACGGTGTGCGCGCCGAGCCCGTGCTGCCTTCGCAGCGGGCCGACACGGTCGGCGTCGCCGACGCGGCGGGCGCGCTGCATCTGTTCGCCGGCGCGTCGTGCGTCGTCGTGCGCGGCGCTGCGGTCGCGACGGAGCCGTGCCACGCGGGCGACGACGACGGTGGCCGCGTGTGTGCGGTGGGCTGCGGTCGCGAACTCGTGCTCGCCCGCGAACACGGCCTGTGGTCCGCACCGCAGGGTTCGGTCGATGCCACGGCCTGGCAGCGTGTGGCGTTCGCCTCGCCGTCGAACGGGCAGGTGACCGCACTCGCCGAGGGTCCCGGGGGCACGTTGTGGGTCGGCACCACGCAGGGACTGTTCGAGCGTCGCGACGATGGCTGGTGCCGCTACGGGGCGGGGCAGGGACTGCCCGACGACTGGATCCGTTGCCTGTTCTTCGATCGCGAACAGGTGCTGTGGATCGGGACCCAACACGGTGGACTCAGTCGCCTGGCCGATCTCACGGCGGTCCGGTTCGGCGCCGCCGAGGGCTTCGGCGACCGCAATGTGGCGCGCATCGTCGAGACCGTCGATGGGTGCATCTACGCGAGCACCGACACGAGCGGCGTCTACGAGGTGTTCGACGACCGGGTCGTGCCCGTGCCGCACACGCACGACGCGGACTTCGCGCACGTGCACCTGCGGTTGACCTGCGATCGCCACGGCGACTTCTGGATCGGCACCGAGCACGGTCTCTGGTTCTGCGACGGTCCGCGGCTCGACTTCGGCCGCGCGCGCCGGCAGGACGGCGCCGTCGGGCTCACCGACGACCCCGTCTGCGCCTCGATCGTCGAACTCGCCGACGGCAGCGTGTGGTTCGGCAGCGGCGATCTCACCGTACACCGCCTCGCCGCCGGCGCCGCAACCTGGCAGAGCGTGCTGTCGATCCGGCCGCTCGGCGACCCGACGCCGTGCCGCCTCGTCGCCGACGACGACGGTGGCAGCGTGCTGCTCGCGACGTTCGACAACCTGTGGCGGTACGATGGCCAACACTGCCGGCCGACGGGACCCGCGGTCGATGGCCCGCTGCGACCGCGCTGCGTGCTGCGCGACAGCCGCGGCTGGCGGTGGATCGGCACTCGCTTCCTCGGCGTGTTCGTCGAGCGCCCCGAGTCCGCGGGCGGCGTGCTGCATCTGAGCAGCCGCGACGGTCTCGCCAGCGATGCGGTGTGGTCTGCGGCGGAAGACCATCGCGGTCGGATCTACCTCGGCACGGCGCGCGGCATCACGTGCTTCGACGCCGACACTGGCCGGCTGCGCCCGTTCGGCGGCGCTGGCCGGCTCGCCGGCGACATCGTCAACCACATCCTGTGCGACCGGCGCGGGCGCCTGTGGGCCGGCACGACCGGCGGTTTGTCGCGGTTCGACCTCGACGCGCCGGAACGGGTGCCGCCGCCACCGACGGTGTACCTGGCGAGCGTGCAGATCGACGGACAGCGCGTGCCGACGCCGGAGAACGGTGCGTCGACCCTGACCGACCTCGTGCTGTCGCCGGACCAGCGCACGCTCGAGGTCGAGTGCGTGGGCCTGCACTTCCAGGACGAGCTGCCGCTGCGCTACCAGCATCGCCTCGAGGGTGCCGACGGGCAGTGGAGTCCGCCCTCGTCGGCGAACCAGGTGAAGTTCGCGAACCTCGCCGCGGGCGAGTACCGCTTCCTCGTGCGCGCCATCGACACCAGCGGCCGCGTCAGCGACGTTCCGGCCACGCTCGCGTTCACGGTGATGCCGCCGTTCTGGGTTCGCGCCTGGTTCCTCGCCACCGTGGCGGCGGCGGCCGCAGCGATGGTCTGGACCTGGCACCGAGCGCGGCTGCGTCGCGCCGTCGCGACCGAACGGTTGCGCACCGAGATCGCCACCGACCTGCACGACGAGGTGGGGGCCGGGCTCGCGCAGATCGCCATCCTCAGCGAGGTGGCGCGGCAGCGCGCCGAGCCCGTGTTGGCGTCGGGCCTCGGCGAGATCGCGGGGCTCGCGCGCACGCTGCGCGAGGCGATGAGCGACATCGTCTGGGCGCTGGCGAAGGGTCACGACCGGCTCGCCGACCTCGTGCAGCGCATGCGCCAGCTGACCACGAGCATGCTCGAGGTCGACGGCACGCAGGTCGTGTTCCTGGCACCCGAAGCCGCCGGACTCGACAACATCGCGCTGTCGATCGACCAGCGGCGGCAGCTCTGGCTCTGGTTCAAGGAGGCGGTCACCAACGTCGCCCGCCACGCCGACGCGCGCAGGGTCGCCATCACGCTGGCCGTCGAGAGTGGCCGCCTGCGGGTGCGGATCGAGGACGACGGCGTGGGCTTCTCGCCGCCCGATGCGACCGCCGGCAACGGTCTGCCGAGCCTCGAGCGCCGCTGCGCGCGGCTCGGTGGGAGCATGGAGCTGCGCGCTGCACCCGGAGCCGGCACGCAGATCGCGCTCGAGATCCCGTTGCAGCACAAGGGGCGCCCCGCATGAACATGCGGTGCCCATCACCGTTCGCTTGCTGTCGACTCGTGAGGTCCGGTTCGTGAACATGGATCCCGCCGCCGAGGTCACCATCGCGATCGTCGAGGACTCGCGGCGCACGCGGGAAGGCCTCGCCGCGCTGATCGCCGGCACGCACGGCCTGCGCCTGTGCGGTGAGTTCCGTTCGATGGAGGAGGCGTTGAGCGGCCTCGGCGCGACCGGCCCCGACGTCGTGTTGACCGACATCGGACTGCCCGGCATGTCCGGCATCGACGGCGTGCGGTTGCTGCGCGATCGCTGGCCCCGCCTGCACGTCGTCATCCTCACGGTGCACGGCGACGACGACCACGTGTTCGCGGCGATCTGCGCCGGCGCCTGCGGCTACCTGCTCAAGGACACGCCGCCGCACAAGCTGCTCGAGGCGATCGTGCAGGCGAACGACGGCGGCGCGCCGATGTCACCCGACATCGCGCGCAAGGTGCTGACCATGTTCCAACGCTTCGCGCCGCCGCGTGGGGTCGAGCACGACCTGACCGAACGCGAGCTCGACGTGCTGCACAAGCTCAGCGATGGACTCGGCTACAAGCAGATCGGAGCGCAGCTGCAGATGAGCCTCGACACGGTGCGGTTCCACCTGCGCAACATCTACGCCAAGCTGCACGTGCACTCGAAGTCGGAGGCGGTGATGGCGGCGCTGCGGCGCGGCATCGTGCGCTGACGCGGCCGCGGGCGCGGCGGGGCCGACCCTGCACATCGGTGTGGTGCGGCCTCGGCACCGGCGCATGGAGCTGCGCAACACCCACCCGCTTGTGCGGTGCCGAGGGTCGGCCACATCGCGTACAGGGAACGCATCCCGATCTCGCCGCGCGCCCCGAGCGCGGCGAGCGATCGTCGGCTGCAGGCGCGTGCCTGCGCTCATTCACCGCTCCAACACAGGAAGACTGCGATGACCGAAATGACCATCGATGAAGGCAAGTTGAACGAGTTCATGGGACGCGCCGTCGGCGACATCGGCGCCACGCTGCACGCGGCGCTGGCGGTGATCGGCGACAAGCTGGGCCTGTACAAGGCGCTCGCGGCAGGGGGGCCGATGACCTCGGCGCAGCTCGCCGAACGCACGAAGACCGCGGAACGATACGTGCGCGAGTGGCTCGCGGCGCAGGCCGCGGGCGGCTACGTCGTCTACGACGCGGCCTCGGGGCGCTTCCACATGACGCCGGAGCAGACGATGGCGATGGCGATGGACGACAGCCCGGTGTTCCTGCCCGGCGCGTTCCAGGTCGTCACCGCGGTGTTGCGCGACGAGCCCAAGATCACGGAGGCCTTCCGCAGTGGCTGCGGCGTCGGCTGGCACGAACACGATGCCGGGCTCTTCGAAGGCACCGAGCGCTTCTTCCGCCCCGGCTACAACGCCAACCTCGTATCGAGCTGGCTGCCGGCCCTGGCCGGCGTCGTGCAGAAGCTCCAGCGCGGCGCCAAGGTGGCCGACGTCGGCTGTGGCCACGGTGCGTCGACGATCCTCATGGCGAAGGCGTTCCCGGAGTCGCGGTTCTTCGGCTTCGACTACCACGAGCCGTCGGTGCGCTGGGCGCGGCGCGCCGCCGAACGCGCGGGCGTCGCCGAGCGCGTGAAGTTCGACGTGGCCACGGCCAAGCAGTACCCGGGCGTCGGCTACGACCTCGTCACGTTCTTCGACTGCCTGCACGACATGGGCGACCCGGTCGGTGCGAGCGCACACGTGCGCAAGTCGCTCGCCGCCGACGGCACGTGGATGCTCGTCGAGCCGTTCGCGGGCGATCGCATCGAAGAGAACCTCAACCCCGTGGGCCGCGTCTTCTACGGTGCGTCGACGATGGTCTGCACGCCGGCGTCGCTGGCGCAGGAGGTCGGCCTCGGCCTCGGCGCCCAGGCCGGTGAGAAGCGGCTGCGCGAGGTCGTCACGGGTGGCGGGTTCACGCGGTTCCGCCGGGCCGCCGAGACGCCGTTCAATCTCGTGTTCGAAGTGCGGCCCTGACCGCAGCGGCGCGGCGGCGTATGCTCTGCGGCATGCCCGGACGGCGTGTTCGTTGGTGCGCCTGGTTGCCAGCCCTGCTGCTGGTCGCCCACGTGCTGCTGCCGGGGCTGCACCGCTGGCATCACGCCGTCGAACACGATGAGGTCGTGGTCTGCGCCGACTGCGGCGCCGTGCATGCACCTCACGGCGGCGAGGGACGGCAGCCGGCCGCCGGCCACGACCACGATGGCGACCACGAGTGCACGCTGTGTCGTTTGCTGCTCGTGCCGCGCGACCTGCTGCCCTGCGAGCCTGAGGTCGCCGCAGTCCGCCTCGCCGTGCAGCCGCGCGTGCATTGCCTGCCGGCCGCCGTGCAGCTCGCTGCCGAACGGAACCGGCAGACACCGGTGCGCGGCCCGCCGCTGACCTGAGCGCAGTCGTCGGGTCCGTGCAGCGCGACAGCCGGGGAGCGTCTCCGGCGGCGGACGCGCGGCCATTGGCATCGGCTCGGGAGCCTCCATGTTCCGTACCCTGGTTCCGTACTGCTGCTGCGGGAGCGGTCTGTTGCCGCTGCCGCTGCTGGTGGCGCAAGAGCCGCCGCAACAACCCGACCCACGCCTGCAGGCCCTCGAACGCGCGCTGCAGGAATCCGCGCCGCCGCCGGCCAGCACGCCGGGGGTGCCGGCTCCGTCGACGCCCGGGCAACTGCGGTTGATCGACGTCTCGCTCGACGTGGTCGCGGCGGTCGGCAGCTCGACCGCGAGCGACGCCGAACTGCGCGATCTGCAGGGTGGAGGGCACGACCCAAAGAAGCGCGGCTTCACGCTCGAGCAGGCCGAACTGTCGCTCGGCGGCGCCGTCGATCCGTACTTCACGGCCGAGTCGCACATCGTCTGGGCGATCGATCCGGACTCGGGCGACAGCGAGGTCGAACTCGAGGAGGCGTTTCTCACCTCGCAGGCTCTGCCGTACGGGCTGCAAGCCAAGTCCGGCCTGTTCTTCACCGAGTTCGGCCGGCTCAACCCCGTGCATCCGCACGCCTGGGACTGGCAGGACCAGCCGATCATCCTCACGCGCGTGTTCGGCGGCGACGGCATGCGCGCGCCCGGCGCGCGGCTGAGCTGGCTGCTGCCGACCGAACACTACAACGAAGTGTTCGTCACCGTGCAGAACGCCAACGGCGAGCAGATGACGAGCTTCCTCGCCAACGAGGGCGTCTACGAAGAACGGCCGATCGGCGGCCGCGACTTCGCGCCCGATCCCGTGCGTTCGTTCGGCGACCTCGTCTACACGGGGCGCCTCGTCAGCAGCTGGGACATCAGCGATGCGAGCAGCACGGCCATCGGCGCGTCGGTCGCCTATGGGCCCAACGCCACCGGCAACGGCGCCGACACGCTGATCTACGGCGCCGACTTCGTCTACAAGTGGCGCGCGCCGAGCAACGAGCGCGGCTGGCCGTTCTTCCGGCTCCAAGGTGAGGTCGTCGCGCGCGACTTCGCGGCCGCCGACCAGATCGATGCGGGCGGGCCGCTCGCGCCCGTGACGGTGCCGGGCACGACGCTGCACGACTACGGCGCCTACCTGCAGGCGCTGTGGGGCTTCAGCCTCGGTTGGGACGCCGGGCTGCGCGGCGAGTGGGTCTCGGGGTCGGGCGACAGCTACGACGCGGCGACAGCTGGCTTCGCGCGCGCCAGCGACCCGTATCGCTGTGATCGCTACCGCATCTCGCCCCTGCTCGAGTACCACCCGAGCGAGTTCTCTCGGTTCCGCCTGCAGTACAGCTACGACGACACCGACGTGCTCGCCCATCCCGCTCATTCGGTGTGGTTCGGCTTCGAGCTGCTGATCGGCAAACACCCACCCCACAAGTACTGAGAGGAGATGCCATGCGATTGCCTTCCATCGTGTCGATGTTCGCGCTCGGGGTGCTGCCGGCGCAGGCCCCCGAGCCCCTGCGCGTGTGTGCGACGACGCCCGACCTCGGCAATCTCGCTGCCGAGGTTGGCGGGAGCGCCGTCACCGTGACGACGTTCGTCACCGGGCCGCAGGATGCCCACTTCCTCGAGGCCCGGCCCAGCATGATCCGCGAGCTCAACCGAGCCGACGCGCTGGTCGAGGTCGGCCTCGAACTCGAGATCGGTTGGCTGCCGTTGCTCGTCGACAACGCGCGCAACGGCAAGGTGCTGCCGGGCAGCCCGGGGCGCATCGATGCCAGCACGGTGATCCGGAAGCTCGAGGTGCCGGCCGGCACGTTCGATCGCTCGAGCGGCGACGTGCATCCCGGCGGCAACCCGCACTTCTGCTGCGATCCGCTGTGTGGTCTGCGGGTGGCCGCGTTGTTGCGCGACCGGTTCACCGATTTGCGACCCGACGGCAAGCAGCTGTTCGCGGCCAACTACGAGCGCTTTCGCGAACGGCTGTGCAGCGCCATGGTCGGCCCCGAGCTGGCGAAGCTCTACCACTTCGACGCCGAGAAGCTCGGCGTGCTGTATGCGCGCGGCAAGCTGGCGGCGCTGCTGCAGGCGCAGGGTGATCTGGGCAGACTCGGCGGCTGGTTCGGCGAGATGCTGCCGTGGCGCGGCGCCAAGGTCGTCGCCGACCACGACCTGTGGCCCTACTTCGCCGACCGGTTCGGCATCACGGTGGTGGGCTTCTTCGAGCCGAAGCCCGGCATCGCGCCGACCACGGCGCATCTCGAGCAGCTGATCAAGCGCATGCGGACCGAGCAGGTGCGCGTGATCCTCAGCGCGCCGTACTTCGCGCCGCAGCACGCGGAGTTCGTCGCGCGCACGACGGGGGCGAAGATCGCCGCGATGGCTCACCAGGTCGGCAGCCGCGAGGGCTGCGACGACTACCTCGCCTTCGTCGGTCACGACGTCGCCGCAGTGGTCGCCGCTTTGAAGGGAACGCAATGAGCGTCGCATCGGCAACCGGGCCGGTGACCGCGCGCGGGCCGGGGCCGCTGATCGCAACCGAGCACCTGGTCGTAGGTCGCCGGCAGCCGCTGCTGCGCGACGTCACGCTGCAGCTGCTGCCGGGACAGTGTTGGTTCCTGCTCGGCCAGAACGGTGCCGGCAAGACCACCCTGATCGCGACGCTGCTCGGGCTGCTGCCGCCGCTGCAAGGTCGCATCGAGCAGGCGCCGTCGATCGCCGACCGCAGCGGCATCGGCTTCGTGCCGCAGGAACAGCGCTTCCAGCAGAGCCTGCCGGTCACGGTGACCGAGTTCGTGAGCCTCGGCCTCTCGCACCACGCCGGTCGCCACACGCGATCCGCGCGCGCGGCGGCTGCACTGGCCGCCATGCAGATCGCGCACCTGCAGCACCGCAACTCGGCCGAGCTGAGCCTCGGCCAGCGCCGGCGTATGCTCGTGGCGCGCGCGCTGGCGCGCGATCCGGCGCTGCTGGTGCTCGACGAACCGACGGCCAATCTCGATCCCGTCGGCGCGGGCCGGCTCGGCGCCGATCTCGAGCAGTTGCGCGCCAGCAACGGCATGTGCCTGCTGCACGCCTCGCACGACGTGGAGCTCGCGCGGCGCCATGCCACGCACGTCGCGCTCGTCGCGCGCGG